>JACPPN010000256.1 GCA_016190995.1 Acidobacteriota bacterium | reverse complement strand
GTCCACGGGCACTTCGAGGACGTGATGGCGATCGACACCGCCTTCTTCCGCCATCTCGAAGAGAGCTTTCCCGGCAGCGACATTCGCGCGCACAGCGACGAGAAGCTGCACCACCACGGCAGCAGCACCATCAAGTACGGGCGCGGCGCGGTCCTGACGGTCGACCTGACCAACCGCTGCAACATGATGTGCGATCCGTGCTTCATGGACGCGAACCAGGTCGGGTTCGTGCACGAATTGAGCTGGGAGGAGATCAAGACGCTGCTGGACAACGCGATCTCCATCAAGCCGAAGCGTCAGCTGTCGGTGCAGTTCTCGGGCGGCGAGCCGACCATCTCGCCGTACTTCCTCGATGCGGTCCGCTATGCCCGCCAAGTCGGGTACAACAGCGTGCAGGCGGCGACCAATGGAATCGAGTTCGCCAAGAGTCCACAGTTCTGTCGCGCCGCCGCGGAAGCCGGACTGCGTTACGTCTATCTGCAGTTCGACGGTATCGGCAACGCCGCGAACGCGCACCGGATGGTCGGCAACCTGTTCGACGTCAAGCTGCGCGCCATCGAGAACCTGCACAACAATGGCGTCGACATCGTTCCCGTCGTCACGATCGTCAACGGGATCAACAACGAGCAGGTCGGACGGATCATTCAGTTCGCGCTCGACAATCCGAAGAAGATCAACTTCCTTTCGTTCCAGCCGGTGTCGTTTACCGGTCGCGACGAGGAGATCACCGACGAGCGGCGGCATGCCCAGCGGTACACGCTGTCCCACCTGGCCTACGACGTGAAGAAACAGACCGGCATCGGCGAGCCGGCGCGCGACTGGTTCCCGATTTCCTTCATGGGGACCTTCACCGACTGGTCCGACCTGGTGCATGGACCGCGGGCGGAGTGGGGGCAGCTGAACTGCGGCTGTCATCCGAACTGCGGCGTCGGCATGGCCGTGATGATCGACAAGGAGACCAAGGAGGCCGTGCCCTTCACCGCGTTCGTCGACGCCGGGCGGCTTGCCAAGGACATCGCGAAGATCAACGACGCCGCGCGCGGCAGGGTCTTCTCGATTTTCGGGATGGCGCTCTCGCTGATGCGGAACTACGACCCATTCAAGGCGCCGACCCATTTCAGGCTGCTCGACTTGATGACGAAGTTCGACAAGACCTTCGGCGCGACCAAGAAGGCGCAGCGCGGCGCGTACGGGCGGGTAGACGGCGAGCGCACGTTGGAGGACATCGAGAAGCGCCGGTCGGACCGCTGGAACTTCCTGTTCATCGCGGGCATGTGGTTCCAGGATCTCTTCAACTACGACTTCCGCCGCACCGAGCGCTGCATCATCCCGTACGCGACCGAGGAAGGGGAGATCTCCTTCTGCGCGTACAACACCGGCATCGGCTGGCGGCAGATCATCGAGAAGATGCACATGACCGCCACGCTTACTCGGTGGTACGAAGAACATGGCCGTCATGAGATCTTCGCGGGCGGCAGGAGCGTGCAGCTCGACTCGATCGAGCATCACCTCGTGCTCAATCCGGTCGCGGTCGCGGCGGGCCGCCAGACGGATCTCGACGCGGCGGGGATTGCCAGGAATGCGCGC
The DNA here is from genome assembly GCA_016190995.1 of Acidobacteriota bacterium. Lineage (GTDB taxonomy): Bacteria > Acidobacteriota > Vicinamibacteria > Vicinamibacterales > JACPPN01 > JACPPN01. The sequence goes on along the minus strand of JACPPN010000256.1, from coordinate 41,576 downwards.
GAAGAGAAGCTGCGCGCGCGGGCCGAGCGGCTGAAGCAGCAGCAGGAGAACGCGCGGATGGCCGCGCTCTATCGCCAGGTCGTGCTGAAGGAAGAGGCCCGGCCCGTCATCCAGATTCAGGGATTGAAGAAGTCCAGGGAGGAGACGCCGGAGCCGGTCGTGTGAGGCACTCAATCGAGAAGAACGATGCCTTGACCCGATTCAGGTCGATCGATGGCTCTCATCGAGGTAGCGCCTGACCCGCGGAAGGCCGCGAGAGCACAGAGGCATCAGCTAACCCCATTTGTTCAGATTCAGGCCTTAGGAGATGTCTAGCCGCCGCGCGTGTGCATCTCGAGATGCGCGTCTTTCTTGAGACGGCCAACCGTGATGAAGGCATGCCGATCCTTCGACTGCAGGCGTTCCTCCGCCCCGCGATCGACGCGCGCCTGCCAGCGTGACGCGATCAGATCACGCACGGCCGCGCGGCTCATCCCGCCGCGGAGCGGCGCGCGCAGATCGATCCCCTCGGTTGCATACAGGCAGAGGTACCAGAGTCCATCGGCTGTCAGGCGGCTGCGATCGCATCGTCGGCAGAACGGCTCGGTCGTGGAGGAAATGACCCCAAATGTCGTTCCGTCCGGCAGCGTGAATCGAGCGGCGGGCGCTGACGTGTCCTCGACGACGGGTGTGACGGGGCCGTAGTGACGCTCGAGACGATCGAGCATTTCGCGCCGCGAGACGACATCCTGCCAGGCCCAGCGCGTCGCGCCACCTACGTCCATGTACTCGATGAACCGCACTTCCGCCTGAATCTGCGTTCCATATTCCAGCAGACGTACCAGCTCATCGTCGTTCACCCCGCGAAGGATGACGGCGTCGAGCTTCAGTCCGCGAAAGCCGGCTTCGATGGCGGCATCGATCCCGCGGAGCACGCGCGCGTGTTCGTCGTATCGCGTCAGCGCACGAAACCGATCGGGTCTCAAGGTGTCGAGGCTGACGGTGACCCGGTCGAGGCCCGCACGCTTGAGATCGGCAGCGTGGTCCGGGAGGAGGATGCCGTTTGTCGTAAGCGCGATCTCGCTCAGAGCGGATCGCTCGGCAAGCAACTCGACCAGGTGCGGGAGATTCTTGCGAATCAGCGGCTCGCCGCCGGTGAGCCGGACGCGATCGACACCAAGGTCGATGAAGACGTCGACGAGCCGAACGATCTCCTCGAACGTCAGGATGTCCTGGCGCGGCAGCCACACGTAATCCGCCTCCGGCATGCAGTAAGAACAGCGGATATTGCAGCGGTCCGTCACGGACAGCCGGAGGCTGCGAAGCGGCCGGCCCAACCGATCGAGCTGAAGGGCCATGGCGTCTATTATGCCATTCACCGGAGCGGCGGCCGTGGCTTGGACAGAACCGCGCATTGTCTGGTAGGCTGCGTGCTCTCTTCACACTTGCCTCATCGACATCGGAGGAAGACATGCGCGCAAGACGGGTGATTGGCACGCTCGGCGTGATCGCGGTCCTGGGCGGCGCGCTCATGGCGGCGCCTCAGCAGAAGACCAAGGCGAAAACGACAGCCGGCACGGTCTCGAGAGAGGGGGCGCGCGTCGAGGCGCTCAAGAAGGACGCGGTTGCGGAAGTCGAGGCGATGAGAGATTTCACGCAGCAGATGGTGGATCAGATCTTCAGCTACGGCGAGCTCGGATTCCAGGAATTCGAGACGTCGAAGTATGTGACCGGCATCCTCGAGAAGAACGGATTCACCGTCGAGCATGGCATCGCCGGGATTCCGACCGCCTGGATGGCCACATGGGGCTCCGGCAAACCGGTGATTGCGCTGGGCGCCGATATCGACGGCATTCCGCAGTCGTCACAAAAGCCGGGGGTCGCCTATCACGACCCGCTCATTGAAGGCGCGCCGGGCCACGGCGAAGGCCATAGCGCCGGGCAGGCGGTGAACGTCACGGCGATTCTCGCGATCAAGAAGCTGATGGAGCGCGAGAAGATTTCCGGAACGATCAAGGTGTGGCCGGGTGTGGCCGAGGAGCTGGTCGGCACGAAGGCGTATTTCGTGCGAGCAGGCTACTTCAAGGACGTGGACGCCGTGCTCTTCACCCACGTCGGCAACAATCTGTCGACCGCGTGGGGCTCGACGTCGGGCAACGGGCTCGTCTCGGTGCGCTTCAACTTCCAGGGGGAGAGTGCCCACAGCGCCGGCAATCCGTGGCGCGGCCGCAGCGCCCTCGACGCCGTGGAGCTGATGGACATCGGCTGGAACTTCCGCCGCGAGCACCTGAGGATCCAACACCGGTCGCACTACGTCATCCCGGTCGGAGGCGATCAACCGAACGTCGTTCCGCCGCGCGCGTCGGTCTGGTACTTCTTCCGCGAGACCGACTACCCGCGCGTCAAGGAGCTCTGGGACACCGGCGAAACCATCGCCAAGGCCGCCGCCCTGATGACCGGGACCACGCTGGCCTCGAGCGAAGTCCTGGGTTCGGCCTGGCCGGGGCACTTCAGCAAGCCGCTCGCCGAGGCGATGACCGAAAACATCAAGAAGGTCGGGCTGCCCGAGTGGAGCGAGGACGATCAGCGGCTGGCGAAGGCGCTGCAGCGCGAGCTCAAGGTGGCCGACAAAGGGCTCGCGACCGAGCTCGACAAGCTCGAAGGCCCGATTCCGGAAGAGGACAAGCGCGGCGGCGGGTCAGACGACATCGGTGACATCTCGTGGAACGTCCCGACCATCACGTTGCGCTTTCCCTCGAACATCCCGAATCTGCCGGGGCACAACTGGTCGAACGCCATCGCGATGGCCACCCCGATCGCCCACAAGGGGGCGACCGCCGGCGCGAAGGCGCACGCCATGATGCTGATCGACCTGCTGCTGAAACCGGCGCTCCTCAAGGACGCGTGGGACTACTTCACCAACGTGCAGACCAAGGACATGAAGTACACGCCGCTCATCCGACCCGAGGACAAGCCGGCGATCTGGCTGAACAAGGACACGCTCGACAAGTACCGCGCGGAGATGAAGAAGCTCTATTTCGATCCGACGAAGCACAAGACGTATCTCGAGCAGCTTGGCATCAAGTACCCGACGGTCCGGGGGGCGACGGATTAAGGCGGGAATCGGGACTCGGCGGCGTCCCCATCAGGGCCGGCCCTCCGGTCGGTCCTGATCCCCGACTGACCCACTCGCGCGTCCAACCCGCGATTGCGGCGACGTTCTCTCGAGGCCCAGACACCACATTCCGGTGCGGGGCCGCCTGTCCGAGGCGGGAGTGCATTTTCGGGACATACCTGCTCGTCGGATTCTGCTAAGCTCTGTCCCGTTTGGCGTGATCTTGGGGCGGATCGTGTTCGTCCTGGAGTCTGATGACGCGAGCTCTGTTATCTCGCGACACTCCTCATTAACACCGTCGATATCCAAGTTTCCATTGACTTATTAGTCGGCGAGTCGTTCGCCTGCCAGATCAATGAGTCAATGAACTATTGGAGCAGCCGGGGGTTTGTAGGAAAGGAGCTTCTTCCATGCGGACGTTCTCACGCTCAACGCGTTCCAGGCAGCCGCAACGAGGCGTCGCTCCACTCCTCTGGCGGGCGCTCGCCAGGGTTGCGCTTGCGCTGGCTATGGTCGCGATCATCCAGGCGGATCCGGCGTACGCGAGCAAATGGTACGCCGCCAACGACGGGGTGGATGGTCCTTCATGCGGCACCAAGGCCGCACCTTGCCGCTCGATCACCGCGGCGAAAGCCAATGCCGTGGCTAGCGACACCATACAGGTCGGTCCCGGCACGTACGGCGACCTCGATGGTAGCGGCACGGTTGGCGATTCTCCCGGCGAGGAAAAAGAGACACCGGCCGTTTATGGCTGCATGATCGACATCAAGATCCCGCTGACGATCGTGTCGCAATACGGGGCCGGTGCCACAGTGCTGGACGCGGGTGGGACGATCCTGAGCCCGGTCTGCATCATGACATCCGGTGCGAGCGGCGCCGTGCTGGGCAAGCCTGGCCAGGGGTTTACGCTCAGAAACGGGACTTTCGGCCTATTCGTCGTCGGAGGGCCAACCGGAGTGAGTGGAGTCAGTGTGGAGGGCAACATTGCCGAGAACAGTGACAGCGTGGGTTTCAATATTCAGGAGGCCCCTGGCGCGGTCGTGAAGAGCAACAAAGCCACCAACAACGGAACGGATGGCTTCTTCATCTACTCTTACTCCGGAACTGGAATCGCGCTGACCGGCAACCTGGCCCAGAACAACGGCCGGGAGGGCTTCCTGATCGACAGCATCGGAGCGGCGGTCACCGACAACGTTGCCGTCAACAACAAGCACTTCGGCTTCGCGGTCGGTACGGGCCTGCCGGCTGGCTTCAGCAAGAATACCGCGTTGGGCAACGGATACGGTGGCCTGCGGTTCGCCGTGAGCTCAGGGCCGGCAACGGTCACGATCGACAAGAGCAACATTTTTGGCAACGGCGGCGCGCCGCTGCCATGGGCGGGAGCGAATTGCGGCCTGACGCTCTACAACGGCGATGCCGCCCATACTTTCACGGTACTGGCGAGCGGCAGTTTCTGGGGTTCTAGCAGCGGACCCGGTCCTGACCCCGCGGACCGAACCGGCGGCGATTGCAATGAGGCCGATACCGGTCCCATTGCGCTCACCACGGACCCGTTTGCTATCAACCCGATCCCGATTTCGCCGCAGACAATACAGTAACCGCCGGAGTGGGCCAGGCCCTTCGAGGGGGTGTCCTGCTGCTGGGTGGTCCCTCGCCGCGTCACGGCGCGCCACTATTCCCAGGGATCGCTGGAGTTGACAATGTCGCGGCGATTCTGTCGCCGGGCAGACCCAGCCGTGACATCATCGAGACAACTCAGCTTTAGGGATCGATCCCTGATCCCTACCCTCATCCCGGATCAGTGCGTCATCGCGTACATGAGGACGTTGATGCCCACGGCGTAACCATCCGGCGAGAAGCTGTAGAAGAACCTCGGATCCTCGCCCTCCCGCTCCCAGGCATCGGCGATGTCGGTATCGTGCGTCATCAGGACCATGAGGCGGCGGTGGCGATCGCTGATGCCGCGGATGTCGGGCTCGGCGCTCTCCGGACCGCGCTCGGAGGTGCCCCCGCCGCTCATGCGCCAGAACTGAATCGAAGGAATCTGCGGCACCGCCTGGACCTCGAACATCGTCCGGAAGATCGGGTGATCAGGCGGCAGGTTCTGGATGGGGTACTCGGCCGGCGGGAGCACGCGCGCGAGCTCGGAGACCCAGGAATCCCACGCCCGCGTGCCCCAGAAGTCGTCCACCCAGACGAAGCCGCCCTTGACCAGGTACGCGCGGAGATTCGCGATTTCCGGATCGCTCAGCGACGCCGTGCCGGCGTCTTCGAGGATCGCAAACGGGCACTGGAACAGCGCCGCGTCGGTCAATCGGACGACGAGATGATTGGGCTCGCCCGAGAGCTGCCGGCTCACGCGCGTCTTCGTCAGCTCGGAGAGCCGGATGGAGAAGTTCACGTCTGCGTCGGGATAGTCAGTGCGCCAGCCCTGGCCGCCGGCCTCGCGCCGGCCGCTCTGGTACATGATGCGGCAGAAGTTGAACGCGCCGTCGAAGCTCTCCGCGCTGGCAAAACGAGGCGGCACGCGCCGAAAGCCTCCCCACCCGCGATCCCACCAGTCCTGCGCGCCGGCCGCAGCCGCCACGGCAGCGAGCCCCACGACGAGCAGCGGAGTGACACGCATGTTCAGCGCGGGATCTTCGGGGAGCTTTTCGAGAGCGAGCGGTAGTACTCCTCCACCAGCTTGCGGAACTGCTCTGGCACTTCGTCGGTGCCGGACAGCACGATCTCAGTTCCGCGAGCCTCGGCGCGGCGTCGCAGCCCGTACTCGAAACGCTTCAAGCCTTCGGTCACGAACGTCTGCAGCCGCTCGAGCTCCGCGACGTCCTGATACACGCGTTCATCTTCCAGCGTGCGCAGGGCGCGCAAGATCGCATCGAGCTCCTTCGGATCAATGTCTTGTTCGCGAAGCAGCCGCCGCAGTTCCTGTGCCTCGTGGCTCCACTGGCGAACCTCTCCGCGAAACTGCCGGATGTCGTCATGCGAGAGCCGGCCGGGTCTTCGATCCCCGAAGCCGTACCCGTTCGACCACTGACCGGACGTGTCGCCTTCCCCGCGCTGCCCATCGGCCGTCCGGGCGCGATCGCTGCCGGCCTGCTCACCGGCGCGCCCCCGCTGATCTTGCGGGTCCTGCCCGCCTCGATCGCTGCCCGTCGATTCGCGCCCCTGGCGTCCGACGCGCTCGCGCACCCGCTGATCGAGCGAATCGAGGCCGCGTGCGAGTCGACGCGCCTTCTCGAGCGCTTCGGCCATGGAATCGGGTTTGGTTCGGCCGAGCGCAGACGCGGCGTCTCCGATCTTGTCCTTGAGCGCCTCGAGATTCGCCCCGATGTCCGTCTCCAGAGCCTGGACCGATTCGGGCGGCAGGCCGCTCTCCACCATGCGCTTCGCGTAGCGGATCTTGTCCCGGATCCGCTTGTCCCGGATCGTGCCCGCTGCCTGCGCCAGCTTGCGCGACGCGTCGCGTTCGTCCGCGCTGGCGTCGGAGGCGATTCGATCGAGCTCTTTCTCGAGCGCCGCGACCTTCGAGTCGAGCGCATCCTTTCGTGCTGCGAGCCGGCGCGCCCGGTCCTCGCGTCCGTTGCCCGCCGCCGGGAGGCCGCGCACGTCCTCCGAGATCTCGGTCTGCTCCCGCGACAGCTCCTCGGCCCGACGCCGCGCTTCGTCGACGTCGCCCTGCAGGCGCTCCGAACGCGACCGCCGGAGCTGACGCTCGGCCTCGCGCAGCCGACCGAGCGCGGCGGATGCCTGTGCCGCCGCGCCAGGATCCCCGCCGCCGGCGGCTCGCCGCATGGCGTTGGCGGCCTCGCGCAGCCGTCGCGCCGGCTCGGTCAACTCCGGTCTGTTCTCGTCGCGCGACAGTCGTTCGAGGCGCCGCGCAGCCTCCTCGACCTGCTCGGCGAGCGCGCGCTGCTGGGCCCCTCCGCCCGCCGACCCTTGTCCGGCCGCGGCGCGGCGGCGCTGACGCTCCGCTTCCTGTTCCTGCCGGCGTGCGAGCTCTTTCAGCTTTTCCATGAGCGCGTCGAGCTGACGATCCGGGTTCTGAGGGGAACCGCGGTCGATCGTCTCGTACTGATTGGCCATACGATCGAGATCGAGCTCGAAGAGGTCGGCGAGATCCTCGGCCATCGATCCACTGCCGCCGCCCGAGCCGTTCCGGCTGACGCTCACCTGCAGCTCGTACTCCTCTTCGGCCTTCTGCAGGAACTGCAGTGCGCGGTTTTCGGGTGGCAGCGCGCCTTCGGGGCTGACAGCCTGCAGCTTCGTCTCGGCGGCCTTCATCTCGGTCACCGCCCGCGGCAGCAGGCTCGCGATGTTCTCGAATGCGGGATCGGGCTCCACCAGCCGGCTGGTCATCCGGGTGACGAGGCCTTCGACCTGCTCGCGGAGTCGCGCTTGCGCGAGGGCGACGAGGACCGTGCTCTCACGCAGCTTTTCCGGCGTGTAGGTCTTGCGGTCGCGCTGCACGTTGAAGGTGGCCGCGATGATCTGACGCTGCTGCTCGGAGAGCGCATCGACCTGTCCCGCGCCGCCTCCGCCCCCCGCCTGCGACTCGGCGCGGCGAAATTCCTTGTGGAACGGTCGCACGCGCAGGAAGTAGAGGTCGCTCGTCGCGCGCTTGGCCCCCTGCACCGTGTCGTTGTCGGCCGCGCGGGCGTAGTAGGAGATGGAGTCGCCAGGCTGCACGTTGATGTTCTCGAGATACAACGTGTGGCCGGCGGAGATCTCCGCACGCCGGCTGCGGCCGTCGAACAGCTTGACGATTTGCTCCGCCTGGCCATTCACCGAGTACACGAGCTCGAGATCGCGCACGCCGTAATCGTCTTCCGCGCGCACCTCGAGGAACACCTCGTCGAGCGGCGACGCGGTCGTGTCGCGTCCCGGTCTCGAGAACGACACGAAGGGCGGCTGATCCGACAGCACGTCGATGGTGTACTGCGGCGACGCGGCGACACGCTCGCCGCTCGGCGCATCGAGCTCGATACGGTAGAACCCATCGCGATCTGCAGTGAAGCGGGCGGTCAACACGTTGCCGGCTGCCTCCAGCGGCACGGACGTCTTGTCGTGGAGGACGATTCGACCGCCACGCGTGGGGATGGTGGAGATGACGCGCACGCCGACCTCGGTGCCGCCGAGCACCGCAATGTCGCCGCCGTCCTCCACCTTTACCGGCGACAGACCCGTGTAGACCGGGAAGCGATATTCGAGCTCGAGGCGCTCGACGTACGGGAGATCGACGGTGTGAAGCTTGAAGACACGCGAGCGCACGCCCGCAGCTTCGACGAAGTACTCGACTGAGGCGGCAAGATCGAACAGCATGCCGTCGTACTGGCCGGCGGCGCCGCGAACGAGCGGCAGCGTCTGGAACAGCTTCGTCTCCCCCTTCCGCACCATCAGGACCGCCTGGTCCGCCTCGAAGCCGCGGAGGCGCGCGCTGATCGTCAGATCCGCCCCGCGCGGGACCGTGGCATCGCCAGGCGTGACGTCAATCCGATAGGGCGCCGCGGCCTCGACGCTGCGCGACACCAGCAGAAGCGCCGAGAGCGCATGGCGCAGGTACGCGGGGCCGAGCAGGAACACCGCCGTCGCGGTGATGGCGACGAGGCCGATCGCCGCGGCGTCGCGGCGGACGGACGCACGCTCGATGCGGCGTCCGCCATCGATCGCCGCACACGTCTCGACGGCGCACTCGACGAGACGCTCAACGAGCGCCGCCGAATGCCGCGAGCTGTCGGGCGCCGATGCGCGGCTCGCATCCACCGCGCTCACGATCTCCGCCTGCAGTGATGGCTCGTGCTCCTCGAGATACAGCGCAACCTGCTCGTCGGTGACGCGGCGCAACAACGGTCGCACGAGCAGCCGCACGGCCAAGACGAGAACAGTCGCCGACACGAGCATCCGGAGGGCCACGATCGCGCGCGGGCTGAAGCGCGCCGACTCGAGGCCCCACGCGGCAGCCAGCAACACCACCAAGCCGGTCGCCAGCAGCGTTGCCGCTCCGCGAAGCGCCAGCTTCAGGCGCCATCTTCGCCGCACCCGCCGAATGAGCTCCACGAGCTCCCACCGCGGATCCGAACGCCCCAGCGTCTTCACCATGTACGTCCTCGAGTCTTCGTCAGATTATGTCAGGCCGTACCCCTTCATGTCCGCCGGATTGCAACCCTGAGCTCTTCACGGCATCCCGGAAAGGCGGTTCGACAGCACCGTCTCGACCCCCAGCAGCATGAGCCCGACAACCAGCAGATACCACCACACGTGCTGCGCGCGCTCCTCGGCTTCGGGCGTCAGCTCGATCGCTCGGCCAGCCATTCGAGCCGAGCTGGAGTGACCGGCGACCATTGCGACCACCTCGCGTGGATCCATGGACGTCAGGTCCGACTCCGACAGGTCCACGTTCGACGCGACGGTCACGGGCGGCGCCGAACCCCGTCCCTGTGCGCGAATCTCGTAGAAGCCCTGCTCGGCCAGCTCGAGGACGTCCGGTCCTTCGTCATCGAGTGCAATGCGGTGCCCCGACGGCGTCAGGGCCACGCGCCCCGTGGTCGGAGCGCGCGCGGTCGTCGGGGACGGTTCCAGCACCTGTCCAATCGTGAGCCATGGCGTCGGCTCGGTGTAAGCGGCCAGATGACGGACCATTCGGTGCACGAACGGCAGGAACACGGGCTTCAACGCGAGGTCGTTCCACAGGAGGTCCAGTGACGAGGTCCAGATCAACACGCGCCCATTCCCGGTCTTCCGTTCCGCCAGCGCCGTCCCGCCATCTTCGAATCGTGCCAGGACCTGTGCGGAGGGGGCGGCCGAGACGGCGCGGTAGCCGTAGACGCGAACGGTTGAAAAGTCGCCGCTGCGCGGCCCGCGAAACAGCTCGAACACCGGATGCCAGTACTCGAGAGCGCTCATCCGTCCAGCATCGTCACGCGAGCGATCCACGAATGCCGCGGGCAGTCCCGGAAGGATGTCGGGACCACCGGCAGGCCAGGCCGCGCGCTCGCCGGCGACGACAAGGAGACCGCCTCCGCCTCCGACGAAGCGGGCGAGACGGTCGGCCGAGGCCGCCGCGACCGGTACATCGTTCAACACCATCACGTCGACGTTCGGCTGGGGATCGGTGGTGAAGGCGTCGGGCCGCGTGAGCGCGAGGTCGAAGCGCGGCGCATCGCCAATCGACAGCGCGCGCGAGAGGTACAGGCTGGCGGGGCCGCCGCGATCGATGACGAGCACCCGAATCGGCACGGCGGGTGAGACGACGAAATGGAAGGCGTTGTCGCGCGTGAGGGGGTCGGCGGCGATTCGGACCGTTCCCCTGGTATTGGCTGAGGCGATCGTGAATGGCGCGAACGTCACCGCGCGCGAGCCGTGCGCCTCCACATCGACCCGTTGTGTCTGAATCGTCCGGCCGCCGATCTCGAGCGTCATCTCGAGGTCCGCCATCGCCCGTCCGCTGCGATTGATGACGCCGCCGGCCACCGTCACGCGCTCTTGCCCGGAGAAGCGCGACCGCTGCAGCGAGATGGGGGTGACCGCGAGATTCGCGGTCTCGTCCCGTCCGCTGACGGGCACCGCGGTCAGGGTGGCGCCATCTGGCAGCCGCACGGCTTCGGTTCCCGCCCATCCGCGGCGTTGAAAATCGCTGATGAGGATGGCTTCGCGTCGTGGGAGCGGCGAGTCGGCCAGGATGCTGCCGGCGAGCTTGAGGGCGGGGCCGTAACGTGTGGTGCCGGCCGTCGTTTCCGCCACTGTGATAGCGGCCAGCAATCGTCCACGGTCGCCGGTCGATCGCAGTGCCACCTCGGGATCCGACGAGAAGAGCACGATCGACGCGCGGTCTGTGGGACCGAGTCCGTTCACCGAATTGGTCGCCGCCTGGCGCGCGCGCGTCCAGCGATCCCCATAGTCCATGCTGTAGGACGTATCCAGCAAGACGACGATCTCGCGGGCGGCTGACGAGCGAGCGGCGGCGACATCCGCTCGCCGCAGGAACGGTCGCGCAAATGCCGCGACGATCACGGCAAGCGCGGTCAGGCGTACGAGAAGGAGAGCCCGGTTCCGGATCCGGCGGCGGCGGACGGACTGGTAGGGAATCCGCCGAAGAAACATCAGCGATGGGAACTCGATGACCCGCCGCCGCTCTCGCTGGATCAGGTGAATGACGATCGGGATTGCCAGCGAGGCGAGCCCGACGAAGAACAGTGGCGTGAGAAACCACATGGCCGCCCTCACCTCATCTCACGCGCATGAGCCGCTCTCGCGTCGTCAGATAGCTGAAGAGCGCGTGATCGAGTGGCGCTGACGTGTTGAGCACCGTGTAATCGATCCGGCTCTCGGCAAACCGCGCGGCAAGGGCTCCGACGTGCGAACGGACAAGTGCGCGGTACTGCTCGGCGAACGCCTCCGGAACGACCGGCAGCTGCTCGCCGCTTTCGAGATCTTCGAAGCTCGAGGCCGCGGCGAACGTAAAGTCGATCTCTGCGGGGTCGAGCACGTGAAACACGATGACGTCGTGGCCGCGGAAGCGTAGTGGCGCGAGCGCGTCGACGATCGTTTGCGGCTCTTCATAGAGATCCGACACGAGCACCACGATGCCCCGCCGGCCGAAGTGCTCGGCCAGCTTCCGGAGCGGTTCCCGCAGGCGGCCAGGCCGGCCGGCGGTCACACGATCGAGGACGTGCAGGACGACGTCCATGTGCTTGGCGGAGGGGGGCACGTACTCGACGATGTCGTGATCGAAGGCTACGAAGCCGACGCGATCGCGCTGCCGGTGTACGAGGTACGTCAGACACGCGGACAGGATCCGCGCGTAATCGAGCTTTGAGATGCCGCGGCTCCCGAAGCTCATGGACTTCGACACGTCCAGCACGACCGAGAAATTGGCGTTCGAGTCCGCTTCGTACTCCTTCACGTAGTAGCGATCCGTGCGTGCGTACAGGCGCCAATCGACACGGCGCACATCGTCGCCCGGCACGTAGCCCCGGTGCTCCGCGAAGTCGATCGAGGCGCCGAAGTACGGAGCGCGATGCAGGCCGTTGATGAAGCCGTCGACAACCGATCGGGCGACGAGCTCGAGGTTGCCGATGCGGGCGAGCACGACCGGATCGACGAAGCGCGCGCCCGGAATAGCGCCGGACCCGACGGCTGGCATGGTCACATCCCCGAGCGCGGAACCGCCACGGCGTCGAGCAGGCGGTCGACGATCGAGTCGGTCGTGATGCCTTCCGACTGTGCGTGAAAGTTCGTGAGCACACGATGCCGCAGCACCGGGTGCGCGAGCGCGCGGACATCGTCGAAGCTGACGTGATACCGCCCGCTCGTGAGCGCACGGGCCTTGCCCCCGAGCACGAGGTACTGTGCCGCCCGCACGCTGGCGCCGAATGCCACCGCCTTGCGCACGAGCTCGGGGGCCGTGGGCGATTTCGGCCGGCTGGCCCGCACGAGATCGAGGGCGTAGCGCATGACCGGTTCCGCCACCGGCACCTTCCGGACCAGTCGCTGAAACGCGACGAGATCCGCGCCGCTCACCGGCCGATCGAACGCCGGATCCTGCAGCGCCGTCGTGGTCCGGACGACATCGTATTCCTCGTCGTACGGCGGGTGATCGATGACGATGTGGAACATGAAGCGATCGAGCTGCGCTTCGGGCAGCGGGTAGGTGCCTTCGAGCTCGATCGGGTTCTCCGTCGCGAACACGTAGAACGGCTCGTCGAGGTGGTACGTCCGCCCCTGAATCGTGACGCGGTGCTCCTGCATCGCCTCGAGCAGCGCCGACTGGGTCTTGGGCGGCGTGCGGTTGATTTCGTCCGCCAGGACGATGTTCGCGAAGATCGGGCCGGGCGAGAAGACCATCTGGCGCCGGCCGGTCGCCGCGTCCTCCTGGATCAGGTCGGTCCCGGTGATGTCCGACGGCATCAGGTCGGGCGTGAACTGGATCCGCGAGAATTCCAGATCCAGGACCTTCGCCAGCGTGTGAACGAGGAGCGTTTTCGCGAGGCCGGGCACGCCGACGATGAGGCTGTTGCCGCCGACGAACAGCGTGAGGAGCACCTCCGAGGTGACGTGGTCCTGCCCGATGATCACCTTCTTCAGCTCGGCGACGATCCGATCGCGACCCGCTTTCATCCGTTCCGCCAGGGCGAGATCGTCTGGCGATTCGAGATCGACGACTTCAGTGACCAAGCGATCCACGCGTCCTCCCTCAGTGCGTCATGGCGTACACGACGTAGTTGACGCCGAGCTTGTACGCTTCGTTCGACAGGTCGATAGGCACCAGTCCCGTGTCCGAGAATTCCCAGTACTCGCCGATGTCGTTGTTGAAGTTGGCGACGGCGATCAGGCGCTTCGCCGGATCGTTGTCCTCGAACATCCCATAGAAGACTGGCTGTCCCTGGCCGTACGGCGGGATGAACTCGAGCGGCGCATCGATGTCGAAGAAGGAGTGAAAGATAGGATGCGATCCATCGAGCTCCACGAAACGGCCGTCGGGCAGCACACGCCGCATCTGCTCTTTGAGGTTGTCCAGGTCCGGGCCGTCGAAGTCGTCGAAAATCACGAACCCGCCTTTGGTCAAATACGCCCGCAGACCGTCCACTTCCGTGTCCGACGGCCGCCAGAAGCCGGGCTCCGACATGTACGCGACGGGAAACGCGAACAGCGCTGGATCGTCGAGGGCCAGGATGTTGGACCCATCGATCCGCGGCGCGATGAATGTGGTCGCCTCGAGGATCTTCATGAAGTGCACGTCGGCTCGCGGATAATCGTGCGCCCACGGCGCCAGACGGCCACGCCGGAACCCCAAGCCGCCGGAACTCGCGGCGTAGCGCAACCGCACGAACACGAACCGGCCGTCGTACGCGCTGTTGCCCTCGGCCTCGGCGTCTTCCACCCGGCCGCGCCCGCCGAACCACCCTTCCTGCGCGAGGGCGGCGGCGGCGAGACCGCCGGCCGCGAGGACAGCGATGATGAGCGCAAGACAGGCTCGCGGTCCCGCCATCATGCGGCTTCGCCCGTGGTCATGACTGTCGTCCCGGGCCGTCGACCCGTTCATGCCATCCCCGTCGCGCGCCGATAGCCCCACTCCGCGCACGTCAGAGCCAGCAAGAGCGCGAGGACGATTGGCATGTGCCACAGATCGCGCTGCTCGGTGGTCGTGACGCCGCGCCCGGCGTACTTGAGATCTTCCGGGAGTCCGCCTACGGTCTCAGGTGTGTAGAAGCGTCCGCCCGTTTCGTCGGCGATGCGCCGCAGGCGTGCCGCGTCCAGCCGCGCATCGAAGTACTCGGCATCGCCGGGTGCCGCGCGGACGTGCGCGACCGTCGCGCCCACGGGCTTTCCGGCGCGCGATGCCTCGACCTGCACCTCGTAGGAGCCTTGCCCGGTGGCGACGAACGTGCCGCGGTATTCGCCATTGCGCGCGCCGGTCCATTCGAGCGGCACATCCGACGAGCCACCGTCGGGATGCGTCACGTGCGCAACGGCCTGCGCGTCATTCAGTTCCACGAACGTCGGGTCCACGATTTCCGCCGTGATCGCAACGGGTTCGCCGGGCTCGACGCGATCCACTGTCGTGTGGGCCTCAACGGTGCCGGGCACGGCGTCGACGAGCCATCGGAGAAGCTGACGCCAGAAGTTCTCGTGCGTCGGGTCGTCGACCGGCATGCTCGCATGCATCTGCCAAAGCCACGAGTCCTGAATGGAAAAGGCGATGGTCTTGCCCCGGCCGTATCGCTGGAACGCGAGCACCGGGCGGCTTCGCTTGCGCTCGTCGAGGCCGTTGAGGAGGACCACCCCGCCGGGTTTTACCGCGGCGACTGCGTTGACGCTCGTGACCTGCGGCAGCTCCGTCCACCGTTCGAGCGATGCTGATTCGCTTCCCGCGATCTGCGTGACCGCGTGCGCCTGTCCCGCTCGCGTGGGCATGACCCTCAGCCTGGCGAGCGCGCGGGCCTGCCCCGATCCTGTGCTCCGTTCCAGCACAACAGGCAACGCGTCGGCCACCGGTGTTCCTGTGTAACCGCCTTCGCCGAACGTCCGTGGGCCACCGAGCATCAGGAGACCGCCTCCGCGCCGGTCGGCGAACTCCGTGATCATGCGGAGCTGATCGCCAGTGAAGGCGCCGGCTTCGATGCTGCCCAGGATGAGGCCCCGATAGGCAAAAAGCTCCTCTCGCGTTTTCGGAAATCCCCCAACGAGCTCGTCGGGATTGTCGACATCGAGGCGCAGATACTTGTTGTCGGCGGTGCGTTGCAGCGTCACCAGCTGCAGGTTCCTGTCATCCGCGACGGCGCGACGGATGAACTTCAGCTCGAACCGCGGCTCGCCCTCGAAGTAGAGAATCTTCTCTCGCCGGTCGTCCACTCCGATGAGCGCTTCGCGGACGTTGTTCTCGGTCACGAGCTCACCCGGCTGCCGCGACACGCGGAACCGAAATACGCGGGGTCCCGCCTCTCCAGCCATCGCGCGCACTTGAACGGCTGCGGGGCTGCCATCCGCAGGCAGCTTCACCTCCCGCGACCCGACAATCCGTCCGCCATCCTCGACATCGAGCGTGATCGTCTCGCCCGCGTAGCCGGTGTGCGTGATGACGAGGTCGACGAGGAGCGACGTGGCTTTGAGCACCTTTCTCGGTGTGGTGACGCGATCGATTTGGATGTCGCGGGGCAGCGTCTCACGACCGATCCCGATCGTAAAGACCGGGAGCCCATCCGCCTTCAGGGCCAGCAACGAACTGGTCAGCGAGGCCTCGCTCGTGTCGGCACCGTCACTGACCAGAACCAGGCCGGCGACGGGCAGACCCGCGAGCTCCTGCCTCGCGCTTTCGAGCGCGGCGCCGAGCCGCGTCTGGGAACCTTCAAACGTCAGTTCCTTCGCGGAACCCAGGCGCGTCGCTGTCGACGAGAAACGGAACGCTCGCACGACGAAGCGATCCGAAAGCGCCTTCATCAGTGCCCGCTCGGCGGAGCCGAACTCTCGCTGCACGAACGCGGCTCGCGGCTCGCCGCGGACGTCCGCGATCTGCATGCTGCGGGAGTCATCCAGGAGGACGCCGAGGAAGTTCTGCTGAGGAACCGCAGCCTTCACGACGAGGACCGGGCGGAAGAGACAGAGAAGGACGATCGCGAGCACAGCAAGGCGCAGCGTCGCGAGAATGAGGCGGTCGCGCCTGCGAGCCCGGGTCCCCGCGCGGCGGTACGTCGCAACGGTCACGGCCACGACAACCGCGCCTAGCGCCGCGGTGGCATACGATTCCGGCAGCGTGTCGAAGCGGAATTCCCCCTGCTCGAACACGACGGGCCGATATTCGAACAGAAGCTGGAAGATCGATTCGAACACGGAACCTCCGGCGGGACTGCGGGATGCCCAGAGGCTGATTGTACAACCCTCGCGGGCAGACAGAGATGCCAACGTTGTCGATTACCGCCACCGTCGGCTCGAGCCCTCCGTGCGCAGGTCCTCAGAATAGATGACGCTGTGCCCTGTGCGCTTCGTCAGCAGACACCACGTGGTCGCGCCCAGACCATCGCCGGCGTTCGCCACGTCCCGTCGACTCATACGATGAGACCTTTCCTGGCGCCTTGCGGGGCGGGCCCGTTGACTCCTCATCGGGCGAGCGACGGCTCTTGGTTTCGGGGTGATCGATGGCCCGAGAGGAAAAACTCGCCGCCACTGGCGGGCGCGGGTGTAGCATGTGTCTGTTCCGGGCAGCCAGAAGGAGATCGGCGTGCAGCGTCGCTTCGCTCGGCTGTCCCGATGTTTCGCTCCGTCGAGCGCTCCTCGTGGAGGAGGGCGTCTCCGTCGAGAAATGGCGGCGTCTTCCTTGACAGCGGCTGACTCTCGGACGAGATTGTCAACAATTCCCCTCGGAGTCCTGCCCTCACCGCTCAACCAGAGGAGGAGGACGTCATGGCTCCTCGATTTTCGCACCCCCACATCAACTACCGCGTCCTGACCGTCTTGATGCTCGTCGCCCTGCCCCTGCTCGCGATCGGGGGGTTGGTTGCGCTTGGGGTCGGCCAAGCGCAGCTGCGCGAGACGTCCGGGCTTCATCTTGAACAGCTTGCTGAACGCACGGCAGCGGCGGTCGACGCTTACGTCTTCCGTCGCGTCATCGACGTGTCGCTCCTGGCGCGGATCCCGCAGGTGCGCGAAACTGCCGCCGCCGGCAGCCGCGAGCCCCTCGACGCCGAGCGCATACGACAGATCGACCAGCAGTGGCAGCGCGAGCAGAAACCGCCCCCGGCCGCGGCCGGTCTGCTAGAGAACGCCACTTCCCGATTCTTTCGTGACCTCGCCGAGCGCGATCAGATTTATAGCGAGCTCCTTTTGACCGATCGCGAGGGCCGGCTCGTGGCCGCCTCAGACGTGGCTACCGACTACTTCCAGGCGGACGAAGATTGGTGGCGGCAGGCGTTCAACACCCGCCGCACCAGCGTCAGCGACGTGCGCTGGGATGAAAGCACGCGAACCTACGCGATCGAAATCTCCGTGCCTGTGTTGGCTGCCGGGTCGGACGAGGTGATGGGCGTGCTAAAGGCGGCCACGAATAGTCGTGAGATGCTGGCCGCCGTCAGCGGGCTCCAGCTTGGCGGGACGGGTGAAGCGGTGCTCGTGCGGAAGGACGGGTCGCTGGTCTACAGTCGACGCGGCGTCCAGGCTGGCACGCAGTTCTTCGCGGCGGACTTGCTACGCGAGTCCCTTGGTCTGGCCGGGGCGCCGGCAGAACAGCGGACGAGAGCGGCGACCGATCGCGCCGGAGATCCGCAGTTCCGTGTCCACTTCAGCGCGCGGACTGCGGATCGAGGGAGGGCGCTGGTTGCTGTCGCGCCGACCCAACTCGGGATGAGCTATTCCGATCTGCAGTGGCTCGTGGCCGTCTACCAAGCCGAGGACGAGCTGTTCGCCCCGGTGCGCGCCCAAATGTGGTACTTCCTCCTGCTCCTTGCCACGGTGGCTGTGGCCGTGCTGGCGTTCGCCCTGTGGTTTTCGATGCGTCTGGCAGCTCCACCGTTCGAGATCGACATGGAGCTCGTCAAGCACGCCAAGGTCCATCGAATCGATGAGGAAGAGGAGCAAGGAGAGGAGCTCCCTCAGCCAACCTTGCCCGGATAGCGCCTTGACCGGTGATCGCTCAAGCGGGCCTCGCTGCCGTACGTCCCGCGCATTGCCTCGAGCGCGCGCCAGGGCTCCTCGGCAACCCACGATCGATACTGGCCGCCCCCGCATTCCTCGGCCGCCACGACTGCCAGGCTTTCCCTTCCCTGTGGCGCTCACATCGCATCTTCGATACGCCTCGTTGTCCTGAGGCGACTTGCCATTGACATCATCCGGCCCAGATTGGGCGGGGTGCGCCGGCTGGTGGACGGGGCGGCAGGACGGCTATCATCCCGGTCGATGAAACATGCACGACGCGCTTGCGGAAATCCGCGTCGGCGAATGAAACAGCCCACGAATCTGACACGCGGTCGGGTCTGGAGGGTCAGGCTCTGGGCCATCGCCGGGTTGGCGCTTGGCTGCCGTCTCGGCGTGCTGCTTGCGGGCCTCGGTGATTCGCAGCTCACAGGCGACGCTGTCGAGTACCGTGCCGCTGCCCACGCCATGCTCGCCGGAGACTGGGATGCCGGACTGCTCTCCCGCCGTTCTCTTGGCTATCCGCTGTTTCAAGCACTTCTCATTCCGGTACTTGGTGAAGGGCTCTGGCCGTTGTACCTCGTGCAGGCGGGTCTCGGGGCCGCCAGCTGCATGTTTGTCGGGCACGCGGCACAGTGTGCTTTCAGGAGCCCGGCGGCCGGCTCGATCGCCGCTCTCTTCCTGGCGGTCGCCTGGCAACCCCTGAGGTATACGGGGCAGCCGCTGACGGAGACGCTCTTCATCTTCGTCTTCAGCGCGGCAATCTGGGCGACGCTACGATGTCTGGAAGCCGACGCAGGCTGGCGCACCTTGGGGGTCAGCGGCGCCTTGATCGCGGCCTCGATGATCGTGCGTCAGGTCGTGACGCTTCTGCCGATCGTGCTGCTTCCGATCCTGGCGCTCAATCGCGCGCGAGCCAGGCTCGCGACGCAAACGCTCGAGCAGGAAAGCCGTGCCGATCGGCCGGGTATCGCCACCGCGCCGACCGGAGCACCCAGTCCCGCCATCGGCATCGGCTCTGCGATGCTCGCGTGGGTGATCGGATTCATCGTGGTGACGAGCCCGGTCGCGATTCGAGGTTGGGTCATCGAGGGTCGCCCTTACGTCTGGCCTTTAGGGATCGGCCACGGCGTGTACAAAGCTGCCGCCGTGCCGACCGGGGCGGAGATCAACCGTACCGATCTTCACGACGAGCTGCGGTCGCGCGACACTGACCGCCGACGATTCCTGAACGGCATTCGCTTGGCCGCCCGGCACCCCGTGACCTATGCGCGGGCGGGGGTAACCCGGGTCATCATCTACCACTGGCCTTTTCTGCCGGGGTTCGACGCGGTGTACGTCGTGGCTCTCGCTTTCGCAGCCGTGGCGGTCATTCGCCTGTGGCAGGTGCCTGCGGTGCAGGTCTTGACCATCACGTACACTTATTTCGCAGCCGTGGCGTTCTTTACGCATGGAATCTCGCGGCATCGCATGGCCGGCCTTCCGTTGCTGTTTGCGCTTGCTGGGGGCGGCGCGTTATCGCTCTGGCGCCACCGGCGACGTGCGTTCTGCGTCACCGCGGCGGCGATGCTTGGCGTCAGCGTTGTTGGATGGACAGCAGCGGGCCCCGTCAGGGAGCGGCTTAAGAGCTGGTATCGGGCGACGGTCGGCGACACCTCGTTCGTGCTGCCGAAAGAATAGTCCTCACCTTCAACCTTCGACCACCTTCGGCCTCAGGTAGTTTCTCCAGAAGTTTGCAAGGACTTCAGGCTGGAGCGCGAAAATCGCCCGGTTCTCATTCAACCAGGTGTTATAGCAGTCGAAGCACGAGTGATGCTGCGCGTGACGCCACGCGATCTCCACACCGTCGCGGACTGCGTTCATCGGCTGAAACCGCCCGACGTGCAGCACACAGGGATAGATATCGCCGTTCGGCTCCATCTGCAGGAAGTACCGGCCTGCGGTGCACGGCGACCGCTGGCCGGGACGCTCGGTGCGCTCGAGGACGAAGTCCGGCCAGTTCAGCGTCCGTTCGTACGAGCGCGCCGTGAACAGTACCGGCGCTCCCGCCTTTTTGGCCGCGATGATCTTGGCGAGAATCGATCTGATTTCGTCCGGCGGCGGCATCCAGTTCCGGGCGTTCTGTCCGTACATCTCCTCGTTGAACTGCGGAACCTGAAAGTTCACCATCACGCCGAAGCGACGAGCGGTGGTGAGCAGCCAGTCGATGTCACCGGCACTCTGGCGGGTGACGACGGCGCTGAGAAAAAAATCCAGCCGCTCGCGCGCGCAAAGCTCGACGGCGCGCATGACGCGCTTCCAGGTGCCGTGTCCGCGCTGCCGGTCATGCGCCGCCTCGTCGCCGTCAAGGGAGATCACCACCTCGTCGAGACGACGCACGGTGGCCAGCTTTTCTGGAATGAGAAAGCCGTTGGTCACCATGGCGCTGCGCATTCCGAGTCGTCGCACGTCCTCCACCAATTCCTCGATATCGGGACAGAGCAACGGCTCGCCGCCGAGAAACTTGATTCGGACCGCGCCGAGTCGCGCGAACTCGTGGAGCACCCGGCGATGTTCGGCAAGCGTGAGGGGGTGATCCTGGCGATTTGGCGAGTTGCAGTACGCACATGCCGCGTTGCAAGCATTGAGGAGCGAATACTGGACGAAGAACGGCCGCGGCGTGGCGGTGAGACGGGAGGCGAGAATCCTCCCGCCGATGACAAGCTTCTGCGAGGCGTTCATGACGCCACGGTCCACCCTCGCCGTCTCAGGGGAGTGCCCACCTTGGGATAGCTGGCCGTCTGGCGCGAAAAAGGATAAGCGGCCTGTGCGGCAAGCAGTACCAGCAGCAGCAGACTGGCAAGCGCCAGAGCTTGCGCGAGAACGACGAGGTAGCGTCGGGCCATCCAACCGAGCGGCGCGATGAGCAGCCAGCTGCTGCCGGAGCTCAGATGAGGGAGGTGTGGCAGCCCGCCACTTGAGACCGAGGAGAGAAGCGCGGCTCCCCCGAAGACGACCAAGCCTGGCGTCAAGAACATCTGGGCCGCGCGCCACACGAACAGACGCCGCGCCGGCGGCAGCATCCGGCGGCGTTCGGGAAGAAACCTCAGAATCTCACGCAAGTACGCATCGGCTTTCCGACGTTTGTGGTGAAAGAGCTCGCCGAGTCGGAGCGGCGATCGGAGCTCGAGCACGTTCGCCTCGACGAACGCCACGCGCTTGCCTGCGGCGGCCGCGACAAAGGCGACATGCACATCATCAGCGACCACGTCAGGCGGAAACTGACCCAGCAGGCTCCGCCGAAACAGGTAGCACGGTGCCGCGACGATGGAGGCGCCGGCGCGGGAGCATTCCTCTTTGCGCACGCGGTTGGTGAGCTGCCAGTGCAGTCGTTCGAGTGGGTGAGCCAACGCCGGTTCAACGGATGTTCCGATCACCGCGACGTCGTCGCACCCGGCAGCTCTTGCGACGAGAGTACCGAGTGTGTCTGGGTGTAGCCGCGCATCCGCGTCAGTGACCAGGATCCATTCACCGTGCGCCCGCGCGAAGCCCGCGTTCAGCTGGAGGATCTTGTCGGCCACCGGGACGCGAATCACCTCGACGAATCCCTCGCTGGTGTGCCTGGCCGCCGTCATGGCAGTCCCGTCGTCCGAGTCGCCGTCGACGATCCAGATCTTCAGCAGTCCCTTCGGGTAACGCAGCGCGGTCAGGTTCCGAATTTTCTCTTCGATCCAGCCGGCTTCATTGCGGACCGGCACGACGATGTCAACGGTGGGCAGGCGAGGCGTCGGATGGGACGCTTGCTCGGGGAGCGGCGGCTCGCGATGGACGTACAAGGAGAGGAGGTAGCCTGCCAGCAGCGCGCAAGCCGGCAGGAGTCCCGCCAGGATGGCAAGCCGCCCGAGGAGGACCGCATCCGGAAGCATTGACGCGAGCATCACGACTGTTCGTCTGCCTGACCGTGAATCTGCCCGGCCTTCAACGCCGAAGTCGCGCGATGCTATCACGCACCGGCAAACGGTCGATCAGCTTTTTCCGCAGAAAGGCGGACGCGGTCCAGCTCTGCCCAGCTGCAATTCAGCGCAAGTATAATGAGCTGAATGCTCCGGCGGTACCGCTCGGCCTTCCCGCGAGTCGATCCCACCGCGTACGTCGACGACAGCGCTCAGGTGATAGGCGACGTCGAGATTGGCGCCGACAGCAGCATCTGGATGCAGGTCGTTGTCCGCGGTGATGTGAACAGCATCAGGATCGGTCGCCGGACCAACATCCAGGACGGCTGTGTCGTGCACGTCATGCGCGGGACGCATTCGACCTTCATCGGCGACGAGGTAACGGTCGGTCACGGCGCGATCATCCATGGCTGCACGATCGAGGACCGCTGCCTGATTGGCATGGGCGCGATCCTGCTCAATGGGGTGAAGGTCGGGGCCGGATCGATCGTGGCCGCGGGATCCCTGCTCGTCGAGGACACGGTCATCCCGCCGAGATCGCTGGTGATGGGCAGTCCGGCGAAAGTCCGCCGCGCGCTCGGCGACGCCGAGGTCGAGGAGATTGGCACTTACGCAGAGCGGTACGTCGGCTACAAGAAGGACTACCAGTCGCAGGGCTCTGACCGGTGATTTCAGCCATTCGCGGCACCCGCGATATCCTTCCGGGCGAAGTCGAGCGGTGGCAGCACCTCGAGGCCATCGCACGTCAGGTGTGCGAGCGCTACGGCTGCGCCGAGGTGCGGACACCCGTCATCGAGCGCGAGGAGCTCTTTGAGAAAGGCACGGGTCAGGCCACCGACATCGTGCAGAAGGAGATGTACTCGTTCACCGACAAGGGGGGCGAACGGGTGACGTTGCGCCCCGAAGCGACGCCCAGCCTCGTGCGGGCCTACCTCGAGCACAATCTCGAGCAGGCGATGGGCGTGCCAAAGATCTACTCGATCGGGCCGATGTTCCGGTACGAGCGGCCGCAGAAGGGGCGCTATCGGCAGTTCCATCAACTCGACGTCGAGGTGTTCGGGATCAAGGATCCGATGGTCGATGCAGACGTGATCGATCTGGCATGGCGGTTGGTGCAAGAGCTCGGCATCCAGGGCGTCGAGCTCATCATCAACTCGGTGGGATGCCGGCGGTGCCGTCCGGTGTTCAACGCGGCCCTGCTGGCGGCGCTCGGCGACGACCTGCCCAGGCTGTGCGCTGATTGTCAGCGCCGTGCTGCGACGAACCCGCTGCGCATCTTTGACTGCAAGGTTCCCGCGGACCAGCCGATCATCGACGCATTGCCACACTCGGCCGACTATCTCTGCGAGGAATGCCGGACCCATTTCGACGCGGTGCGGCGTCATCTCCAGACGCTCAACATTCCGTTCCGTCCGTCCCATCGTCTCGTTCGCGGCCTCGACTACTACACGCGGACGACGTTCGAGATCCTGGCGTCGAGTCTTGGGGCGCAGAACGCGCTGCTGGGCGGCGGACGGTACGACGGGCTGGTCAAAGAGCTCGGCGGGCCGGATCGAGTCGGCATCGGATTCGCGGCCGGCCTGGAACGACTGGTGCTGGCCATGCCGGAAGATGCCGGCGTCCCAACGCCGCTCGTCGTGTTCGTCGCGGCGATGGGCGACGCAGCCCGTGACGTGGCGCTCGTGCTGGTGAGAGACTTGCGTCGTGCGGGCTTCCGCGCCGAGATCGATTACGAGGGGCGAAGCATCAAGGCGCAGTTCAAGCGCGCCGATCGGCTCGGCGCGACGCACGTGCTCGTGCTCGGGGACGCCGAGCTGGCGGACGGGACGGTCACCATCAAAGACATGCGCACGGGCCAGCAGGCGCCGGTTCGGCGACAGGAGGTCTTCGCGTTGCTGAAGGAAGCCGAAGGGGCAGCCTGAAGGCGTGCCTCTCGTCCGGCGAGAACTGGCACGGCGCTGGTCCCGGGCTAGAGCCGGACGACGACCGGGGGCCGGGAGGAATGTGGTCGACAAACTAGGCGAGCTCACCCGGACGCACACCTGCGGCGACCTGCGCGTCGGAGATGTCGCGCGCGACGTCGTGCTGCTCGGATGGGTGCATCGCGTGCGCGACTTCGGGGCGCTCGTGTTCGTCGACGTCCGGGACCGTTACGGGCTCACCCAGATCGTCGCGCGTGACGATCAAACGCTCGTCGGCTCGGCCAAGCGCCTGCGGCCCGAGTTCGTCGTTGCGGTCCTCGGGCGGGTGGAACGGCGGGCGCCGGACACGGTCAATCCAAAGCTCGCCACCGGCGAGGTCGAGGTCATGGCCACCGAGATCCGCGTCCTCAGCGAGGCGAAGAATCCGCCGTTTCAGATTGCCGACGAAACACCGGTGTCCGAAGACACGCGCCTGCGCTATCGCTATCTCGATCTGCGGCGCAGTCGGATGCAGGCCAACCTCGAGCTGCGACATCGTGTGACCCTGGCCGTCCGCAAGTATCTCGACAGCCAGCGGTTTCTCGAGATCGAGACTCCGATCCTCACGAAGTCGACGCCGGAAGGCGCGCGCGACTATCTCGTGCCGTCGCGCGTGCACGCCGGCAGCTTCTACGCGCTGCCGCAGTCACCGCAGATCTTCAAGCAGATCCTGATGATTGCGGGGATGGATCGGTACTTCCAGATCGTGCGCTGTTTCCGGGACGAGGATCTGCGCGCCGACCGCCAGCCGGAGTTCACCCAGGTCGATATCGAGATGTCGTTCGCGACCCAGGAACTGGTCTTCGGCCTGATGGAGCCGTTTGTCCAGACCGTGTTCCGGGAAATCGGACGCGAGATCGCGGCGCCGTTCCGGCGGGTGCCGTACGACGAAGCCATGAACCGCTACGGATCGGACAAGCCCGATCTGCGCTGCGGCATGCCCATCGAAGATCTGGCCGAGGTCTTCCGAGGGTCGTCGTTCGACGTGTTTCGTGAGGCGATTGAATCGGGCGGCACGGTGCGCGCGCTGGCCGTTCCACGCGGCGCGGCTTACTCCCGCAAGCAGGTCGACGACCTGAACGAGCAGGCGAGGCAGCTCGGGGGGACGGGACTCGTGTGGGCTCGATACTCGCCTGACGCTCACGTTCAGAGCTCCATTCTCAAGACAGCGGGCGAGCCGACCGTCCGCGCCGCGCTCGAGCGGGCGGCTGGCGAGAAAACTGACTTGCTCCTCATGGCGGCAGGCGAACCGCTCGCCATCTCGAGGGTGCTCGGGCAGCTTCGGCTCGCCATTGCGCGAAAAGATGGCTTGCTCGACGCCAACCGTTACGAGCCGGCCTGGGTTGTGGATTTCCCGCTGCTCGAATGGGACGCCGGCGAGGGACGCTTCGTCTCGATGCACCATCCGTTCACGTCGCCGATCGACGAGGACGTCGGCAAGCTCGAGATCGATCCCGCGTCGGTCCGGGCGAAGGCGTACGATCTGGTGCTCAATGGAACGGAAATCGCCGGCGGCAGCATCCGGATTCACGCCCCGGAGCTGCAGCGGCGGATCTTCCGCGTCCTCAAGATCAGCGATGAGGAAGCGCGGCTGCGCTTCGGCTTCTTTCTGGAAGCTCTCGAGTACGGGACGCCCCCGCACGGCGGCCTTGCGATTGGGCTCGATCGGCTCGTCATGATACTCGCCGGGGAGAGCTCCATCCGCGAGGTCATCGCGTTTCCGAAGACCGCGGCCGCCGTCGATCTCATGGCAGGCGCGCCCTCGAAGGTCGATCGGCGGCAGCTCGTCGAGCTCCACCTCCGGCCCGAGGCTTGACGCGCGCCTCAGGTTCTGTTGTAATGGGGTTGGTAATTTACTGTAAGTAAAGGAGATAATCCAGATCGCCACGTCGTCATCGCGCAAGATCGCCGTCCCCGAGGTGGGTGTCGAGACGCTCTTCGGCGCCTACGACGAGAACCTCAAGAACCTCGAAACTCAATTCAACGTACGCATCCGCACCGACGGCCACGACCTCGTCGTCGAAGGCGACGAGGCGGACGTCGAGCGGGCCGAGCGCGTCATCGTTCAGCTTTGCGGTCTTCTGCGCGCGGGTTATCAGTTCTCCAAAGGCGACGTGAAAACCGCGACACAGTTGGTCGCGCGGGATGCGACGGTCGAGCTGCGCGATTACTTTCTGCGCAGCGCGCTGCGGCCGGCGGGGAAGCGGCAGGTCTCGCCCAAGAGCGTCAACCAGCGGCGCTATCTCGATGCCATCGACCGCTACGACATCGTCTTCGGCATCGGGCCTGCGGGGACCGGCAAGACCTATCTCGCGATGGCACAGGCGGTGGCCTATCTGCTGGCCAAGAAGGTCACGCGCATCATCCTCACGCGGCCGGCGGTGGAAGCCGGGGAGAAGCTTGGATTCTTGCCCGGAGATCTCCAGGAGAAGGTCAACCCGTATCTCCGGCCGCTGTTCGACGCGTTGTACGACATGATGGAGATTGAGCGCGCCGACCGGCTGTTCGAGCGCGGCACGATCGAGATCGCGCCCATTGCCTTCATGCGCGGCCGAACGCTCAACGACGCTTTCGTGATTCTCGACGAGGCGCAGAACACGACCTCCGAGCAGATGAAGATGTTCCTGACCCGCCTCGGCTTCGGGTCGAAGGCCGTCATTACCGGCGATATCACGCAGATCGATCTCCCGACGGGCCGGACGTCGGGCGTCATCGAAGCGATGAATATCGTCAGCGACATCGAGGGCATTGCGTTCATCCGCTTCGACGAGCGCGATGTCGTCCGCCATCGCCTCGTGCAGGACATCGTCAAGGCGTACGAGGCCTTTTCCATCGGCAACGGCTCCAGCCGGCCCAGCGCGAAGTAGGGCGGCGGGCGGTGGGTCGCGCGGGTGCGACCTCGTGGCCGTCACTTAAGGATGCGTGAGGCAGGAGATCGTGCTCGCAGAATCAGGCGGCCCGACGCGCCGCTCGTCGCCAACCCGCGCATCGGCCGGGCGCTCTCCCGGGGCAGGTTGCGGGTCAGCATCAACGCCGGTCCCTATCGCGCGGCGTCACGTGGTCTCGCGGCATGGCTGGCGGGCAACGCGCCGTCGTGGGCTCGCGGCGAAGTGAGCGTCGCGCTCGTCAGCGACGGCGTGATCCGCAGGTTGAACGCGCGGTTCCGCGGCAAGGCCTCCGGCACCGACGTGCTGTCGTTTCCCGCGACCGAGGCACAGAGCTCGAAGCCACGCGCGGCGGACCGCCGGCCCGGCGACGGCGATTTCCTCGGAGACGTCGTGATTGCGGTGCCCGCCGTGGGACGCCAAGCGCGCGAGGCGGGACATGCCGCGGCGACCGAGCTTCGGATTCTCGCCCTGCACGGGCTATTGCACCTTCTCGGGTACGATCACGAGCGTGACGAAGGCCGCATGGCACGGCTGGAACGCCGGCTTCGTCGCCGGGCTGGATTGCCCGAAGGGCTCATCGAGCGCACGCGCGTGAGATCATGACGCCGCTTCTGCTGTTTCTGGCCGGCTGTGCGGCGATCTTCGTCGGCACCGTGCAGGCCGCGTTCAGCGCGCTGTTGCGGCTTTCGTTGCGCCTGCTCGCCGAACGAAACGGCCGCGCCGACCGTCTTGGCAAGTATCTCGACGATCCGATTCTGCTCTTCGTCCCGGCGCGCCTCCTGCTCGGGCTGTTGTTCGCCGTCGCAACGGTGTTGGTGGCGCGAATCGTGGGCGAGACCACGGTCCGCTCGCTGGCAGTCGTGCTCGTCTCGATGACGGCCTTCATCCTCGTGTGCGAGGAAGTCGTTCCGCTTTTGATCGTCCGGCGCGATCCCGAGCGCGTCATGAACGTGCTGTTGCCCGTCTTCGAGGTGTTCGCGCACGTTCTGCAGCCGGTGACGAGGCCGCTCGTTCGGCTGTTGAAACATCGGGATCGGCCTGCCTCCCTCGACGCCGTCGAGGCGAGACCGGAAGGCGAGGCTGCGGAGGCGTACCTCGAAGTGGGGGAGCAACAGGGGCTCATCGAGGGCGAGGAGCGGCGGTTGTTGCAGTCAATCTTCGATTTCGGTGACACGCTGGTCCGCGAGGTCATGACGCCGCGGCCTGACATCGTCGCGCTTCACGCCGGCGCCAGCCTGGACGAGCTCCGCGCCCTGTTTCGCGAGCAGGAATACTCGCGCATCCCGGTGTACGGCGAGAATCTCGACACCATCGTCGGAATCGTGGTCGTCAAGGATCTCATTGGCGAAACGGATTCGGCGAAGGCGGGGATCGAGCATCTCATTCGTCCCGCTTACTTCGTCCCGGAAACCAAGCGGGTGGCCGAGCTCCTGAAGGAGTTCCAGCTCAAACAGGTGCAGCTCGCGATCGTGGTCGATGAGTATGGGGGAACGGCGGGGCTGGTGACGCTCGAAGATCTGCTGGAAGAGATCGTCGGAGAGATTCGAGACGAATACGACGTCGAGTCGGAGCGGGTGGTCGACGAAGGCAATGGCGCCTATGTGTTCAGCGCCAAGGTGGACATCGACGAGGTGACCGAACGGCTCGGCGTGCCCATCGAGCGCGAAGGGTTCGAGACGGTCGGCGGTTATCTCCTGTCGAGGATCGGTCGCGTGCCGGCCGTCGGGGAATCGTTCGAGGTGGACGGTCTCGCGGTCAAGGTTCTCGAAGCGGAGCGGCGCCGGATTCACAAGGTGCGGATGCAGCGCCAAGGGAGTCTGGTCCCGTCGGCCAGCCCCCACGCCTGAAGCGTCACGGTATGCGCTCCGGCTTCGTCTCACTCATCGGCCGGCCCAATGCGGGCAAATCCACGCTGCTCAATCGCATGGTCGGCACCAAGCTGGCCATCGTGTCCGACAAGCCCCAGACGACGCGGAACAGGATTCTGGGGGTCAAGACGTACCCGGGCGGCCAGATCATCTTCATCGACACGCCGGGCATCCACCGTCCGCTGCATCGCATGAACGTCCGCATGGTCGACGCGGCCGTCGAGACGCTCCGCGAGGTCGACGTCGTGACGGTCGTCATCGACGCCTCGGAACGGGTTGGAGGGGGCGATCGGTATCTCCTCGGTCTCGTCAAGAAGATCTCGCAGCCGATCATGCTCGCCCTCAACAAGATCGATCTCGTCTCGAAACCCACGCTGCTGCCCTTGATCGAGTGGTTCAG
Source organism: Acidobacteriota bacterium (assembly GCA_016190995.1). GTDB lineage: Bacteria > Acidobacteriota > Vicinamibacteria > Vicinamibacterales > JACPPN01 > JACPPN01. Next base: position 12,313 of record JACPPN010000256.1, on the reverse strand, counting down.
CCGCGAACATGAGTTCGCCGAAATCGTTCCAATCTCGGCGGCGACGGGTGACGGGGTCGATCGCCTCGAGTCGCTTCTGCTGAACCGCCTGCCGGAAGGACCGGCGCTCTATCCACCGGAGTACCTCACGGACCAGCCGGAGCGATTCTTCGCGGCCGAAATGGTCCGCGAACAGGTGCTCCGGCACACGCACGCCGAAATCCCCTTCACGAGCGCCGTCGTGGTCGACAAGTTCGAGGAACCGGGCGCGCGCGGCCTGCTGCGCCTCTATTGCACGATCCTCGTCGAGCACGAATCACAGAAGCCAATCCTCATCGGCCGCGGCGGCGAGATGATCAAGACGATCGGAACTGCGGCCCGCCACGAGCTCGAGCGCTTCTTCGGGACGAGGGTCTTCCTCGACCTTCGTGTGAAGGTGAAGGCGGACTGGCGCGACAACGACCGCCTGCTCGACGATGTCGGCGTCGTGCGGACTCGCCGGACCGACCGCGCGTAAGCTGTGGCACTGGTCGGCGCGGCCGTGCTACATTGAGCGGTTCTTACCGGAGTACGGTCCGCGGTACTCCATCTCGATGACCTCCGCGCCTCGAGGAGCCCCACGGCATGCCGCCGCAGCGCCGCATAGACGTCGTCGTCGATTCCGTCAAGCGACTGCTGCGCCTCGGTGCGACGTCGAACCTGCTCAATCTGCTGCAGAAGCAGCACCCGGCGGATCTCGCGCAGGTGTTCACGGAGCTCCAGGAAAAAGACCGGTACGCGACCTTCACGGTGCTCGTCGAGCGCAACAGCCGTCTCGCGATGGAAACCGTTGCGGAGCTCGGGCCCGAAGTGGGCGCCGCGCTGCTCCGCAATCGATCCGCCGAGGACATCGCGCGATTCCTGCAAGAAATCCCCTCTGACGATGCCGCGGCGCTGATCGAACACCTGCCCGAAGAATTGCGGGGGGCGGTGCTCGAGTTGATCCGGCGCAAGCAGACTGGTGGCGTCGAGGATCTGCTCGAGTACGCGGAGCAGACGGCCGGCCGGATCATGAACCCCAATGTCTTCGCGCTGGCCGAAGACATGACGGCGGGCGAAGCCATCACGGCCCTGCAGACTTCGCGCGACGTCGAGATGGTCTTCTATCTCTACGTCGTGGATTCCCGGCGGCATCTCGTGGGCGTGATCTCGCTGCGACGCCTCCTGCTCGTCCCGCCCGAGACGCCGCTCAAGCGCATCATGACCACCGACCTCATCAGCGCGCGCGTCGACACCGATCAGGAAGAAGTCGCGCGGCAAGTGGCGTCGTACAATCTCCTCGCAATTCCAGTCGTCGATGAGGAGAACAAGCTCGTCGGCATCATCACGGTCGACGACGTGATCGATGTCATCAAGGACGAGGCGACCGAGGATCTGTATCGGCTGGCAGGCCTGGCCAGCGATGAGCGGGTGTTCACACCGCCCGTCGAATCCTTGCGGAAGCGTCTGCCGTGGTTGGTCATCAACCTCGGGACCGCCTTCCTGGCGGCATCGGTGGTCGCGGTCTTTCAGGGGGTCATCAGCAAGTGGGTGGCGCTGGCGGTCTTCATGCCCATCGTCGCGGGCATGGGCGGCAATGCCGCCACCCAAACCTTGACCGTCATCGTGCGCGGCATTGCGCTTGGCGAGCTGACGTGGAGCAATTCCCGAAAGGCCCTTCTGAAAGAGGCCGTCGTCGGTTTGGGGAATGGCCTGACGATGGGAATGGTCGCGGCGGTCGTGGCGTGGCTGATGATGGGTGACCCGCGAATCGGCGTGCTCCTCGCGGTGGCGATGGTCATCAATCTGTTCGTCGCGGCAACCGCCGGGACCCTGATTCCGCTCGGCCTGCGGGCGCTCAAGGTCGATCCGGCGCTGGCCTCTGCCGTCTTCATCACCACCTTCACCGACGTCTGTGGCTTCTTTTCATTCCTGGGCCTCGCGGCCCTCTTCCTCCGGTATTTCCCGCAAGCCGGGTAAAATAGGTCGACCGTCGAGGCTCATGCCGCTCCACACAGCCGAGGCGCTGATCCTGCGTACCTACAAGCTGGCTGAGGCTGACCGCATTGTCGTGTTCCTGACGAGGGATCGCGGCAAGAGGCGCGGCGTGGCCAAGGGCGCGCGACGGACGCGCTCGCGGTTTGGCGGCGCGCTCGAGCCACTGACGCGCGTCAATGTCGCGTACTTCGAAAAGGAACAGCGCGAGCTCGTGCGGCTGAACTACGCCGAGGTCCTGAGCTCGCCGCTCGCCTGGCCGGCAGGCGCTGAAGCGCTCGGGCATCTGGCATATTTCGCCGAGCTCATCGACGAATGGGCACCGGAAGCGGATCCGAACGAGCGGCTGTACCGGCTCGGCGTGTCGGTCGGCGACGCGCTGGCCAACGGCGCGCCCGTCGATCGGCTTGCGCGCTATTTCGAGTACTGGCTGTTGCGCCTGCAGGGGGTCTATCCGTCGGTGCTCGCGTGTCATGTCTGCGCTTCGGATCTGACGGATCGTGGCGCGCGAATCGCCTTGCATGAACGGGTGTTCGTCTGCTGCGGCTGCGGTCGGCCCGCCGGCGGACCTCGGCTGTCGCGCGAAGCGTTGGAGTTCCTGCGCGCCGCCGCAAGCGTGGCGCCCGATCGCCTCTCGAGCCTCGATCTGCCGCGCCGTGCGGAACGCGAGCTCGAGGTGGCGCACCGCGTGCTCATTTCGGCCCATCTCGAGAAGGAGCTGAAGTCGGCGCGCGTGCTGCGGGAGCTCGCGTGATTCGGATGCACACCTCGTGACGTTTCAAGATCTCGTCTTCAAGCTCTCTGAGTTCTGGTCTTCCCGGGGCTGCCTGATTCAGCAACCGCTCGACGTCGAGGTTGGCGCGGGGACCATGCATCCCGAGACATTCCTGCGCGTGCTCGGCCCCGAGCACTGGAACGTCGCCTACGTCCAGCCGTCACGGCGCCCGGCCGACGGCCGGTTCGGCGCCAATCCCAACCGCCTCGCAAAGCATCATCAGTTTCAGGTCGTCCTGAAGCCGACGCCCGACGAAGCGCAGCACATCTATCTGCAGAGTCTGGAAGCGTGCGGAATCGATCCGCGAATCCACGATCTGCGATTCGAAGAGGACAACTGGGAATCGCCGACGCTGGGCGCCTGGGGCATCGGCTGGCAGGTGATGCTCGATGGCCTCGAGATTACCCAGTTCACGTACTTCCAGCAGGCAGGCGGGTTGGATCTCGCGCCGATCTCGACGGAGATCACCTACGGGCTCGAGCGCCTCGCGATGTTCCTGCAACGTGTTGACAACGTCTTCGATCTGGAGTGGGCGCCGGGCGTCACGTACCGTGAGGTGCGCCTGACCGACGAGATCGAACAATCGAAATATGCGTTCGGACAGGTGGACATTGATCCGGGCGAGTTCTCGACCCTCCATCGGGATCTGTTCGACCGCTACTACCAGTTCGGCGAAAAGCTGCTGGCATCCGGGCTCGTTCTGCCGGCGCTCGAATACTGTCTGAAGTGTTCGCACGTGTTCAACATTCTCGATGCGAGTGGCGGGATTGGCGTGACGGAGCGGACCGCATACATCCTCCGCGTCCGGCAGCTTGCGGTCGGGATCGCGCGGACGTACGTGGGGGTGAAGAACCCAGGCAAGATTGGAGAATGACGACTCACGCCTTGAACCTGAGTCCGGCGTCAAAAGCCTTAGATGGACCGTGAGCTGCTGCTGGAGATCGGCTGCGAGGAGCTTCCGGCGAGCTGGCTGGCGTCGCTGACCGAGCAGATCGGTGAGCACATCGGCGAGCGCCTCAAGGAGACCCGACTGGCCGTGGCCTCCCCGATCGAGACGTTCAGCACGCCGCGACGCCTGACCGTCCGGATTGCGCGCGTCGCCGATCGCCAGAGCGAATTCGAAGAGACGATCACGGGCCCGCCGGTTTCGGCCGCGTTCCGGCCGGACGGCGACCCAACTCCCGCGGCCCTGGGATTCGCGCGCAAGTACGGCGTCGGGGTGGCCGGCCTGGCGCGCGTGCTGACGCCCAAGGGCCTCTATCTCGCGTACCAGCAACGCCACCGCCCCAAAGCCGCCGTCGACGTCTTGCCCGACGTGCTCGCGGCGTTGCTTCGCGATGTGACCTTTCCGAGGGTGATGCGCTGGGATGCGCTCCTCGACGACGGGAGAGGGGAGCTGCCGTTCGGGCGTCCGATCCGCTGGCTGGTGTTCCTCTACGGCGGCCGCGTCGTGCCGTTCGGCATCAAGCGGAGCGGCGTGGCGCAATCCGGGCAGGTGCAGGAGGTCCGTTCGGGCGCGACGACGTATGGCCACCGGTTCCTCGCGACGAGCGGTCGCGCCGGCCGTACCATCAAGGTGCGGAGCTTCGAGGATTACCGGGCCCGCCTTTCCGAACACTTCGTCGTCCTCGATCGCCACGAGCGGAGCGATCGCATCGCGCGCGAGCTCGATGTGCACGCGCGCCGGCTGGGCGGTCGCGTGAGCCGGTCGGCCCCGGGGATGACGGGGCTCATCCAGGAAGTGCCCGACCTGGTGGAGTATCCATCCGTCATCGGCGGCGCGTTCCCGGTCGATTTTCTCGATCTGCCCGCCGAAGTCCTGACGACGACGATGATTCATCATCAGCATTTCTTTCCGATCGAGAGCGAATCCGGCCGACTGCTTCCGGCGTTTCTGGCCGTTGTGAACACGCAGCCCGACAATGCCCGCACCATCGCGCGGAACGCCGAGCGGGTCCTCACGGCGCGCCTCCGGGATGCCCGGTTCTTTTGGGAATCGGATCGACACGTCGGCCTGGAAGGACGGCTCGCGCGGCTCGACACGCTCCTCTTCCATCGCTACCTCGGCAGCTATCGCGAGAAGGCTGAGCGGCTGGCGCGGCTGGCTGGCTGGATCGCGCGCGAGGTCCTGAACACCCCGGAGAACGCCGAAGCCGCCGAGCAGGCGGGGCGCCTCGCCAAAGTGGATCTCGCAACCGACATGGTGCGCGAGTTCACGGAGCTTCAGGGCGTGATGGGCGGGATCTACGCGCGAGAGGAAGGGCTGCCCGGACCGGTCTGGAAAGCGATCTACCATCACTACCTGCCCGCCGCGGTCGAGCCGGACGCGCCGCCTTCCAGCCAGGATCTCGGCGATGCCGCGACGTCGTGGGCTGCAGTCGCATTGGCTGACAAGCTGGATACGATCGTCGGCCTGTTCGGCGTCGGCGAAGAGCCGACTGGCTCGCGCGATCCATTCGGGCTGCGGCGCCTCACGCTTGGGGCGTTGAGGATTCTGATCGATCTGCCGATCCTCGCGAGCAACCGGGCAGCACCGGCGATTGGTGCCCTGATCGATCAGGCCGCCGCGCTGCTCCAGAAGCCGACGCCCGGCTGGGACAGGTCGGCGCTCGCGCGGTTGAACGATTTCATTCTCGAGCGCCTTCGGTACCTGTTCGAGCAGCGGCATTTCCGGCGCGGCGAGGTGCGGGCGGTGACGCATGAACGCGTGCCGCTCATCCGTCCGCTGGAGGCGCGGTGGAAGCTGGACGCGCTCGGCGCGTTGCGCGGCTCGACCGACCTCGAGGCGCTCGCCGTGCTGTTCAAGCGCGTCAAGAACATCGCGCGTGAACTGCCGCCCGACCAGTTCGCGTCGGCGGAGGAGAGCGACGCACCGCTCGAGGCCATTCTCAGGGAGCCGGCGGAGCTCGCGCTGGAGCGCGGAGTGGCACGCGTGCGATCGGCTACCGAACGCCTGGTGCCGGACCATCACGCATACCAGCGCGCGCTCACGGAAATCGCGGCGCTTCGTCCTGTCGTCGACCGCTTCTTCGTCGAGGTACTGGTGATGGCCGAGGACGAGCGCCTGCGGAAAGGGCGCCTGCGCCTGATGAATCGCTTGCGGAACCTCATTCTCCGGATGGCCGACATCTCCGAGGTCGCACCGCAGGCGACCTAGGATTTCAAGAACCTGGAGCCGACGCGCTCCGCTTTCACGGAGTGATGACCGAATGGCGCGATCACGATCGAAAGCTGCGACCCGTACGGCCCGACGCCCGATTGGGAAAGGCCGAGCCGCCAAGGCCGCCAGGCGCGGATCCCCTCGGACGAAACACGTGTACTTCTTCGGCAACGGCAAGGCCGACGGCGATCGGACGATGAAGGACCTGCTCGGCGGGAAGGGATCGGGACTTGCCGAGATGACGAACGCCGGGCTGCCGGTGCCGCCGGGATTCACAATATCCACCGGCGCCTGCACGCGGTATTACGAGCAGCACCGGCGCACGTCGGCCGCGGTCGACGCCGAGATGATCGCCAACCTCCGCAAGCTGGAGAAGACGGCCGGCGCGACGCTCGGTTCGCGCGACAATCCGCTTCTGGTCTCGGTCCGCTCGGGCGCCAAGTTTTCGATGCCCGGCATGATGGACACGATTCTCAATCTCGGGCTGAACGATGCGACCGTGGAAGGCCTCAAGAAACGGACCTCGAACGGACGCTTCGCCTTCGACAGCTATCGCCGCTTCATCCAGATGTTCGGGAACGTGGTTCTGGAGATTCCCAAGGACGCGTTCGAGCGCGAGTTCGAGGCTGTTAAACACTCCGCGGGCGCGACGCTTGACACCGACCTCGGCGAACGGGCGCTCCGCGACGTCGTGCGGCGCTACAAAAAGGTGGCTCGCGCCCGGGCGGGCCGGGCGTTTCCGGAAGATCCGCTCGAGCAGCTGCGGATGGCGCGCGATGCGGTCTTCGGCTCATGGAACAACCCGCGCGCGAGGGAGTACCGGCGCATCTATGACATCCCCGATCACATCGGCACGGCGGTCAACGTGCAGATGATGGTCTTCGGCAACACGGGCCATCGATCCGCCACAGGTGTCGGCTTCACGCGCAATCCCGCGACCGGCGCACACGACTTCTATGGCGAGTTTCTCGTCAACGCGCAGGGCGAAGACGTCGTGGCCGGCATCCGCACGCCGCAGCCGATTCACGAGCTGGAGCGCCTCATGCCGAAGGCGTACACCGAGCTGCGTGATATTACGACGCGGCTCGAGCGCCACTACAAGGACGTGCAGGACTTCGAGTTCACGATTCAGGACGAGCGTCTCTTCATGCTGCAGACCCGCAGCGGTAAACGCACCGGCTTCGCGGCGCTCGTGATTGCGACCGACCTCGTGGACGAGAAGCTCGTGACGCCGAGAGAGGCCGTGCTGCTCGTCGATCCCGAGTCGCTCTCGCAGCTGCTCGCGCCCGTGTTCGATCCGGAGGAGTGGAAGGCGCTGCCGGTCGCGACCACCGGGCTGCCGGCGTCGCCGGGCGCCGCGTGCGGTCAGGTCGTCTTCACCGCCGACGACGCGGTGAAATGGACGAACCAGGGCAGACGCGTCATCCTGGTCCGCAAGGAGACGGTGCCGGACGACATTCACGGCATGTTCGTCGCCGAGGGCATCCTCACCGCGACCGGCGGCATGACGTCGCACGCCGCCGTCGTCGGGCGCCAGATGGGAAAGCCCTCCATCGTCGGCGCCGGCGCGCTCCAGATCGAGGAAGGCGGCCGGGCCTTCTCGCTGCACGGTCACGCGATCCAGGAAGGTGAGTTCATTTCGTTCGACGGTCTGACGGGTGAAGTGAAGACCGGACAGGCGGCGACGAAACCGAGCGAGATTCTCCAGGTCGTTCACGGGCAGCTCGCTCCGGGGCAGTCGGACATCTATCAGCGGTTCAGCCGCCTGTTGGGATGGGCCGATTCGGTCCGGCGCCTCGGCATCCGGGCCAATGCCGACCTGCCCGACCAGGCGGAAACGGCGTATGCGTTTGGCGCGCGCGGCATCGGGCTGTGCCGCACGGAGCACATGTTCTTCGGCGAAGGACGCATCGAGCTCGTGCAGCAGATGATCCTCGCCGACAACGAGGGGGATCGCCGGGCGGCGCTTGAGAAGCTCTTGCCGCTCCAGCGGGAGGACTTCTACGGGGTCTTCAAGGCGATGCACGGAACGCCCGTCACGATCAGGACGCTCGATCCGCCGCTTCACGAGTTTCTGCCGAAACGGGAGGAGCTCATGGTGGAGATTGCGAAGATGGAGGCGGCAGGCCAGGGCGGCGAAACGCTTGAGGCGCGGCGACGTCTGCTTCAACGCGTCGAGCAACTCCACGAGTTCAACCCGATGCTCGGCCACCGCGGGGTGCGGCTCGGCATCACCTACCCCGAAATCACCGAGATGCAGACGCGGGCGATCATCGAAGCCGCCTGCCGGCTCGCGAAGGATGGCCTTCCGGTGGTCCCCGAAATCATGATCCCCCTGGTCGGCCACGTGAAAGAGCTCCGCGACCAGAAGGTCATCGTCGATCGCGTCGCGCGCGAGGTGATGGACGCGCAGGGGATTCGCGTCGAGTATCTGGTCGGGACGATGATCGAAGTGCCGAGAGGCGCCGTGACGGCGGACGAAATCGCGACCGAAGCGCAGTTCTTCTCGTTCGGGACGAACGACCTGACGCAGCTCACCTTCGGCTTTTCGCGTGACGACATCGGCAAGTTCCTCGGCGTCTACCGGGAGAAGAAGATTCTCGAGCGCGATCCGTTCGCGTCGCTCGATACCGTCGGGGTCGGCTGGCTGGTGCGCGAGGGGGTCCAGAAAGGCCGAGGGGCGCGACCTGACCTCAAGCTCGGCGTCTGCGGCGAACATGGCGGCGATCCCGCGTCGATTCACTTCTTCGAGAACGTGGGGCTCGACTATGTCAGCGCCTCGCCGTACCGTGTGCCGGTCGCCCGTCTGGCGGCGGCGCAGGCGGCGCTGTCGGTAAGGGTGGGGGACTGAGAGCAGGCGTGATCACCATCTTCGTCCACGCGAACGGTCAGACGCGCCGGGTCGACACGCTCGATCCGGCGCTGCTCCAGGGTCACTCGCGAACGACCATCTGGGTCGATCTCGCGGGCGCGACGGGCGAAGAGTCGCGGATCCTCAGTGACCTCTTTCACTTTCACGAGCTCGCCGTGGAAGACGCCCTGAGCGCCATCCATCACCCGAAGGTCGAGACTTACGACGGCTACCTCTACGTCATCCTCCACGGCATCGACCTGGAGGAATCAGCGCATCGCTTTGCGACCCATGACGTGGATTTCTTTCTCGGGTCGAACTACCTGGTGACCGTGCACGACGGTGACAGTCGATCGGTCGCGCGGATGCGCGACATCTGCGTCCGCAACAACCACATCCTCGCCGAGGGCCCGTCGGCCTTGATGCACCACATCGTGGATACGATCGTGGACAACTATCAGCCGGAGGTGGAAAAGCTCGAAGAGAAGCTCGACGAGCTGGAGAAGGAAGTGTTCGAGGCGCCGCCGCGGCGGGCCGTCATCAAGTCGATCCTGGCGTTGAAAAAGGACGTCGCGTCGCTCCGGCGCGTCACACTGCCGCAGCGCGACGTCGTCAGCCGGCTGGCACGCCCCGAGTTCCCGCAGGTCAAGGAGGCCGTCACGTACCGGTTTCGTGACGTCTACGATCACTTCGTGCGGCTCGCCGATCTTTCCATGGCCTTTCAGGATCGCATCACTGGCCTGCTCGAGGCGCACCTGTCGAACGTGTCGAACCAGTTGAACGAAGTGATGAAGGTCCTGACGGTCATCTCGACGATCTTCATGCCCATGACCGTCGTCACCGGGTTGTACGGGATGAACGTCCACTTGGTCGAGTTTCCGGGCGGCGATCTCGCGCAGTTCTGGTGGGTCGTCGCCGTCATGCTGACGGTGTCCGGCCTCATGCTCCTCTATTTCCGCAGGCACCGCTGGCTCTGACGGGTCGCCGGCCTTCTGCGGCACCGCTGTATGGCACGCATCCACCGGCTTCCGCCGGATCTTGCGAATCAAATCGCCGCCGGAGAGGTCGTCGAGCGGCCGGCCTCGGTTGTCAAGGAGCTCGTCGAGAACGCCATCGACGCCGGTGCGCGACGCATCGCCGTGGCGAGCGAATTCGGCGGAAAGAAGCTGATCCGCGTGGAGGACGATGGCGAGGGAATGGAGCCCGACGATGCGCGCCTCGCCATCGAGCGGCATGCCACGAGCAAGATCGCGCGACCCGAAGATCTCGCCGGCATCGTCACGCTGGGGTTCCGTGGTGAAGCGTTGCCGAGCATCGCGTCGGTCTCGCATCTGTTCATGCGCACGCATGCGCGAGGCACGGTGGCGGCGACCGAGCTGCGCGTGAACGGCGGGACGCTCGCCGCGATGCGCGAGGTCGGCGCGCCCGAAGGCACGCTCGTCGAGGTCGCCGACCTGTTCTACAACCTGCCGGCTCGACGCAAGTTCCTGAAATCGGACGCGGCCGAGTCAGCGCAGATTTCCCGCACCGTGACGCAACTGGCGCTCGGCTATCCTGAAATCGGCTTCACGCTCGTCAGCGCCCGCCGGACCGTGCTGCAGTGTCCGCCCGCTCGGTCGCTCGAAGAGAGATTCTTCCAGCTTTATGGCGATCGCGCCGATCTCATCGAGGTGCGGAGGCACGGTGGTGGCCTCGACGTCTTCGGCTTCGTGGCGGCGCTGGGCGACCAGGGTCCGGTCCGCGGCCCGCAGAACATCTTCGTGAATCGCCGGATCGTGAAAGACCGTACCGTCTCTCACGCCATCATCGATGCATACAGTCAGGCGACCATCAAGGAGCGAAGTCCGGAAGTCCACCTGTTCATCGAGCTGGCCCCCGACAGGGTGGACGTCAACGTACATCCCACCAAGGCTGAGGTGCGGTTTCTCGACCAGTCGCTCGTCCACGAAGTGATTCGCCGCGCGCTTGGCGATGCGCTCGGCAAGGGCCGGACGCCTGAATTGCAGCTTCGGTTGGAAGGGGACCGCGCGGCCGCCCGCCCGATCGCGCCGGCGATTCCCGGAATCATGGGCGGGATGTCTGCAGCCAGTCGCTGGACGACGGTTACCGAGGCGTTCGGCCGCGCGCCGCTTTCGGATGCCCTGTCACCGGCGAGCCTCGGTACTGCGACTTCAGCCGAGCCTACACCGGGCACCCAGGTGCCGGACCTTCAGCCGATGATCCCGCTCGGGCAGTTTCGCGACACCTACATCGTCGCGGTCGACGCCGAAGGGGTCGCTATCGTCGATCAGCACGTTGCGCACGAGCGTGTGTTGTTTGAGCAGGTGCTCGAACGTCTCAACGCGGGACGACTCGAGAGCCAGCGGCTTCTGCATCCGTTGCTCATCGACATGCCCGCAGGGCAGCGTCAAGCCGTCGCGACGCACGCCGCCGACCTCGACCGCTTGGGCTTCGAGCTGGAGGAATTCGGGGGCGGCACCATCAGAGTGACCGCCGTGCCGGCACTGCTCGGCCTTGAGGAAGCCGCCGCGGCCGTGCGGGCGCTTGCTGAGGATCTGGAAGGGCTCGATCGCGGTGGCGGGGTCGAAGACGCCCTGCGCCGGATCGCCGCGACGACAGCCTGCCATGCCGCAGTCAAGGCGAATGACCCGTTGACCGCCGACAAGATGCGTTACATCCTGGACGAACTGCGCCGCACGGCGTACTCGACCGTCTGCCCGCACGGCCGGCCGGTCGTGCTGAAGCTGACCCGACGGGAAATCGAAAAAAATTTCCAGCGGATCTGAAGCCGGCCACGCGACTCCACTGATCCAAAGCCTCAACCGCGGAGGCAGCGAGAACGCGGAGGAATTGGCCCGAATGCGTCAAAACGACAGGTGCTGTCGACCGCACCCCTTGAAATCAGCCCTTCGGACGACGCTCTACTACACGGGTCGCCTCTTCCAGCTCATCGGCATGTGGCTCCTCCTCGTCGCCCTTGTAACCGCCGGGCCTTTGGGTCCCAGTCCACGAACCTTCGGTCTGGGAGTGGTTGCGTTCGGCGTTGGCTGGGGACTCACGCGGGTGCTCCTCCGATGGCGACGGGAGTAATTCCCAGTCCCGAGCCCCTGGTCCCGAGTCCCTGGTCCCGAATTCACGGACGCGACTGCGACTTGGGACTCTCGCCCTGCCAGAGCTGCCGCGTGGCCTCACGCTGATTGCCGGGGCGTCCGATAAGCCGGTCGACGGGCGCGGGCGTTGCGAAAAACCGTTGACACGGTTTCGACACGCTTGCTACAGTGTCGGCGCGCGTAACGTCCTCGCGCTTTAGCCTTTACAGCTGACTTCCAAGCGAGAAAGGCCTCTCCGTCCGGGGGAGCGCAAAGCTGTAAGCTCCGCCGAGTGTGGCGGAGTGGTTTAGTCCGACGTGCCAGGTTTAATCCCACCGCCTTTCAGGCGGTCGGCTTTCAGCAGGTCCGATACGATCGCCTGCTTCGGTCAGCCCCGCACGTCGGACTAGGTGGCGCACGAATGTGCGCCCTATGAACGACTACCG
>JACPPN010000255.1 GCA_016190995.1 Acidobacteriota bacterium | reverse complement strand
GGACGCAGAGAGCACAGAGAAACCTCATGCGCCCACCTTCATCCGCGTGACATCGCTCGCTCGTCGCTGTGCGCGCACGAATCGGCTGACGGCCACGGCGAACGCATCGGGCCGGGTGGCCACGCCGATATGGCCGGTCCGATGCAGGACGAGGTGCTCGGCGGCTTCGATCTCGGTGACGTAGTCGCACGTGCCTTCGGTCGGAACGACCCGGTCGAGCGGCGGCTCGCCCGTCAGGACGAGCGTGGGGACGGCCACGCGTCGGCAGTCCGCCACGAAGTCGACGGCGTGCGCCAGGCGCACGCGTTCGGCCATTCGCGACGGCGACAAGGGTGCGGCCGCGACGCGCACCGTGTGCGTGAGGGCAAACCGCAGTCGCGCCGGCCATCCGTCGAACGCCGCGCAGATTTCCGGCGCGAGGCGAACCGGCGAACTGAAGACGAACAGCGGCGACAAGAGCCGGGGTGATCGCACGTATCGATTCACCCGCTGGTCCGGTTGCCAGCGCGGCGAAGGCGTCGAGCACAGGATGAGACGACTGACGCGTCCGGGCCGGCGTGCCGCGTAATGCAGCGCAATCAGGCCACCGAACGAGATGCCGCAGAGTGACGCGGCCTGGACCCCCGCCCGATCCAGCGCCCCGTCGATCTGGACGATGAAGCTGTCGAAGCCGAGCGCCCGGTCGACCACCATTCCGCTGCCCGGCTCGCCGCAGAGCGAAAACGTGATCACGCGCAGCTCGCGCGCCAGCGCGCGAACGGTCGGCCGCATCCATTCCCAGCGGCCCTGGATGCCGGGAACGAGCACGAGCGGTGGGCCGGAGCCAAGATCGATCATGTAGACGTCTCGGGCATTGATTCCCATGAAGCCCTGCGTCAATTCCGCAATGGTTGTCCCGTCTTCAACGTGTACTGAATCCGCTCATGCGTCTTCCGCTCGCCGCAAAGGCTGAGGAACGCTTCACGCTCGAGGTCGAGCAGATACGGCTCGGTGACCCTCGCCGGATGTGGCAGCGCACCGCCGGCGATGATGTTGGCAAGCTTCCGGCCGACATGCGCGTCGTACTCGGATATGCGACCGGCGCGCCAGGCGAGGTGAATGCCGAGCTTGAGCGCGGCGAGAACCGGTTCGCCCCCCACGGGAATCGCCGCGCGGCGCACGGGGCACTGGTGCCCGGCGCGTGCCAGCGCCAGCGCACGCGCCTTCGCATCGGTCAGCAGGCGCTCACGGTTCATCGTGATGCCATCCGACGACCGCAAGTACCCGATCCGTTTGGCCTCCGGGCCGCTCGTCGAGACCTTGGCGAAGCCAATCGTTTCGAACGCGCGCTGCGCCCAGGGCAGCAGATCGACGTTGGGAGAAGGGAGATGCTCGGTGTTTCGGACCACCATCTCCTTCGTGCCGCCACCGGCGGGAATCAATCCGACCCCGACCTCGACGAGGCCGATGTAGGTTTCCGCCGCCGCCTGGACCTCGGTGCCGTGCAAGACGACCTCGCAGCCGCCGCCAAGCGTCCGGCCTCCCGGCGCCACGACGACCGGCACGTCGGCGTACCGCAGCCCCATCATGGCGCGCTGGAACTCGCGGATCATCAGGTCGATATCTTCCCAGTTGCCTTCCTGCGCCTCGAGCAGCAGCAGCATGAGGTTGGCGCCCGCGGAAAAATCGGGTGCATCGTTGCCGACGACGAGCGCTTGAAAATTCCGTGACGCTTCCTTTACGCCGGCCTGCAGCATCTGCACGGTGTCGGCGCCAATCGCGTTCATCTTCGAATGGAATTCGACGGCGAGCACCCCGTCGCCGAGATCGACCAGGCTTGCGCCCGGATTCTTCTTGACGACGCGCTCGCGCTCCTTCGCGGACCGCAGGATTTGCAGATCGGGCGCGGCAGGCGGTACGTCGCCGGTGCGGAAGGCGTTCTCGCCGCGCGCGAGGACCTCATCGACGATCGGCGGCACCTCGGTCGTGTGCGTCGCCTCCAGCACGTCGCGGAGGCCGATTGAGTCCCACAGCTCGAACGGACCGCGGTCCCAGGCGAATCCCCACCGCATCGCGCGATCGATGTCGTCGATCGAGTGTGCGACCTCGCGCGCCACGCGCGCCGTGTAGACGAGGGTGGCGCCGAGCGTATCGCGCATGAATTCCCCGACGCGATCCTTCGAGAGGAAGAGCGACCGGATTCGCTGGCGCGGGTCCTGAATCGTCTGCGCCTGCTCGAGGGCCGCGAGGCGCGCCGACCTCTTGGGGCGGTACTCCATGGTGCAGGGATCGAGCGTGAGAATCTCGCTTCGTTCCGCGCCGCTCTGTTTCATGTAGAAGCCGCGGCCCGCCTTCTCGCCGACCCAGCCGCGCCGCACCATCTCCGGCACGAAGCCGGGCAGCACGAATGCCGACCGATCGGCGTCGCGGTCGAGCCGCTCGGCCAGATTGGCAGCGACATGCGCGAGCACATCGATTCCCGCGATATCCATCGTCCGGAACGTGGCGCTCTTGGGACGTCCGACGGCGGGACCCGTCATCGCGTCGATCTCCTCGATCGTGAAACGGCCGCTCGCCAGCGCCTCGAGGATGCGCATGACGCCGTACAACCCGATGCGGTTCGCGATGAAGTTGGGCGAGTCCTTGGCGATCACGACGCCCTTGCCGAGCCGCCGGTCCGCGAACCTCGACACGCGCTCGACGACCGCGGGATCGGTGTCGGGCGTCGGAACAACCTCGAGCAGCCGCAGGTATCGCGGAGGGTTGAAGAAATGCGTTCCCAGCCAGTGCCGCCGGAAAGCCCCGGATCGGCCCTTTGCGAGCGCCGCAAGTGGAATGCCCGACGTATTGGAGCTGACGATGGTCGCCTGGCGCCAGTGCCGCTCGACGCGCGCGAGCAGGTCCTGCTTGACGTCCTCGCGCTCAACGACCGCCTCGATGATCCAGTCACAGCCGGCGACGCGCGCGAGATCCTGATCGAAGCCTCCGGTGGAGACGAGCGCGGCGGCCTCGGGTGTGAAGAACGGATCGGGCTTCAGCTTGCGCGCGCGCTCGAATCCCTCGCGCGCCACCTCCGGCGTCAGGTCCAGCAGCAGCGAGGGGACGCCCGCGTTCGCCAGGTGCGCCGCGATCTGCGATCCCATCGTGCCGGCCCCCAGAACAACAGCAGAGCGGATCACGATTTCACTCCATTCACGAAAAGATCGACGACCGTGTCGGCGTCGGCGGCGAGCGTGTAGCGCCGCCGGCTGAGAATCCAGTTCGTCGCCATCTCGTCGAGCGCGCCGAAGAGGATCTTGGTGGCAACCGTCGGATTCACGTCGCGGCGGAACGCGCCCTTCGCCTGGCCGTCCGCGATCACATCACGGATGATGCCGAGGTAGTCGCGCAATCGCGTCGCGGAGAACTGCTCCATGAACTTGATGGACTGGCGCAGCTCCACCTGGAAGACGATGGCGAGATCGCGGTCGCGGCCGACGCGGTCGAGATGCAGGCGCGCGATGCGGCGCAGCCGCTCGAGCGGATCCTTCACGCCGTCGAGTGCGGCCCGCCCTTCGTCAATCGCCTCCTGCATCGTCCGCTCGAAGAGGGAGACGAGCAGGTCGTCCTTGTTGCGGAAGTACAGGTACACCGTCCCGGCGGCGACGCCGGCGGCGCGGGCGATGTCGGCGACCTGCGCGCCGAAGAAGCCGCGGCTGGCGAAGACGCGGGTGGCCGCGCGCAGGATCAGGTCGCGCTTGTCGACGCCCGCCGGGCGGGAGGCGGTTCGACGGGGCGCGAGGCGGGCGGGCAGGGCGGAGGCCATGGCTGAATGAATGAACGTTCATTCATAACGCGAGTGCGCCCCGGCTGTCAAGCATGCCCCCGGCTAGGAGCGTGTCTGAGTAACCCGAACACGCTCCTAGTAGGCCGGCTTCGCCGGCAGAAATTGCCAACGATTTCGAACACCTCGCGCGCGCAGCGCGCCTAGGCGGAAAATCGCCTCTGGGCACTCATGTTACAATGCCCGCCGTTTTCTTCACCTTCGCGCATCACGTCCATCCGAGCGCCGTTCGCCCGAGCCTCTCGCCGGGGCCGGAGTGTCAGCCACATCTTGAGGAGGTTCGATCCATGGCGACGTACTTCCGAGCCGGGTGCTTTGCGCTGCTCATGGTCGCATCCGGTGTCGTGCACGGATTTGCACAGAGCCGCGCGACGACTGCCGACTTGAGCGGCACGGTCATCGATGAATCGAAGGCGGTCCTGCCCGGCGCGACGGTTACGGCGACGAGCGCGGAAACGGGACTGGTCCGGACGGCGGTCACGGACGGTCAGGGGCGCTTCTCGATTCCGGCCATCGCGGTCGGGCTCTACGACGTGCGGGCGGAGCTCGCGGGATTCGCGCCGCAGGTGCACCAGCAGCTCCGCCTGGCGCTTGGATCATCCGTCGACCTGGAGTTCACCCTGAAGATTGCCGGGACCGAGGAGCAGATCACGGTGGTGGGAGCGGCGCCTCTCGTCGACACGCAAAAGACGGTCGTCTCGACCGTGGTGACGCAGCAGCAGATCGAGAACCTGCCGATCAACGGACGGAACTTTATCTCCTTCTCGGTGATCACCCCGGGCGTCGCGCCCGACCGAACGCCGCAGCAAGGGGCTTCGGCCACGACGGGCCTGACCTTCGCCGGTCAGCGCGCGCGGTCGAACAACATCACGGTCGACGGGCTCGACAACAACGATGCGGTTGTCGGGTCGGTGCGCGCGACGTTCAGCCAGGAGGCGGTGCGCGAGTTCCAGGTGCTCACCAACTCCTACTCGGCCGAATTCGGCAAGGCGTCGGGCGGGGTCGTCAACATCGTGACGAAGAGCGGCACCAACACCATCGACGGGAATGCCTTCTTCTTCTTCCGCGACCAGTCGCTCAACTCGAAAGGCCACTTCGAGAAATTCGATCCGGCGGGCACGGCGATCGACTCGGAGAAGGCGCCCTTCAACCAGAAGCAGTTCGGCGGCACGATCGGGGGGCCGGTCAGAAGAGACAAGACGTTCTTTTTCGTCTCGGTCGAGCGCCTCGACGTCGCGGCGAGCAACTTCGTGACGATTGACGACCGGACGCCGGTTTCGCTCTTCGGCCGGCCGATCCCAAGCCCCAGCGGCCGGCCGGCCACCGCGGCCCAGCTCCTTCGGGACGCTGGCTTCCAGGTCGAAACGGGCAACGTCGGCTACGGCGTCGAGTCGACGCAGTTTCTGGCAAAGGTCGACCACCTCGTGAATCCCAACAACACGCTGACCATCCGCTTCAATGCGGCCGACGACCTCAACGAGAACATCGAGCCCTTCGGCGGGCTCATCGCGAGAAGCCGCGCGGCGAAGCTGGACAGCCGGGACCAGATGCTTGCGGGGTCGTATGCCTCGGTGCTGTCGAGCCGACTGGTGAACGAAGCGCGGTTTCAGGTGGCGCACCGCGACGCGCACGTCCTGGCGCTCGATCCGCTCTGCGACGGCGAATGCGATCGGACCGACGAAGGTGGCCCGACCGTCGAGATTCTGGGTGTGGCCAGCGTCGGGCGTCACCGCTTTACGCCGCAGCCAAAGGTGAACACGCGCTATCAGTTCGTCGACACCGTCAGCTACTACGTCGGCAATCACCAGTTCAAAACGGGCATCGACTACAACTACATCGACAACAGCGATCAGTCACTGCCGCTGCATTTCGGCGGCCGCTACGTGTTCGCGCCGCTGCCGGCCGCAACGGCCGCGCTCTTCGGGCTGCCGGGCGCGATCACCGCGATCCAGGCGTTCGCGCTCGGGATTCCCGGTGCCTACGTGCAGGGGTACGGCAGCGACTCGCGACCGTACACCTACAGCGACATCTCGCTGTTCGTCCAGGACGACTGGCGCCTGAGCCCTAAGCTGACCGCGAAATTGGGGCTCCGCTATCAGAACCAGTTCTGGCCCGCGACGACCTACACGTCGTTCGACTTCCATCCGCCCTACGGGTTCCCGACCGACAACAACAACATCGCGCCGCGGCTCGCCGTGGCGTGGGATCCGGCCGGCGACAAGAAGACGTCGGTCCACGGCGCGTACGGCGTCTTCTATGACAACTTGATCACCGGGATGATCGGCATCACCGACATCCTCGATGGCGTGAATCTCCGAACGCTCGTCGCGCGGCCGCCCACGACGATCGGCGCGTGGCGATCCGTCGCCACGGGCCGCAAGCTGCCGGAGGCGGCGGTCCCACGATTCGCGAGCCTGCAGTTCCTGATCGACCCCGGCCTCAAGACGCCGTATGCGCATCATGTCTCGGGGGGCGTCGATCGCGAGCTGCCGGGCGACCTCGCTGTGTCGGCGAACTTCGTCTACGTCCGCGGCTTCGATCAAATCGGCACCGTCGACTACAACCCGATCGTTCCGTCGTTGGGCCCGGGCCGGCGACCGGCGGATGTCAACGGCGTGGCTGGCACCTCGGCGACGATCCTCCAATACACGACCTTCGCCGAGACGTGGTACAAGGGCCTGACCGTTTCCGCGACCAAGCGCTACAGCAACCGGTATCAGTTCCTCGCGAGCTACACGCTCTCGAAGACCGAAGACAACAGCACCGATTTTCAATCCGCGTTCCTGCCGCAGGACAGCGGTCGCGGCCGCAATCCCGCCGATCTCGACGGTCTCCCGATCGGGTTCGATCCCGACGCCGAGCGCGGGCCGTCACTGCAGGATCAGCGTCACCGGTTCGTGTTCAGCGGCCTGTATGTTGCGCCGTGGGACATTCAGGTCTCGTCGATCGTGACCCTCACCTCCGGCCGGCCGTTCAACATTCTCGCGGGCGTGGACTTCAACGGTGACGGCGATTCCGGCGCGATTCCCGGGTCGGATCGCGCGCGCACCAATCCCGCCGATCCGACGACCAGCGTGCCGCGGAACTCCGGCCGTCTCCCGAATCAGGCGGTGGTCGATGTGCGCGTGGCCAAACGGCTGCCGTTCGCGACCGGCGCGAGCGTGGACGCGATTCTCGAGGTGTTCAATCTCTTCAACCGCACGAACTTCACGGACCTGGCCGGCTACCGCATCGCAGGACCGGGCGCGTTTCCGGGCGCCGCGCTCCCGACCTTCGGGCAGTTCGAATCGGCGCTGCCGCCGCGGCAGATTCAGCTGGCGCTGAAGGTCAATTTCTGAGGGCAGAGGCACTGCGGCAGTCGCACTGATTCATTGAGCCTGAATCCGGCGTCACGAGCTCTCACCGCGGAGAACGCGGAGAGCACAGAGAAAACCTTGGCCAATCAGTCAATGCCGGAGCCTTCGCGGCGTACTGATCCATACAACGCCGAACGCCATGGCCGCGGTCACCATCCCGATAT
>JACPPN010000028.1 GCA_016190995.1 Acidobacteriota bacterium | reverse complement strand
CGAGGGCCTGTCGGACCAATGGCTGAGAAGCGTGCGCGCGGCTCGGGGCACGGTAACGAAGCTTCGCCTCAAACCGCCGAGTGAAGGCCCCGGAGGCGGAGCGACGCAGCTTCCTGACTAGGCGACTTCCATGACCCAGAAAAAGCGCACGAAGGTGCTGGTCGTCGACGATGACCCGGCCATCATCGATTGGATGAAGATCCTGCTCGAGCACGAGAGCTACGAAGTGAAGACGGCGATGATTGGCATCCGGGGCGAGGAGATCCTCAAGCAGTGGCATCCGGAAATCGTCATCACCGACCTGATGCTCCCCGACACCGATGGTCTCGAACTGCTGCGCAAGTTCAGGCCGGAAGCGGAGGTGATCGTACTGACGGGCCATGGCAGCATCCCGAAGGCCGTGGAAGCGATGAGGGCGGGCGCGTACTTTTTCTTCGAGAAGCCGCCGCAGCAGGAACAGCTCCTGGCGATGCTCGAAAACGCGATCGAGCGCAAGGACCAGCGGCAGCAGATCGAGCAGCTGCGGCGGCAGCTCCCGTCGGACCTGAAGTTCGCCAGTATCATCGGCAAGAGCCGGAAGATGCACGAAGTCCTCGACCTGGTGGAGAGCGTTGCCGCGAGCGACGCGAACATCCTGATCGAGGGAGAGAACGGAACCGGCAAGGAGCTCATCGCCAACGCCATCCACTACAACAGCAAGCGGGCGAAGGGCCCGTTCATCAAGATCAATTGCGCCGCGATTCCGAAGGACCTGATCGAGTCGGAGCTGTTCGGCTACAAGAAGGGCGCGTTCACGGGCGCGCTGCAGGATAAGGAAGGACTCTTCGAGATGGCGGAAGGCGGCTCGCTGCTGCTCGACGAGATCGGCGAGATGCCCTCCTACCTGCAGACGAAGCTCCTGCGGGTCCTGCAGGAGCGCGAGTATCGGCCCATCGGCACCGACCGGATCGTCCGGGTCGATTTCCGCCTGATTTGTGCGACCAACATCGATGTCGATCAGGCCCTCCGCGACGGAAAGCTGCGGGAGGATCTCTACTTCCGCATCAACACGATCACCCTGCGGGTCCCGCCGCTGCGCGAGCGGACGGAGGACATTCCGCTGCTGTGTGACTTCTTTCTCGACAAGTACCGGCAGCGGCACCACCGGGCGGTAAAGGGCATCGCGCCGGCCGCGTATCACGTGCTCATTCGCCACCGCTGGCCGGGCAATGTCCGCGAGCTGGAGAACGTCATCGAGCGCGGGATGCTCGTGACGAAAGGCAACGAGATCGTGGTCGCCGATCTGCCCGAATCACTCCGCGAAGACAACCCCGCCGCCACGGCGGAGTTCGTCGTGCCGCCGCACCGCACACTCGCCGAGATCGAGAAGATGGCGATCCTGCAGACCCTGCAGCGGACGAATTGGAACAAGCAGGAGGCCGCGCAGATCCTCGGCCTGTACCGGCCCACGCTCTACAGCAAGATGAAGAAGCACGACATCCAGGACATGGGCAGGGGCGGCGGCGCGGCGCGACGCGTCGAATCGTAGCTCGCCGGACCGGGGGCGCGTCGCGCTGATTAGGCATGGTCGAGCTCATCGGTAAGCAGGTTGCCGCGATCCTCGGGTGGACCGGCGCGGTGTTCGTCTTCGGCGTCCGCGCCCTTCGGGAGGCCGTGCGCCCCCCTTTCGAGCTCCGCGAACTGACACGTCAGGTCTTCGAGGTGGGCTGGCGATCGCTGCCGCTCATCGTGGCGGCGGGGCTCGCGATTGGCGTCGTCTTGTCGATGCACACGCGCGCGTCGCTGGAGCGGTTCGGCGCCGAGGCGCTCATACCTGGCGGGCTCGCGCTCGCGCTCGTGCGCGAGACCGGGCCGCTCGTCACCGGCCTGCTGCTGGCGGGCCGCGTGGGCGCCGGCATCGGCGCGGAGCTCGGCGCGATGCGCGTCACCGAGCAGATCGATGCGCTCGAGGCGACGGCCGTCGACTCGTTCAAGTACCTCGTCGTCACGCGCATTCTCGCGTGCATGATCGCGCTCCCGATTCTCACGACGGTCATGAATTTCACCGGCATCATCGGCGGGTTCCTGGCCGAGACGGTGATTACCGGCATGTCCTTCCGCTTGTACTTCCACCGGGCCTTTTCCCTCGTCGAGATGACCGATTATGTTCCCGCCACCCTGAAGACGATGGTGTTCGGGTTCATCATCGGGACGGTCGCGTCGTATCTGGGGTATACGACGGAGCAGGGGACCGAGGGGGTCGGCCGTGCGTCGACGCGCAGCGTCGTGCTCGCGTCGATCCTCATCATCGTGTGCAACGTGGTCCTGGTGAAGATGACCTTCTTCGTCTTTCCGGAGGCGGCGGGATGAGGCGCGACACCGCCGTCCGGCTCGAGCGTGTGACCAAGGCGTTCGGCGGCCGCCGGATTCTCGACGATGTCTCGTTCGAGATCGCGCGCGGCACCGCCTTCTGTCTGCTCGGGCGCAGCGGCACCGGCAAGAGCGTGACGCTCAAGCACATCGTCGGGCTGATCAAGCCGGACCGCGGGAGCGTGTATGTCGAGGGAGAGGACATCACCGCGCTCGAGAGCCGCGAGCTGGCGCGCATCCGCCGCCGCATGGGGTTTCTCTTCCAGAACGCCGCGCTCTTCGATTCGATTTCGGTGGGCGAGAACGTCGCGTTCCCGCTGCGGCGGCACACCGCCCTCCCCGACGGCGAGATCAGGAAGCGCGCGCTCGAAAAGCTCGATCAGGTCGGCTTGGCAGACGACTACAAGAAAATGCCCGCCGCTTTGTCGGGCGGCATGCGGAAGCGCGCCGGCCTGGCCCGGGCGATGGCGCTGGACCCGCCCATCCTGCTCGTTGACGAGCCGAGCGCCGGCCTGGACCCTATCACCACCGGCGAGATCGACGAGCTGCTCCTCACGCTCAAGAAGCGGGCGGGGACGACGCTGGTCGTCGTGACGCACAACATCCCGAGCGCCCGTCGCGTGGGTGACGAGCTCGCGGTCATCGAGGGGGGAATCCTGATCGCAAAGGGTACGGCCGCGGATCTCGATCGAAGCTCGGAGCCGACCGTCCACGACTTCATGCAATCATCCGGCGCGGGATAGAACGCGATGTATTCATCCAGGCTGATCGGCGTCGGGGCGTTCGTGCTGGGCGGCGCGATCCTCTTCGCGGTCGGGCTTTTCATGATCGGCGAGCGCCGGATGCTGTTCGCCGACAAGTTCGAGGTCTATACAGAGTTCGCGAGGCTGGGAGGCCTCGAGAACGGATCGACGGTACGGGTCGGCGGCCTCGACGCAGGAGAAGTCCTCGAGATCAACGTGCCGGCCGGTCCCGCGTCACGATTTCGCGTGAAGCTCCGCATCCGCGAAGACCTCCATCCGATCATTCGCACGGACTCCGTGGCCACCATTCAGACCGACGGCCTCGTCGGCAACAAGGTCGTGCAGGTCGGTGCAGGCACCGAACGGGCGCCGCGGGCGCCGAACGGGAGCACAATCCCGTCGAAAGAACCGTTCGAGCTCGCCGATCTGATTCGGCAGATGAGCGAGACGGTGTCGCTGGCGAACAAGGCCATCGTGCAGCTGCAGGCCGACATCGAGACCGTGTTCGGGCAGGTCGACACCACGGTCGAGGAGGCGAATCAGCTGATTCGGGACGTGGGGACCGGCGTCACGGCGATCACGGCACACGCCAGCCGTGTCGCCGCCGACAGCCGCGCCATCGTGGAAGGCCTGCGCGCCGGGAAGGGAACCATAGGCAAGCTCCTCACCGACGACCAGCTGTACCGAGACGTGGCATCGATCGCGAAACAGGCCGAAGAAGCCGTGACGAACGCGAAACAGGCCTCGGAAGAAGCCAGGAAGGCGCTGGCGGGACTGCGTGACCGCAGCGGGCCGGTGCAAGGCGTCGCTGCGGATCTGCGGCAGACGCTCAGCCAGACCCGCGAGGTCGTCGCGGACATGGCGGAGAACACCGAGGCCCTCAAGCACAACTTCTTTTTCAAGGGGTTCTTCAACCGTCGCGGCTACTTCGATCTCGACGAGATCGGAACCGCCGCGTACCGGCGAGGTGCGCTTGCCGGAAAAGATCGTTCGGCCCTCCGCATCTGGGTTGACGCCGCGGTCCTCTTCGCCAAGGAACCGAACGGCTTGCAGGTCGTGAGCGCCGGTGGCAAGGCGCGTCTGGATTCCGCCATGGCGGCGTTTCTTCCGTATCCACCGGCGAGCCCGCTCATCATCGAAGGCTATGCGACCGAGGGGAGTCACGATCAACAATTTCTCGACTCCCGCGAGCGCGCCGCCCTCGTCCGGGAGTACGTCATCCAGAAATTTCATTTGAACCCGAACCGCGTCGGCATCATGCCGCTGGGCGCCGTTGCTGACGGCAGCCCGAAGGGGCGGGCGTGGGACGGCGTCGCTCTGGCCCTCTTCGTGAAGAGGGACGCGCTTCGCAGTCCGAATCGTCAGCCCGCTGCGGCGCCGGCGAACGCCCGGTAGCACATCCACTAACCCGACACGCGCTCACGGCTGGCCGGCACCTTGCTCGGTGTCGGGAACCGTCGGAATAGTCCGCGGGTGCTGACGTGTCTCACGACAGCGTTATTGCCCGAATAGCACCGCTCTCGCCGGGAACGCGTCCGTCTGCAGAAAAACTCGAGGTGGCACAGGATTTGGTTTACCGATGAAGGGCCTGGTGCGGCCCCTAGGCGTGCTGTTTCGTTGAAACGTGGCAAGGGGGGTAACCGTGGACGATAAAGGGAGAGTTGCGCTGACAGCGCTGATTGGAGCGGTCATCGGCGGCCTCTGGGGCTACCTCTACCTTACGGAGAGCGGCCGCCGCCTGCGTGTGCAGATCGAGCCGACGCTCGACAGTTTCGTCAAGGAGGTGCGCCAGGCAAGGGGGACCGTTCAGAAGGCGCGCGCCGCGGTCGATGAGAGCTGGCGCTCGATCAACGAGTTGGCAGGCGGATCGGGACCGATGTGGGACAAGTCGGCGTCACGCACCTCACATTGAGACACGCGGGCGTCCTGGGGGACTCACGCATGATCACAGGAAATCTCGACACAACGAATCTTCTGCTTGGCACGGATCGGTCTGTTCCGGAGCATTCGCTCTACAATCGAATCGTGGCTGGTGAGCGAACCCCGGCGGCAGCCGCCGGCCGAAATGGCGGGTCGAGTCTAGGTGAATCGTCCAGAGGAGGAAGCATGGCCTACGAATACGATGGTGACGAAAGGGAAGACAGCGGTGGTGCCTTCCTGATGGGGCTGCTCGCCGGCACCGTGCTCGGTGCGGGGCTGGGGATGCTGTTTGCGCCGAAGCCTGGCGCGGAGCTCCGCAATCAGTTGTCCGACTCCGCAAACCGTCTGCAGAAAGCAGCGACCGACGGCTACCAGCAGGCGAGCGAGAAGGTCTCGCACATGGTCGATCGCGGTCGCGAAGTCTACGACCGCGCGCGGGGCACGGTGACGCAACAGGCCGCGAATCTCGCCGCGACGGGCCGGGAGACGTACGAGCGCGCTCGCGACGCCGTGGCCCGCGGCACCGAGGAGATACGGGGTCAGGCGACCGAGCCGCGCACCGGCGAGTCGACCTTTGACCAGGGTGTTTCGAACGTCCGCCCGCCGAGGCGCAATACCTAGAAGCGTCTTGCGGAGGCGAGAATTGAGGACTGAGGGGATCATCACTACCTGCTCGGTCCTCGTCCGTCTCGCCGATCCGTGGAGTGACCGATGACTGAACAAGGCGCGCGTACTCTGGCCAATGCAATCCTCGCCACAGCAGCCGTCGTTGCTGCGTACTACGTCGTTCGCACACCACGCCTGCGGCACGCGCTCTGGAATGCCGGGACTACCGCCCTCAAGACGACGCTCCCCGCCTATTTGCTGAGGGAAGTGAGACAGGCGTGGATCGAATCGGGGCACGCCGCGTGAGCGGGCTCTGCTGATTCCATATAATTCGTCGAGTGAGCGCCACTGGATCGGGCCCTGCGGCGTACCGGCTGGTCCGTCGCGGGCGGCGCCTCTTCAGCCAGCTCTGGGTCGGAATCCGGCTGACCGGGCTGTCCGCCTGGCGCGGATTCGTCGGCTTCTATCACAGCGACGACCTGACCTTCGCGTCCTCCATCGCCTATTACGCGCTCCTTTCGCTCTTTCCCTTCTTCCTGCTCGCCTTCAGCATTCTCGGCAGCGTCACGGCCGAAGAGGCCGCGCGCGTCAAGGTGTTGAACTTCGTCCTGCGCTACTTCCCGCGTCAGTTCGACTTCGTGATCCTCCAGCTCGACGCGCTGCGCCACTCGGGCCTCACGCTCGGCATCGCTGGCAGCGCCCTCATCATCTGGGCGGCACTCGGCGTGTTCGGCGCCATCACCTCGGCGGTCAATCACGCCTGGGGTGTGGAGAAGCAGCCGAGCTATTGGAAACACAAGATGATCTCGTTCCTCATGCTGGCCACGGCCGGCCTTCTGCTCCTCGCCGCCCTCGTGATCGTCAGCATGATCGGGGTTGTCGAGTCGTCCTGGTTTGCGAGCGTCCTCGTCCGCGTTCGTGGACTCGAGGCATTAAACGGCTTGGCCTGGAGATATGCGACGACGCTCCTGCTCATCTTCGTCGTTGGGCTCATTTATTACTTCGTGCCGAACGCCAAGGTCCGCTTCCGCGACGTCTGGGTCGGGGCGGTCGTGACCGGTTTGCTCTGGCGCGCTGCGCTTTTCGGCTTCCAATGGTACGTCCGCGACATGTCACGGTTCAGCTTGGTTCACGGGTCGATCGCGGCCGTCGTGGTCTTCCTGTTATGGGTCTACGTGTCGGCCGTGATCTTGCTCTATGGAGTGGAGTTCACCGCAGCGCATGCGCGATTGCGGCGGCATCGGCCGGAGGAAATCCCTGCCGCCCCGGCTCCACGGGCGTGATTCCCACATGAAACGAATGACGTGCGTGCTTGCATTCGGCTTGTCCTGCACGACCGCGTTCGCGGTTTCGATCGTGTCCGTTCGGGACGAGATCGAGATTGGGCGCCAGGCCCAGGCGCAGGTCAGGGCCCAAGTGCCCGAGGTCAATGATTCGCTCGTGCGCGGCTACGTGGCGAGCATCGGACGCCGCCTGGTCGCGAGCGCTGGAGGGCCGCGATATCCGTACAGTTTCTCGATCGCAGACTACAAGGAAATCAACGCCTTCGCGCTGCCGGGCGGCCCGGTGTGGGTCCATCGTGGCGCGATCGACATCTCCCAGAACGAGGCGCAGCTTGCCGGCGTGCTGGCGCACGAAATCGCCCATGTCGCCCAGCGCCATGCGGCGGAGCAGCTGACGAAGGCGACGATCGCCAACGGCGTGCTCGGCTTCCTCGATGCCGTGCTCGGCGGCGGCGGGGGTGCCCGCACCGCACGCGTGGCCGCGGGCCTCTTCGCGAACGGTCTTTTTCTCAAGTACAGTCGCGACGACGAGTCGGAAGCGGATCGCGTAGGCGCCGAGATCATGCGGCGCGCAGGGTGGGATCCGCAGGGGCTGGTCGCGTTCCTTCAGATCCTGCGCGCGCAGCAGGGCCGCGATCCGAGCTCTGTCGAAGTGTTCCTCTCCTCACACCCCTCGCCCGCGGGACGCGTGGAACGTCTGCAGAGCGTGATCGGGTCGGCCCGCGGCCGTCGCGACAGCGATCGCTTCCAGGAGGTCCAGCGCCGCCTCGATCAGCTGCCGCCGCCGCACAGAATGCCGAGGGGTTGACCAAGCAGGCCCGAGTCGCGAGGACCGGTGCTTCAGGCGCGCACTGAGCACCTTGCACGCGTTTTCCTGAGTCCTCAGAGCGTGAGAACAAATCGTGTCGGTTCCAGGCTCGCGGTGAGGGCCTGAAGCAGGAGCCCTGAGTCCCGGTTCCTTATCAGCCTCTTGCGCGAGAAAAACTCGCAGGGAGCAGCCCTCGGACGACTCCTCCCTGCAGCTGCACGGGCAGGTGTTTGGGGTAGGGTCTTGTTCTTCCGCAGATAGCGGAAGAGGAAGCACCCATATCGACAGCAAGCGGGGTACCACCCCCTGTTTGGCCAAAATGCCATGAAGATCGAGGAATTCGTAGTGGTGGCGTGTATTGCCCCGCGACAGGAAGGCTTCCGTTGACACGTAATTCTTGACAAGGCGAAGCGACGCCGAAGTCCGCTCCAACCGGGCCTTTCGAGAAGTCGGGGGAGGCGGCTCGGCGCGTGTAGGGCGATCCACCGAACGATCCGTCGGCGGCACCAAGGAGGTACGGCCGAGGTCAGGACTGTGCGGCCGTTGACGAGCAGTGCCCCGCCGATCGCCGCAACCGGGGAGCCCGCGCTCAAGCCGGTTGCGGGGCCTTTTCCCGCGACCGAGATGATCAGGAACAGCCAGCGCCCGTTCCGATCAACGCAACATCGCCTGTGCTGTACCGCACGGCGCGCCGCATATCGGAACTGCCGGGGCGAAGCACGACCAGCGCGAAGGCGTCCGGGTTCTTAGGGTGGCGGTATGTGGCCGCGCTCGATCATGGCGATGCGCTCCCTGACCGTGCTGTTGAATCGTGTGAGCCGGGGGCTGCCGATCTACGTCGCGGCCACGGCGTTGCTCGTCACGTCCGCGTCGGTGTGGTGGTGGGCGGCGGACCGGTCGATGCGGTGATGTGGTCCCCAAAAAATTTCAGATCAGCCAACGATCCTATAGCGCCAACCTGAGGTGTGTTATATCCTCTGCACGACTCGTCAGGCCTCAACGAACAGAGAGGTGTGTGGATGGCAAAGAGAAAAGGGACGAAGAAGGGCCGAGCCAAGGGCGGTCGCGGTCGCGCCGTGGGCGCGCGGCGCGGCGTCAAGAAGGCCGCCCGAGGCGCCGCCAAGAAGACGGCACGAGGTCGCGCGGCCAAGCGCGCCCCCGCGCGGCGCGGCGGCGGACGCGGCACACGCGCCGGCGGCGGGGGCCGCAAGACGACCGGCCGGGCAAGGCCCGCCGCGCGCGAGGAGGCTGCCGCCATAACTGCGCCCGAGACAATCGAATCGGGCGGAGGCGAGACGCCGGAAGGCGGCGAAGGCGGCGAAGAAATGTAGAGCGCGCAGTGTGGTGATGGCGCCGGAGGGTTGGCCTCCGGCGCCGAACACTGTGGCGCACGCTGCCAAGACCCCTCTGCGAGGCCGGCGCCTCCGGCTCACCCCCCGCCAGTCCCGGTCAAGGATCGAATAATCGCCTTGCTGAAGACCGGCACATCGTCCGGCTTGCGCGACGAGATGAGGTTGCCGTCGACGACAACCGGCTTGTCGACGTAGAGTCCGCCCGCGTTTTTCACATCGACCGCAATTGAAGGCCAGCAGGTGAGCGTGCGGCCGCGCAGCACGTTCGCCGAGATGAGGACCTGCGCGCCATGGCAGATGGCAGCGACCGGTTTGCCCGCCTGCATAGCCTCACGTGCGAGGTCGACCATGGCGTGCCGCATGCGCATCTTGTCGGGCGCGTACCCTCCCGGGATGACGAGCGCGTCGAAGTTTTGCATGCGCGCGGATCCGGCCGCGATCTCGGAGGTCACCGATGCTTCGCCGCGCTTTCCCGTGAATGTCGCGCCGGCGGTGGGCCCGATCAACACCACCTCGGCGCCGGCGGCGCGCAAGGTGTCGAGCGGTTCAACGAGCTCGCGATCTTCGAACGCGTCTTCGACCAGCATCGCGATGCGCTTGCCGCGCAACGGCGATTCCTGTGACGCCATGCCTCCTCCGCTGCGGATCTTACACTACTGCGGATCCGATGGCGCCTGACCAGGCTGCAGGCCTTGTCGCGCAGCTCTTCAGACCTGCGGCTTGCGCGGAGGCAGGGCTGAAGGCCGGCGCGACTCGCCCGCAGGCCCGCTGCTTGCACGCTGTCGGTGCAGGCCGTAGCATGGATTCGAGGGAAAGGACGGGGGACCGCAGTCAGCAGGTTGGCCATGCCGAATCGACTGGCGCGCGAGCGTAGTCCATACCTTCTCCAACACGCCGAGAACCCGGTCGATTGGTACCCGTGGGGGGACGAGGCGTTCGCCCGCGCGCGAGCTGAAGACAAGCCGATCTTCCTCTCCATCGGGTATTCGACTTGTCACTGGTGTCACGTGATGGAGCACGAGTCGTTCGAGAGTGCCGAGATTGCCGACATCCTCAACCGCGGGTTCGTGTCGATCAAAGTGGATCGCGAAGAGCGGCCCGACGTCGATCGGGTGTACATGACGTTCGTGCAGGCGACGACGGGGTCCGGCGGCTGGCCGATGAGCGTGTGGCTGACGCCGGATCTGAAGCCGTTCTACGGTGGCACGTACTACCCGCCCACGTCGCTATGGGGCAGGCCCGGATTCCAGGAGCTGCTGCGGGAGCTTGGCCGGCTCTGGAGAGAGGAACGCGAGAAAGTCGTGCAGTCCGCGGACGTCATGGTCGGGCGGCTGCGCGACGCGCGGGAGGCGAGTCCGGCGGCGTCCCGCGCCGCGCTTGAGAGTCGTCGCATCACGCCGCCCGAGCCGCTCGGCGATGCGGTCAGAGAGTATGAGGCCAGTTTCGATCGGCGCCGCGGCGGATTTGGAAGCGCGCCGAAGTTTCCGCGGCCTTCCGAGCTCCTCTTCCTCATGCGCGAACACGCCCGCACCGGCAACGGGAGCGCGGCGAACATGGCGCTCGAGACGCTTCGCGCGATGGCGCTTGGCGGCATGCGCGACCACATCGGCGGCGGATTTCATCGCTACTCCGTGGATGCGGAGTGGCGCGTGCCCCACTTCGAAAAGATGCTGTACGACCAGGCGCAGCTGGTCATCGCGTACGTCGAAGCCGCGCAGATTGCCGGTGACCCTTTCCATGCCACGATTGCGGCTGACACACTCGACTACGTGCGGCGTGACATGACCGACCCCCTCGGCGGTTTCTATTCCGCGGAGGACGCCGACAGCCTTCCTCCGGAACACGCGGGCGATCCGCAGGCGCACAGAATGGAGGGCGCCTTCTACGTCTGGGAGGACGAGGAAATCCGCCGGTTGCTCGGTGACGATGCGGACGTCGCACGGCTGCGGTGGGGAATCGAGGCGGGCGGCAACGCGCCGGCTGATCCGCAAGGCGAGTTTCGGCGCAAGAATCTGTTGTACGTCGCGCGATCGATTGAGGACGTCGCGCGGCTGTCGGGCCGAACACCGGCCGAGGTCGAGACCGCGCTCGGACGTGCGCGGCAGATGTTGTTCGCGGCCCGGGCGAAGCGGCCGCGGCCGCATCTCGACGACAAGATTCTCAGCGGCTGGAACGGCCTGATGATTGCGGCCTTTGCCCGCGCGGCCCGCGTGCTCGAGCCGGGCGCCACGACAGAGCCCGGGGTCGATCGGTCCGCGTATCTGCATGCAGCGCGTCAGGCGGCGGCGTTTCTTCATTCGACGATGTGGGACGGCGCCCGGCAGATCCTGTTAAGGCGATATCGCTCCGGCGATGCGGCAATCGACGGCTATAGCGAAGACTACGCATTCGTCATCTGGGGCCTGCTCGAGCTGTTTCAGGCCGATCCGGATCCCGACTGGCTCGCCTGGGCGATTCGGCTGCAGCGTCGTCAGGACGAGCTGTTCTGGGACGAGGCGGAGGCGGGCTGGTTCAGCACGACCGGCGAGGACGCATCCGTGCTGCTGCGGCTGAAAGAGGAATACGATGGGGCCGAGCCGGCCGCGAGCTCGGTGTCGGTCCTCAACCTGCTGACGCTCGCGCACCTGACGGGGGATGCCGGTGCGGCGGAGAAGGTCCGGCGCACGCTAGCGCGTCTCGGGCACGAACCGGGCCGGGTCGGCCGCATCGTTCCCCTGATGCTGTCCGGCGTCTCGACGTACCACGCGGGCATGCAGCAAGTCGTCATCGTGGGCGGGCGCGGGGCCGAAGACACCAACGCGATGCTGGCTGAAATTGTGCGTCACTATCTTCCATTTGCGGTGACGATCTGGGTGACGCCCGGCGATCATCAGCGGCGCATCGCGAGCCTTCTCCCCTGGATTGAGCCGATGACCATGCGGGACGCGCGAGCAACGGCGTATGTTTGTCGCGATTTTGCGTGTCAGGCCCCCATCAGCGACGTCGACGAGCTCGGGCGCGTCGTTGGCGCCGCGGACGTCGCGCCCAGTCCCGTTCCCCACGACTTCTCGTGAGCGAATCCGTTCGCGCCACGCCGCTCCGCGATTCCGCCTGGCTCCGGGTGGTCCTCACGCATCCAAGGGGGAACATTGTTACCGCCGAGATGATCCGCGAGCTGAGACGGCTTCTCCCCTCGCTCGCCGAGAACCCTCATCTGAAACTCGTCACGATCGAAGGCCACGGATCGGATTTCAGCTATGGGGCCAGCGTCGAGGAGCACGCGCCCGGCGAAATCGATCGCATGCTGCCCGACATGCACGCCCTGATTCGCGAGATGCTCGACATTCCTGCGCCGACTGCCGCCATCGTCCGCGGACGTTGCCTTGGAGGAGGCTTCGAGATTGCGCTCGCCTGCGACGTCATGTTTGCCGCTGGGGACGCCGTGCTGGGACTGCCGGAAATCGTACTTGGCGTATTCCCGCCCGCCGGATCGGTCCTGCTGCCGGCGCGGATTGGCCTGGCCCGGTCGGTCCGCCACGTGTTGGGCGGTGCCATTCGGCCGGTCGCCGAATGGGCGGAGAGTGGTTTGATCGAGACCATCGCGCCGGCCGCCCGCCTCGAGGCCGAAGTGACACGCTGGTTCGACACCTATCTCGTGCCACGATCGGCGGCCGCACTGCGGCACGCCGTCGCCGCGCTGCGATTGCCGCTCCGGTCCCACGTCGACCGTACGCTGCCGCCGGTCGAGAGATTGTATCTGGACAGCCTGATGCGGACCCACGATGCGGTGGAAGGGCTTACCGCGTTTCTCGAGAAGCGGAAGCCAATGTGGACGGACACATGAACTTCACCGTGGAAGTGATCCTCACTTGACGACCATCACGCTCGAGAGCTTCCGCTCGGCCAGTTGCTCGTTGAACGCCGCGAGGTCCTTGGCGAACACCTCGTTCAGCCGGCTTCGGTGACCCGCGATCTGATCGGTGTACATCTTGTGCACTTCGAGCTGCTGTGTAGTCGGCGGGAAGTCGGCAATCTCGACGCCGGCCACCAGCAGCGGGATTCTCTCCACCAGCTTGTTCGGCCACCGCACGAAGTCCTGCCCCGGACCCGTCACCTTCATCTGGAACAGGTGGTCCTCGACGGCGATGAGCTTCTTGTCGAGCTCCTCCGCCGCCCCCCGGATGGAGCCCGTGTTCGACTCGCTGCGCAGGCGCTCGTCGAGATCGTAGAGCTGCCGCCTGACCCATTCGATCTGGTTGATCATGTCGGCAACCGCGTTCATGTTCTCCCGACTCTCCAGCAGCAGCTTCACCTGAGCCCCGATGTCCTGTTCCGTTCCGGCCGAATTGGGATCCTTCTTGACGGTGAGTTTCTCGGTGAGCTCAGACCCTCCCGCCGAGAGCTTGATCGTATAGGTTCCGGGCTGCACGAGAGGTCCCGTGCGTCCGAGACCCGCCCAGATGACGAGCGGTCTCCAGCCTTGAGGTCCCAGCCGTACCCACGGAGCGTAAGGTGGGCTCGTTCGTAGCCTGACCTCGCTGGACGGCTCGTATCTCAGGTCCCACCAAAGCCTGTTGATGCCCGCGTTCTTCGTGCCCTTGAGGGTGCGGACCTTTTGCCCGTTACTGTCCACCACCGTGATGGTGACCTCGTCCTCTGGCGCAGACTTCAGATAGTAGTTGATTGACGCGCCATACGGCGGGTTGAGGCCGGCTCCCGGATCCTCGGGCTGGCTCTCTGGCTCCGTGATGGTGCGGAGGCGGTAAGCCGGCCGCGGCACAAAAAGATGCGCGCGCGCATCGAGCACTGCCGGGGTCAACTGCCGCAGCGGCGTGATGTCATCCAGGATCCAGATGCCGCGACCGTAGGTCGCCACCACCAGATCGCCGAAAGGCTCCTGGACGGTCAGCCAGTGTGCAGGCGCATGCGGGAGGTTGACCTGCAACGGAATCCATGAGCCTCCGTCGTTGAAAGACACATACACGGCGTTCTCCGTTCCCAGGTAGAGCAGCCCCTTGCGGACCGGATCCTCGCGAACGCAGTGCGCATAGCTGAACACGCTCCTGGGGATGTCGGAGCTGATCGCCCTCCACGTCTTTCCGAAGTCGACGGTCTTGTAGACGTACGGGTTGCGGTCGTTCACCTGGTGCAGATCGATCGTGACATACGCGGTGCCGGCGTCGTACCGCGACGGCTCGATGTTGCTCACCGTGCCCCACGGCGGCAGGTTCGGGATATTCGAGGTCACATTCGCCCAGTGTGCGCCGGCGTCGCGCGTGATCTGGACGAGGCCATCATTCGTGCCCACCCAAATCAGACCTTTCTCGAGGGGTGATTCGGCAATGGCAAAGATCGTAGGGGCGTACTCGGGGCTCGTGTTGTGCAGCGTGAGCCCGCCGCTCGGTTCCTGCTTGCTCTTGTCGTTGGTCGTCAGATCCGGACTGATGATCTGCCAGCTGTGGCCTCCGTCGGTCGTCCGGTGCACGTACTGGCTGCCGGTGTAGACCTGCTCGTGATTGTGCGGCGAAATGGCCAGGGGAAACGACCACTGGAATCGATATTTCAGGTCCCGCGCGCCCCATCCCATCGGGCTCTCCGGCCAGACGTCGACCTTCCTCACCTGACGCGTGCGCTCGTCGTGCCGGTCCACGGAACCCCCCAAAGCGCCGTAGCCCGACGCGGTCGACCAGACGATGTTGCCGTCCACCGGGTCGGGGACGGTCCAGCCACTCTCGCCACCGCCAACTGCGTGCCACATTCCGAGCGGGATCTCGCCGCTCGGTGCCGGGTCGGCTGGGCCGCCGGAAATCCGGCTGTTGCTGGGGCCGCGGGCGGAGGGGCCATCCTGGACGTTGCCGTACACGTTGTACGGAATGTTGTTGTCGGTCGTGACGTGGTAGACCTGCGCGATGGGGAGCTGGGGCCGGTGCCATGACTGGCCGCGATTGACCGAGATCATGGCGCCGCCATCGTTGCCGACGATCATCCGGTCGCCGTTCACCGGATCGATCCACATGTCGTGGTTGTCACCGTGTCGCCCGCCGGGCGCGTTCTCGAATGTCTTTCCACCGTCCAGCGATACGCTGAGTTGCACCGCGAGCGTGTAGATCTCGTTGTAGTTGTCGGGGGCGATCACACAGCGCGTGTAGTAGTAAGGTCGCTGGATCAGATTGTGGTCGTAATTCGTCAATTGCCAGTTTGCGCCCCCATCGTCCGAGCTCCAGAGCGTGCCTGAGTCGGTCTCCTGGCCATTCCACGGCAGGCCGTCGCCGGTCTCTATCAGGGCATAGACGCGGTTCGAGTTGTTGCGCGCCACAGCCACCGCGATCTTTCCGAGCGGTGCTTTCGGCAGCCCGTGGCCCGTAAGGCGCTTCCAGGTCGTGCCGCCATCCCTCGAGACGAAGAGGCCGCTCCCGGGTCCGCCGCTGCGAAGCGCCCACGTCTTGATGTCGACCTGCCACATGCCCGCAAAGAGCACCGTCGGGTTGTTCACGTCCATGGCAATGTCGGAGGCGCCGGTGTTCTCGTCGACGAACAGCACCTTCTCCCACGTCTTGCCGCCGTCAGTGGTGCGGAAGACGCCCCGATCGGCCTGAGGCCCGTAACAGTGCCCCATGGCTGCGACGAACACGACGTTGGGATCGCGAGGATGGATGACGATCCGCGCAATGCGACCGGTCTTCTCCAGGCCCTGGTGGGCCCACGTGCGGCCGCCGTCCGTCGACTTGTAGACGCCGTTGCCGATGCTGATGTTGCTGCGGATGAAGGCCTCGCCGGTGCCAGCCCAGATGATGTTGGACTCAGAAGGGGCGAGGGCCAGGGCCCCGATAGAGGAGACCGGCTGATTGTCGAAGATCGGCGTCCAGTGGATGCCGCCGTCAGTCGACTTGAAGATGCCCCCCGACGCGGCGCCGAAGTAGAAGATGTTGGGCTGTCCCGGCACCCCGACGACCGCGCTCACGCGCTTGCCGCCAGGCCCGACGTGTCGATACCGCATCGGGGAAAAGATATCGGGCGGCGCGGTGCCTTGCGCCAGGACCTCACCAGGAATGCCCGAGAGCCCCCCGCGCCCGTCGAGAAACGGCAACGCGAAGAGGGTGGCGACGACAATCAGCAACGACAGGACGGTTTCCGATCGGGACAGCCTGCGACGCATGACACATCCTCACATGATGAGTTTCGGATCCTGTTTCTGGTCCCTGGACTCAGTTGTCTCGCTCTGTTGTGACGCGTCCTGTCGCCGGGCAGCCCCACCCGTAGGCCCCTCGGCGCCAAAAGCAATGATCACGGGCGTGGGGCCTGCGCGGCGGGTGGGGCGCCCTGCCCGGCGCCACCCGCCGCAACGTGGCAACCCAAGCGATCTTTGGGACGTAGTGCGCCGCGAAGCTTGACGTACCGAGAACCCGCGGCCGGGTTCCCGTCTGGCCGGGCAGATGATAAGAGGGGGTGTCCCCGCGCGGAAGTAACAGACTGGGGGCAAAGGACCGTCTGTTACATGCCAATGGCTTCGAGCGCGTCCGCGTCCAGCGCATCCTGAGGACGACCCGTCGCCCGCTTGTTGCGAAT
>JACPPN010000261.1 GCA_016190995.1 Acidobacteriota bacterium | reverse complement strand
TTGGCGCGCTTCCCGAGGTCGTGCAGGAGAGCGGCGGCGGCTATGTCTATCGCGAGGATGAGGAGCTCGCGAGCATGCTCGAAACCCTGCGGGCGCACCCGGACTTGCGCGACGAGCTGGGGCGTCGCGGTCACGAGGCATACTTGCGCTTGTGGTCGGAGGAGCCGCACATCGCGCAGTACCTCGGCATCATCGAGCAGTCACGGCAGACGAGAGTGTCGGTGGCGAGGCCCTAGTGCGCATCGCGATCGAGGCGAGCACCTGGGTGAATCGCCGCGGCTACGGCCGGTTCACCCGCGAGCTGACACGGGCGCTCCTGCGCGCCGCCTCGGATCATCAGCTCACGCTCGTGCTCGATTCGGGCGCGGCCTCCGCGTCCGATCTTCCGCCAGCCGAGAGGCTCACCGTCCCCACGCGGCGCGCCGTCGTCGACGCCGCCTCGTCGGAGGGATCGCGATCGCTCGTTGATATCTGGCGGATGACCCGCGCGCTTTCCCGCACGGCATTCGACGCCATCCTCTTTCCGACGGTCTACTCGTACGTTCCGGTGTTCTCGCGCGCGCAGGTGGTCGTCATCATTCACGACGCCCTGCCGGAAGCGATGCCGGATCTCGTCCTTGGGTCGCGCCGGGCGCGGATGTTCTGGGATCTCAAGATGCGCCTGGCATGCCGGCGCGCGGACACCATTGCCACCGTGTCCGCAGCGTCCGCGCGCGAGATTCGCCGGCGGATTCCCGTCGGGGGGAAGCCGATCTGCGTTCTCGGCGAGGGAATCGGCGACCCCTTCTCGCCGCGGCCTTCGTCGGCCGACGCCGGGCGCCTTGCGTCCATGCTTCCCCGTGCCGGACGGTTCCTGCTCTACGTGGGCGGCTTCAGCCCGCACAAGCGCGTGCCGGATCTGATCGAGGCGTTTCGACATCTCGCCGCGGGTGGGTATGACGACCTCTTTCTGATTCTGGCTGGTCCGTCGGCGACAGACCGGTTTCGGTCCGATGAGCAGCGAATCGCGGCGGCCATCGACGGACTTGGCAGCCTGGCGTCGCGGGTGATCCGCACCGGCTATGTGCCGGACGAAACACTCGCGGCGCTCTATCGTGATGCCGCATGCGTCGTGCTCCCGTCGGCCGGCGAGGGATTCGGCCTCACCGCGCTGGAAGCCATGGCGAGCGGTGCGCCGCTCGTCGTGCGGCGCTCGCCGGCGCTCGAAGAGCTGTGCGGGGACGCTGCTGAATATGTCGACGAGACCCGATCGATGGCCGAGGCCCTGCGGGTGGTGCTCGATGATCGCTCGCGGGCAGACGAGCTTCACCGCCGCGGCCCCGATCGAGCCGGCCGGCACGACTGGAATGGCGTCGCGCGCCAGACGCTCGCCCTCATCGAAGGACGGTCGCCGTGCTGATCGTCGCCTATCACTCCATCGATCCGTCGGGATCGCCCGTGTCCACGTCGCCGTCCGAGTTCGAGGAGGATCTGCGGGCAGTCGAGGCCGGGGGGTTCTCGTTCACCTCGCTCGACCGTTGTGCGGAAGCGCTGGCGCGCGACGACCCGCCGCCGGCCCCGGCCGTCGCGATCACATTCGACGATGGGTATGCCAGCGTGTTGTCGATGGCGCTCCCGATCCTCCGCAAGCACCGTGTGAGGGCGACGGTATTCGTGATTGCCGGCCGCTTTGGCGCCGACAACCGCTGGGACGGTCAGTGGGAATCGATTCCGACGATGCCGCTGTTGTCAGAGGAGGAAGTCTGCGAGCTGGCGGCCCGGGAGATCGACATCGGATGTCACGGCTGGAGCCATCGCGACCTGCGCGACCTCGACGACCGATCGCTCGAGCGTGAAATGCTCAACGCGGCGTCAGCGATCGAGCATTGTGTCGGAAAGCCGGTGCGCCACTTCGCCTATCCCTACGGGTATCGCTCGCCTCGAGAGATCGGGATGGCGTCCCGGCGCTTTGCCACGGCGTCGAGCGCGATGCCGGGTCTGGTCGTCCGGCGATCGAACGTTCACGATCTGCCGCGCCTCGATCCACGCGATCTGCGCGGCGCGCTCACCCTCGGGCTGCGGTCTGCCAGCTCCCTCGCCCCCTATCTGCTGGCGCGCAGACGTCTGCGACAGCTGCGGCGTTCGATCGAACGCGCCTGGTCATGAAACGCCGCGCGGCGTCGTTCGCGTGCCTGCTGCTGTTCCTCGGTCTCTCGATCCTGCACACGTGGCCGCTCGCGTCGGCGCCCTCACGCCTCGCGATCGGTATGGCCGACACGCTCGTCGGCCTCTGGTCGGTGAACGACCTGGCGCGTCAGATCCTTCACGGCCCGGCCAGGCCGTTCGACGGCAGCATCTTCTATCCGTATCCAAACACGCTCGCCGTCGTCGATCACCAGACCGTCAACGCGCTTTGCGCCCTGTTGCTGCGACCTCTGGCCCGAGAGCCGGTGCTCGTCTACAACCTTCTCGTCATGCTCGGTTTCACGCTGACCGGCTTCTTCGCGTACGTGCTGCTCGTCGAGACCACCGGCTCGGCGATCGCCGGACTCGTGGCGGGGTGCGCGTTCGCCTTCAGCCCCTTTCGGTTCAACCACCTCGTGCACATGCACCTGCTCACGACCCAGTGGGCGGTGCTGGGGTTGGTCGCACTGCATCGATTCCTGAGAATGCCCGCGTGGAGGAGCCTGGTGTTCCTCGTGTGCACAGGCGTCTTGACGGCGCTGACGTCGTGGTACGTCGCGATCCTCGGCGCGTTGCTGTTCT
This sequence comes from Acidobacteriota bacterium, assembly GCA_016190995.1. Taxonomy (GTDB): domain Bacteria; phylum Acidobacteriota; class Vicinamibacteria; order Vicinamibacterales; family JACPPN01; genus JACPPN01. The sequence continues at coordinate 3,210 of JACPPN010000261.1, read as the reverse complement.
CGATGGTAGCCGTCTGGACCCTCTTCAGCGACGGGCGGCCGATCGGTCGGCGTGTCGTCATGCTCGCGGGAGCGACCGCGATCGTCGGCGCGTGTGTCGTGCCCATCGCACGCGCCTACCTCGACCTCGCACGACAGTTCGCCCGACCGGAAACGCACCGGGCCGACCGGCCGGCGCCGCCTGCGCTCGCAGCCGGCGCTATTCCCATCGAAGGTGTGGTGCTGCCGCCCGCCCGTTCGCGAGCGCCCTACGCGTTCAACCCGCGGCCTGACCTCACGGGTGAGTCACGCGCGTTTCCTGGCGTGATGCCCCTCCTGGGCGCGTTGGCCGCGGTCGCGCTGGTCCGGACGAGGCCGCGTCGTCACACGACGATCGACCGCACGCTCATGGCGATTGCCGGCCTTGCGCTCGGGATCTTCTTGATTGGAATCGCGTCGGCGGCATTCGGTTTCTCGGAGAGCGTTTTTCTCTGGTTGAGCCGGCGCGTCGTCCCGCTGCACATCTTCACCGCAGCCGCTCTGGTCTTCGGCCTGCGGCACGCACGTCAGGCCGGGCGGTTGCAACCCGATGGGCGCGTCGTCGTCACGTATGCCTGCGTCGCAATCGTCGGGTTAGTGCTCTCCTTCGGGGCGCGCGCGCAGGTCGCTGGGATCGACGTCGCGGCCGGGGTGTTCAAGCCCGCCTCCATGGCCGGCATGGTGAGGGCGCCCGCGCGCTTCTCGATGTTGTTCGCCCTCGCTGTCGCGATTCTGGCGGGCATCGGCGTCGAGTTCCTGACACGGAAGTTGCCGCGAGCTGTTCGGTACGGGGTCGTCGCCCTCGTGCTGATTTTGCTCAATCTGGACCTGCGCGTCGCTCCCATCAAACTGGTGGCGGTGCCGCGGCTGCAGGCGGTGCACCGGTGGCTCGCGGAGACCCGCGAGCCGGGCGCCGTCATCGAGTACCCGAATCAGGGAAACGACTGGATTGCCTACACGACGCTTCAGCACGGACGTCGCACCGTGAACGGCGGCGGCTTCATCGTTCCGCCGCTCTTCACCAGAATTGATTTCGGAAATCCGTTGTCCGAGGAACAGATCGAGCTCCTCTGGGAGTATTTTCACCCCCGCTTCGTCGTCGTCCGCGGGAGCTTGATGCCGCCGGCGGATCGGGCGCGAATCGAGTCCGCCATTGCGGCACGGCCCGATGCGTTGCGCATCCGGACGAGATTCGGGCGCGACCGCGTGTATCAGCTGATCGACCGCGGTGTGGGCGCTCATCTCGATCGGCGCTGGCCGCGCGAGGCGTTGGCCGGGTCGCGCGGCTTTCAGTTCGTGGGGCAAGTCGGGCCGGTCGAACCTGACGTGATCAACGTTTTGGAGGCGGCGCTGAACGGCCAGTCTCTGGGTACGCCGGAGGGAGAACGCTCCGTCGTCCCAACACCGCGCTTCGCCAGGATCCGGCCCGAACAGCTCGTCGCGGGCATCAATACGCTGCAGCTCCGCGCCAACTACCGATTCGGCCCGAATGGTCCTGCCAATTCGATTGGCGCCACCAACGTCAGGCTCACCGCTGATGTCGACGTGTCGTCGGGGCGCGAGGGCGCGACCGTGCAAGTCAACGCGCGCACCTTCCGCGTCGTCAAAGGCTACCTGCTCGTCGTCGTGAGCCCGGAGACAGGCGAGATTGATGACGTCGCCCGATTCAACACGACATGGTACGAGGCCGACAGCGCAGCGCTCGCTCGTTTCGTCGAACGCCTCGCACGAGGGAAAGTCGTCGTCGTAGGAAGCGAATTCGATGTGGCGCGCCGCCTGACACCGGCGGCCGTCAGGGCGCTCCAGACCTCGGCTTGCGCCAGGATCTGCGCGGTCGATTCGGGTGGGCGCACGCGGCGATTGGCGTGAAGGGAGCGCCCGCCGGTACCGCCCTGGAGCTGGCCGCGCCGCGCTCAGCGCACCTCGTTGTTGGTCGGCCTCGGACTCGCCAGGTGCAGCTCTCGATGCTCGAACTCTACTGATCCTTCGGACACCGGTCCCACCATGCGATTGTCCCAAGCCGTCAGGGGCAACGTCCACGGAGAGTGAATCCCGTGCTTGGCGAGCACGAACAGCGTGGTCCCGACGACGAACGACACACCGTTGTAGAGCTGGTACATCAGGTGAAGTGGGACGATGCGTACCGCGAAGAGGACCCCGCGGTGCCGGATGAAGTACGCGTAGAAGCGGCGGTTCAGCCAGTACAGCATCGCCAGTACCGCGCCGGCGGCAAGTGTGCTGCGCGGGTCGAAGACCGAGAGAAGCAGCAATGCGACCAACACGTACGAGAAGGCGACGCTCACGCGGTACGTGCTGCGGATGTTCAGGTCGTTGTGCGTGCGGCCGTAGCGGTGGATGAGCTGCGTCCAGGGCACGCCGCGATCGCGAATGTCCGTCACGAGAAGCGAACCGAGCGTCCAGTGTTTCAGATGGCGGACGCGCAGCTCGTGATCAAGCAGCACGAGATACCCCGCCGCCGTCAGGCGATAACCGAGATCGATATCCTCGACGCTCGGACGTCGGAACCGTTCGTCGAATCCACCCGCCGAGCGAAAGACCTCCGCCCGCACAGCGCCGAATCCGGCCCAGAACGTCTGGGCGACCGCGTTCGACGACTGATGGATGTAGGAGTGCGCCAGGTTCTTGTACTGCGAGACCAGATTGCGCTCGGGCGGATCCTCGTCATACGCGCCGAACACCGCCGCCACGTCAGGCCGGTCGGCGAACAGCGCGGTAATCCGCGGCAGGTTCGAGCGCTCGACGATGACGTCGGCGTCGACGAAAACGAGAATATCGCCCTTCGCAATCGCGGCCGCGCGATTCCGCGCCGTCGCCGGACCACGGGGGCCGTCGACCTCCACGACGCAAGCGCCGTAGGCGGCGGCCAGCGGGCGGCAATCGTCGACCGCGCCGTCAGCGGCGATGAGGATCTCGCTCTCGGGGGCCCGCGCGAGCGGCGCCAGGACGCGCGCCAGATGCTCGAGGTTCCGGTGAAAGGGGACGATGATCGAGAAGTGCAAGCCCGCTATTATACCGTGCCGATCCGACCTGCGACTTGAGGAGGATTCACCACAGATAGAGCCCACAGACGTACCCGTTCTAGATATCCCACCACAGAGGACACAGAGCACACAGAGGCACAGCGTACCCGTTTTTGTCTCTGTGACCTCAGTGCCCTCTGTGGTGCAATGCT
>JACPPN010000027.1 GCA_016190995.1 Acidobacteriota bacterium | reverse complement strand
GGGGCTCGGGACCGACGCGTTCCACCATGTGTTTCCCGAAGTGGCATCGCGGGTCCAGGTGCCGCTCATGCCGTTCCTGATGGCGGGAGCGCTCGGCAACTCACCGCTCGTGCAGCGCGATGGGCTCCATCCCAATGAAGCAGGTGCGCGCGTCATCGCCACCAATATGTGGCCCTATCTCGAGCCGTTGCTCCGAACCGCATCAAGACGATAAAGTGCTACCCGAAAGAGTCCCGAGTCCCGGGTCCCGAGTCCCGGGTCCCGGGTCCCGGGTCCCGAGTCCTCGCCTTCGCTCGCTTGCACCCTGCGAGCTACGGCGTGGTCGCGCCGTAGCGCAAAGCGCGAAGGCGGACCGAATCCCGAAGCCCCAGTCCCGAGCCAAACCATGCTCACCGCCCACCGCCTTCCACGATTGTCATTAGCCATTGCGGCTCTTGTTCTCACTGCCGCCGCCCAAATCCCCAAGCCCCCCGAGACGAAGCGCGGCGACGCGGTCGAGACGCTGCATGGCGTTGCGATCGCGGACCCGTATCGATGGCTCGAGGATCAGGACGCGCCCGACACGCGCGCCTGGATCGAGGCGCAGAATCGACAGACGGCCGCCGTGCTCGATCCGCTTCCGGGCAAGGCGCGGGTCCAGGGCCGGCTGACGGAACTGCTGAAGATCGACACCGTCAGCAAACCCTACGTCGCGGAAGGCCGCTACTTCTTCACCAAGCGCCGGGCCGATCAGGATCTCTCCGTTCTTTACATGCGCAAGGGTGCGGGCGGCGCGGACGAGGTGCTCGTCGATCCGCACGCGCTCAGCCCCGACCACACGATGTCGGTCGACTTCGAGGACATCTCGCGCGACGGACGGCTGATCGCGTACGGGGTTCGCGTCGGCGGGCAGGACGAAGTCAGCGTCAGGCTGCTCGACACGGATACGCGCAAGGAGCTGACCGACACGCTGCCAACGGCCCGCTATTCGAGCATCGGGATTTCCGCGGACAACAAGACGATCTACTACTCGCGTCAGACGAGGGAGGGCCCGCGCGTGTTCGTGCACGCGATTGGCGGCGATCCGGCGTCGGACCAGGAGATTTTCGGGTCCGGGTACGGCCCGGAAAAGATCGTCGGGCTCGATCTGTCCAACACGCGTAGATATCTGGTCATCTACGTCCTGCACGGCGCCGCGGCCGAGAAGATCGAGCTGTACGCGCAGGACCTCCAGAAGGGCACGCCCATCGCGACGATCGTCAACGACCTCGATGCGACGTTCGACGGTTCGGTCGCGGGCGATCGCCTGTTCCTCAGAACCAACTGGAACGCGCCCAACCAGCGCGTCATCGTCGTGAATCTTCTGGAGCCGGCGCGAGAGAAGTGGCGCGAGCTCGTTCCCGAAGGGAAGCAGCCGATCGAGGAGGTCGTCGCCGCCGGCGGGAACGTGTTCGTGAGCTATCTCGAGAACGTGCAACCGCGCGTCAGGATCGTGACGCCAGACGGCGCCAGGGCCGGCGAGATTTCATTTCCAACGATCGGGGCCCTCGACGGCATTCGCGGCGCCTGGAGCAGCGATGAAGTTTTTTTCGGTTTCAGCTCGTTTGCCCTGCCACCGACGATCTATCGGTACCGGGTGTCCACGGGCAGGCAGGAGGTGTGGGCGCGGCTGAACGTTCCTATCAAGAGCGAGGGCGTCGAGGTGAAACAGGTGTGGTACACGTCGAAGGACGGCACGAGAGTGCCGATGTTTCTCGGGTATCGCAAAGGGCTCGAGCTCGATGGACGCAGTCCGGCGCTTCTGCGCGGCTACGGCGGCTTCAACCTGGCGCAGTTGCCGGCGTATTCCGCGCGGGCTGCGTTCTGGATCGAGAACGGGGGTGTCTTCGCGCTCGCCAACCTGCGCGGGGGAAGCGAGTTCGGCGAAGCATGGCACCGGGCCGGCATGCTCGAGAACAAGCAGAACGTCTTCGACGACTTCATCTCGGCCGCGGAATGGCTGATTGCCAACAAGTACACCTCGTCCGTGAAGCTCGCGATTACCGGCGGATCGAATGGCGGGTTGCTCGTGGGCGCCGCTATGACCGAGCGTCCCGAGCTGTATCGCGCGGTCGTCTGCACGTACCCGCTGCTCGACATGATCCGCTATCATCGGTTTCTCGTAGCCGGATACTGGGTGCCGGAGTACGGGTCGTCTGAGGACCCGGCGCAGTTCAAGACGCTGTACGCGTATTCCCCCTACCATCGCGTCAAGAAGGGCGAGCGCTATCCCGCCGTCCTGTTCATCACCGGGGACGGCGACACGCGCGTCGCGCCGTTGCACGCGCGCAAGATGGCTGCGCTGCTGCAGGCCTCGACCGGATCCGAGCGGCCGATCCTGTTGCAGTACGATGTCAAGGCGGGGCACTCCGGCGGCATGCCGGTCAGCAAGACCATTCAGGACCTGACCGACGAGATGCGGTTCCTCTTCTGGCAGCTGGGGTCCGGCTGAAGCCGGACACTACGACTGTCCGGCCTTAGCCGGACCTAACCCCAGAGGTTGCTTGGGGTTGCCAGCAGATCGCGGTGGGTGGCGCCGGGCGGGGCCCCCAGCGCGTGAGCCAAGAGCAGAATCGTGGCCGGCGCCTAAACCACGCGCTGGGGACCCCGCGGGTGCGGCTGCCCGGCGGCAGAAGCACCCGCCACAACAGGAGCAAGACAAGCGAGTCCAAGGCATTAGGCCCGCATCGACTCCTTGTTGCAGGAAGTAATCGTGTGAGCGACACCGCCAATCCCTCGTCAAGAGCCTTCACCGCGGAGTCGGAGCACGCGGAGATCGGGAAGGCGAGTTTGTCTGCGGGCCCGGAAACCTCCGCGGTCAAGGCTCCAGCAACCCCGCCACACGCGTCACCTGAGTCGGCCCCACCGCCCGCCGTGAGGTTCGACTGGCGTCCGTGGGCGTTGGGCCGCGTTGTCTGGGCCCTTGGTTCGGTCCTCGTCCTGGAGTGTGTGGTCTTCGGCCTCTCCGTCCTGCCGGCAGCGCTCTTCTGGACGCTGTTCTTCGAGCGCGACTACCCGAACCGACCCGTCGCCATCGTCGTCCTGAGCATGGCGTTCGTTCCCACCTACGTGATCTTCGCCTTCGCGCTCATGGTGCTGTCGGCGTGGTCCACCGGCGTGACCGGGTGGCGCACACCGCGCGACGCCGAGTTGCCAATCGCAGGCCTCAGTTGGCCGCTCCTCAACTGGGCGCGATACATGATCTCGGTGCACGTCGTTCGGCTCTTCGCGGGCGCGGTGTTCCGGGCGACCCCCATCTGGACGTTCTACCTGCGGCTCAATGGCGCGCACCTCGGCAAAGGGGTGTACGTGAACAGCCTGGCGGTGAACGATCACAACATGCTCGAGTTCGACGACTACGTCGTCATCGGCGATGACGTCCATCTGTCGGGTCACACCGTCGAGCGCGGCTACGTGAAGACAGCGACCGTTCGGCTCGGGCGCAATGTCACGATTGGGCTGGGCAGCGTCGTGGGGATCGGGGTGCAGGCGGGGCCCGGCTGCCAGGTCGGGGCGCTCAGTCTGGTACCGAAATTCGCCCGGCTGGAAGCGGGCACAACGTATGTCGGCACGCCGGTCCGCCGACTCGAGCGCAAGCGCGATCCCTCGCCGGTCTAGCGGTAGATCCAAGCGTAGCGCGCAGAGAGAGCGCCCGGCGGATCGCCGCAGGAGGAGCATCCCTCAACGCCGCCCTTCACGAAACATGGGAAGGCCGGACGCTTACACAGAGACCACAGCGCGGCTGCTCCACAACCAACCCACCGGGCATCCGCGCTGGCGGCGGGCGGTCGGGTCCACCGATCGATCTAGGCATGTTCCAAAACCGGTAGTGGTCAAGGTTGAGGAACTGCCCCGCTAGACCTCGAAGTCTGCTGGCGTGCGATACTGAGGCATGCCAAAGCGGTCACGCAAACAGGCAATCGAACCAACGAGACGCACACCAAACCGAGATCCGAACGTCACGGCCTTTGAGATGCTCCAGCGCATCATCCCGCGAAACGGAAGGCATTCGGAAAGACCCTCTTGCCGTTGCGCCCGGGCGGAAGGGCGGAGTGAAGGGCCGCAAGGCCAGGGCGAAGAAGCCAGCAGCTGAACAGCGACACGAAAGCGGTCGCAAGGCAGCGCGGGCGCGATGGAACAAGTGAAATCGTTGATGAGCCGCGCGAGACCGCCAAGAACTTGACCATCCATTGACAGCCCTAGTATACTAACCGCTACGTATTGGACTGGGGATGTCCCGGTCGGCAGAGGCTCTGGCGTGATTGCCGGGGCCTTTTGCTTTTTAGGGGAAGATCTTGACGAATCCACGCAGGAATTTCGGCCGGATAACATCAAAGGCTGGATTCGGCCTATTCGGGTCCAGCGCGTATCTCGCAACAGGGTACGCGGCGAGATCAGCTACCTGTGTGCCCACGATATTCATGCTCTTGGGTAGAAACCGCAAGGTCCACTTGATCGCGCGAAAACGGTGCCCCTCATAGTACTCAGTACCACGCGAAACGATACGCTGAAAAGCGAGATGTAGTTCTCGGTCCTCATTTTTGCCACGCCGCTCGGCGATGATTACTACCTCTTTCTGGCCGTTTCTCTCTAGCAGCGGCAGCAAACGCTCCAAGGCAAACAGAAGGGACAGATCGTACGGGTCAGCGGGGTAGCGGTATCTCTGCGCGTGCAGGTCCTTCCTGATTGCAACGGGAATCAAGTTGTACTCGCACGTCAGCATGACGTCGTTAATCGCGTCGTAGAAAGGCTGGCGCTTCGTAGGGTCTTTGAGAAACGCAAAGTCACCCTGCGCTTTGCGAATATCGCGCGAATGCAGGATGACCCCTTCATGTCCCCAAAAATCAAACTTCAGTTTGTTAATCCTGGGGATGAGCTGAGTACGGTACGCGTCTGCATCGGTGACGAGCAGGACGACCGCGAAGACTGGAAAATCTTTATCTGACGCCTCCATGGTGGGGTTACCGACTTCATCGAAGTAGACGACCAGCGGCATGACCCTACCCTGCTCCTCCTCAGTCTTCCGCAGCTGTCGCAACGAGGGTGCTCGGCCGCAGGGATATGCCTCTTGCCGGCCCCACGAGCTCCCAGCCACGCTCCGACTTCCGAACGTCGCCGACTGTTTTCGCCCGTCGCCAAAGCACTGAGTTCAACGTTTTCGAGAAGTTCCTGATTTATGTTCGTATCCGCCTTGCTCTAATCTAATTCCTTTGCCAGGGTCAAGTTAGAGGGGCAGGGTGTCCAACCGTCCTGATGTGCTTGATCGCTGCATCAACCATGGACATGCCCTTGTACTGCGCTCCGTGGCTGGGCGTTGGGATGACGACGCCAGGAAGCACAGGCTGAACGTCGCTATCTCAAGCGCCATGATGTCACGAAGTGCTGCCACGGCTGCGTCGAACTTGACGTTCATGAGCGCCCTCTTTCGCTCGAGGTCGTCAATGAACGCTTCGCGAACGCCGCGAGCCGCGTCATCCCGCCCGCGACGAGGAGCTGAGCTCCTGTTCAATCGCCGCCATTTGCTGCAAGTGCCGGCGCGCGTGCTGGGCGAGGAAATACAGCCACTGATAGAGATCCACCGTGCCGAGCCGGTTGACCGACATGTGCAAACGACACAACGCCCCCTCGCCATGGTTCATGCGCTCGAGGAGCGACATGCACTCCTCGACCTGACGCCGCAGAGTCGTGCGCACCTCGCCGGAGGTCGTACGGCCGGTTGGCTCCATGTGTGCGGGGCGGACCCACGGGAAGCTCCCACGCTGACCGATTGCCTGCAACCGTTGCAGGTCGCTCTCGCCGGCGGGGACCGGTTCGCCCCGGGCTGCGCGGCCGAGCGCCTTCTCGACCGCCTTCCGCAACGTCAGCATCAGAAAGTGGTTCGTGAGACTGATGTGCTCCAGTACCTGATCGATCGTCCACCCACCTGACACGGGACGAAAGCCACGGACATCCGCCGGTCGTTCGAACCAGGCGTCGACCTCCGCGAAGACCTCGGCCAGGCTCGCCCGCACGATCGCAACGGTTCCCGCGTGGGCAGTCAGCTCTCTCGTCCCCTTACTTCTTCCTCGATGAAGACGTGATTCCACCACAGAGGACGCAGAGGGCACAGAGAAACCTCCTGGGGATCTTGCACTCTGTGAGCTCTGTGCACTCTGTGGTGAGCCTTCCCAGCACGCAGCTGCGGATGATGCCATACAACCTACAAGCCGCATGCCCTGGCTCGAGCGCAAACGGCAGAGATGTGTCCGCCTTGAACATCCCCCAGGCGTGCGCTACGATGGGGAGTTTACGACACCGGGAAATCCCCGACAGTACGCCCATGTCCGATCCGACCCCTGGTCCGGCCGGCCAGATCGTCATTCGCGGCGCCCGCACTCATAACCTCAGGAACATCGATCTGACCCTGCCGGCCAGGAAGCTGGTGGTCATCACCGGCGTCAGCGGGTCGGGGAAGTCGTCGCTCGCCTTCGACACGCTTTACGCCGAGGGCCAGCGGCGCTATGTCGAGTCGCTCTCCGCGTACGCGCGGCAGTTCCTCGAGCGGATGGAGAAGCCCGACGTCGATCGGATCGAAGGCATTTGTCCGGCCATCGCGATCCGGCAGAAGAACAGCCTGAGGAACCCGCGGTCGACGGTCGGGACCACGACCGAGATTCACGATTATCTGCGCTTGTTGTTCGCGCGGATTGGCCGCACGTTCTGCCGCAGCTGCCGCCGCGAAGTGATTCGGGAGACGGCCGAAATCGTCGCCGAGCGGCTCGCAGGCCTTCCGTCCGGAACGCGCGTGCTGCTGGGATTCGAGATGCCGGTCGTGTCGGTTCCCGATCTGCCGCCGCTCAATGGCGCCGAGGACGCCGCGGAGGAGGACGCGCTCGACGCATCGGAGCCTCGCGCCGGCCTTCCCCTGGCCGGGTCAGTCGGGATCGACGCGAGGGCCGCCGCACCTGCCGAGCTCTCATTCAATCCCGTCATCGCGACCATGGACGCGCTCAGGCGGAAGGGATTCACGCGTCTGCTCCTCGACAATCGCGCGGTGTCGTTCGACGAGATCGATCCGGAGACGCTCCGGGCCTCCACCGGCCTGCAGGTGGTGGTCGACCGGGTCCGCCTCGAAGGCAACATGCGCCTGCGGCTCACCGACTCGATCGAGACGGCCTATCAGGAAGGCGGGGGCGCCGCGTTTGCGCTCGAATTGCCACCGACCGGCGAGCCGCCGGCGTCAGTGCCGATCGTGCATCGCTTCAGCGAGCGATTCGAATGCCGCCGGTGCGGCATGGTCTACGAGGTTCCGCAGCCGCGGCTGTTCTCGTTCAACAATCCCTTCGGGGCGTGCCCGACGTGTCATGGGTTCGGGAACATCATCGAGCTCGACATGGATCTCGTCGTGCCGGACCCGAAGAAGTCGATCCAGCAGAACGCGATCGAGCCATGGAGCAAGCCTCACTATCGATCGCAGCTCGCCGAGCTCAAGCGGGCGGCGCGCGGCCGGCGCCTGCGGCTCGACGTCGCGTGGGCGAGCCTGGCCGAGGAGGAGCGGCGCTTCGTGATCGAAGGAGACGGCGTCACCTACGACGGCATCAAGGGCTTCTTCCGCTGGCTCGAACGAAAGAAATACAAGGTTCACGTCCGCGTCTTCTTGAGCCGTTATCGCGGGTACCTGACGTGTCCGGACTGTGGCGGCGCACGGCTGCGGCGCGAGGCGCGGGATGTCGAGGTCGGCGGCCAGACGATTGATGCGGTCTGCGGCCTGACCGTGCAGGACGCGGCCCGATTCTTCGCCGATCTCCAGCTCACGGAGAAGGACGCCGCGATTGCCGACAAGGTGCTCCGCGAGATTCGAAGGCGCCTGTCCTTCCTCGCCGACGTCGGGCTCGACTACCTCACCCTGGATCGGTTGTCGTCCACCCTGGCGGGCGGGGAGGCGCAGCGGATCAACCTGGCGACATCGCTCGGCTCCGCGCTCGTCGGCACGCTGTACGTGCTCGACGAGCCCTCGATCGGGCTTCACCCCCGCGACAATCTCCGGCTGATCGAGATCCTGCGTCAGCTCCGCGATCAAGGGAACAGCGTCGTCGTGGTCGAGCATGACGCCGACATGATCAGGGTCGCCGATACGGTCGTCGATCTCGGGTTGGGCGCCGGTGAACAGGGGGGGCGCGTCGTGTACGCCGGTTCCTTCGACGGCTTGATGCACGAGCCGCGATCCCTGACGGCGAAGTATCTGCGCGACGAGCTGGCGATTCCGGTCCCCGCGACAAGGCAACGCGGCAGCGGCCAACGCATCCGGCTGCTCGGCGCCGCCGAGCACAATCTCAAGGCCATCGATGTCGAGATTCCCCTCAACGTGCTGACGTGCGTGACCGGCGTCAGCGGGTCCGGGAAGTCGACGCTCGTGCACGACGTCTTGTATGCGGCGATCAAACGCCTCAAGCGGGACTGGGACAAACCCGTCGGCGCGCACCGGAAGCTGGAGGGGACGGAGTTCATCAGCGACGTCGTGCTGGTCGATCAGGCGCCCATCGGCCGGACGCCGCGATCGAATCCGGTCACCTACCTGAAGGCGTTCGATCCCATCCGCGAGCTGTTCGCCTCGACCAAGGACGCGCGGTCGCGCGGCTTGACGGCGAGCCACTTCTCCTTCAACGTGCCCGGGGGCCGCTGTGAAGCGTGCGAAGGCGAGGGCGAAGTCCGGGTCGAGATGCAGTTTCTGGCCGACGTCTTCGTCCCGTGCGACCAGTGCGAGGGCAAGCGCTTCAAGCCACAGGTGCTGGACGTGCGCTATCGCGGCAGGAGCATCGATCAGGTGCTCGACATGACCGTGCGCGAAGCCCTGACGTTCTTCAGTGCCTCCCCCAAGGTGCTCCGGCGCCTTCACGTGCTCGACGAGATTGGTCTGGGGTACCTGCGGCTCGGGCAGCCGGCCACGACCCTGTCGGGCGGGGAAGCGCAGCGGATCAAGATTGCGTCGCATCTGTCGGCGCACAGCGGCGAGCGCATTCTCTACATTCTGGACGAGCCGACGACCGGCCTGCATTTCGACGACATCGCAAAGCTGGTCGCGGCGTTTCGCAAGCTGCTGCAGGCGGGCCATACCTTGCTCGTGATCGAGCACAATCTCGACGTCATCAAAACGGCGGACTGGGTCATCGATCTCGGACCGGAAGGCGGAGATCAAGGGGGCGCCATCGTGGCGATCGGCACGCCCGAGCAGGTGGCGCAGATGACGGCGTCGCACACCGGCCGATATCTGCGGGAGGCGCTGGCGGTCGGGCGCGCGCACGCCTATGCAGGGAGCCACACATGAGCGCCGGGGGCGCGGTTCAGGGATCAGGGATCGGGAGATCACGACGGATGAGGTCGGTCTCCTGGCGTATGGCGGCGGCTGTGGGGGGACTGTTTTTGGCGAGTACCCCGATCGCCGAGCAGCCGCAGACATTCCAATCGGTCGTCGCCAATCTCGATCATCGCGACGCGAAGGTACGCCGCAGCGCCATGCGCCTCCTGCGCGAGAGCGGCTATCCGGAAGCCATTTCGGCCATCGCGCGGCTGGTGGCGGATCCGGTCGACGAGATCCAGCTCGAGGCTATTCACACGGAGCTGTCGTTCTTTCTGAGCGAACCCATCGAGCGGCGCAAGCGCGTGGCGTTGGTCATCGAAGTGCGGCCGAAAGGAGGGACCGAGGAGGCGTTCGCCGAGGGCGAGCTGAATCTGGTCCCGCGGGAGGTTCCGGGCGAGCTCGTGCAGGCGCTTGGTCTCGCGATTCGCGACGAGAACGTGGTCGTCAGGCTCGAGGCGATGTACGCCTTGGGGCTGCTGGCGCGACCGCCGCTGTCGCCGACCATTACCGATCGGCTCGTCGAGTCGCTGAGCCATCCGGATCCGCCCATCCGCCTGGCGGCCGCGCGCGTGCTCGGACGCCTGCGGGTGGAGGACGGGGGAGACGCGCTCGTCTACGCCATGAACGATCCCATTCCCGAGGTGAAAGGGAGCGCGATGTGGGCGCTCGGACAGATCGGCGCGCCGCAGGCGGTACAGGCATTGACCGAACAGTTTACGTATTTCAACCGCGGGCTCCAGGCTGCCACGGCGCTCGACGCGCTGGCGCACATCGCCGATTCATCGAGCCTGCCGCTGTTCCAGGCGCGCATCGCCGACAAGGATCCCGAGATGCGACGGCTGGCGATCGAAGGCCTGGGGCGTGTGGGAAACGTATCACAGGCCGGTCCGATCGAGGCGGCGCTCGCCACCGAGAAGTCGCCCCACGTCCGCCTGGCGATCGCCTTTGCTCTCCAGAAGCTCGGTCGCGGCTATCTCGATCGCCTCGTTGCAGCGCTCGCCGAGGAGCGCAGCCGGGATCAGGCGCGCACCTACCTGGTCGAGCTCGGGCCCGCAGTCGTGGCCCAGTTGCAGGCACATCTTGCGAATCCCGATCCCGAGGTGCGCCTCGGGGTCGCGGATGCCTTGGGTCTGATTGGATCTTTGTCGGCGCTACAGGCCCTCGAGCCGGCGCGGAAGGATCAGGAACGCCGCGTCGCGGATGCCGCAACGCGCGCGGTGCTCCGGATCCACGTCGCCCAGACGAGACGGTGAGGTGAGACGTCGAGGGCTTCGCCCTTGGTATCCCTGTCAGTCGTGAGTTGTGAGTTTTGAGTCATGAGTGTCATGAGTTTCAAAACTCAGAACTCACAACTCACCACCTCACCCAGATCCTGACTTCACGATGCGCCGTTGCCCACAACGACAACATTCTCACAAGCCGCCGTCTAGCGGTCCAGGCACGAGCTCGCCACCGGCGGGCGTCCTGACGCGATTCTTCTATGCGCGCGCGACGCTCGATGTCGCGCGCGACCTCCTCGGCAAGGTGCTGGTCCACGATTCGCGCGCCGGCCGGACGTCGGGAGTGATCGTCGAGACAGAGGGGTACGTTGGAGAAGGGGACCCGGCATGCCATGCCGCGGCCGGCCTCACGCCACGCAACGCGCCGCTCTACGGTGAGCCGGGCTTCGCCTATGTCTATCTGAACTACGGCGTTCACTACCTGTTGAATGCCGTGACCGAGCCGAAAGGCTCGCCGGCGGCGGTTCTCATCCGCGCGCTCGAGCCGCTCGAGGGCATCGATCTGATGCGGCGTCGCCGCACACCCGGACAGGACCGCCCTGCCGGCTCCCTCTCCCATCACGATCTGTGTCGCGGGCCTGGCAATCTGACGCGCGCGATGGGCATCACGCAGAAGGACAACCTGGCGGACCTGTGCGGGCCGCGGCTTTACATCGAGAATCGCGCTTTGCGTCGAGGGCGCATACGGTGGAGCTCACGAATCGGCATCCGGGTCGGGCTCGAGCACGACTGGCGATGCTACGTCGTAGGAAGTCCCGCGGTCAGTGGAGGTCGCAGCGCGGCCACGGGGAAGGACGCCGAGACACACCGGGGAGCAAGAAGGGCGTCATTCTAACCACAGAGGACACAGAGGGCACAGAGGAAACCTTAGCCTGACTCTGTTTGCTCTGTGTGCGCTCTGTGGTGAACCTCTCTCACCACAGAGGACACAGAGACCACAGAGAAAACCTTGACCTGGACTCTGTGAGCTCTGTGCACTCT
>JACPPN010000026.1 GCA_016190995.1 Acidobacteriota bacterium | reverse complement strand
GCAAGCGGTCCGCGCTCGATCTCCGCCCGCAGGGTCTCGCCCCTGATGTATTCGGTGACAATGTAGAGCTCGTCTCCTTCTTCGACGAGCGCATACACCGTCGCGATTCCCGGATGAGACAGCGATGCGGCCGCCTGCGCTTCTCGTTGCAGGCGACGGCGACGGTGTGAGTCGCGGGTGTACTGGGGCGCGAGCGCCTTGAGGGCCACTGGCCGTCCCAGCCGCGTGTCCCGCGCGAGATAGACGACGCCCATTCCGCCACGCCCGATTTCTTCTTCAACCGCATAGATTCCGATGGTGCGGCCGGTGAGCGAGATTCCGAGCGCATCGCCGACGAGATCGGGCGCGACCTCGAACGCAGGGGCTTCGATGAAGTCGTCGGCCGCTTCGTGGCTGGCCAGCAGCGATTCGACTTCCTGTTTCACCTTCGGCCTGTCGTGGCAGGCCTTCGCCAGAAAGGCCGCACGGTCCCGGGCGGGCCGCTCGAGCGCGCGGTGAAACAGCTCCTCGACCTCGCACCAGAACTCGTCCTTCACGATGCGTGGGGCCCGATCTCGCGATAGAGCCAGGCCTTCGCGAAGGTCCAGGCGCGCTTCACGGTGGCAGGCGAAACGTTCATGGCTTCGGCTGTTTCTTCGATGGTGAGGCCGCCAAAGAACCGCAGCTCGACAACGCGCGCGCGTTCGGCATCGGCGGCCGCCAGGCGCGTGAGCGCTTCATCGAGGGCCAGAAGGTCGACGGTGGTCCCGTCGCCTGCGACCAGCGAGTCCCGGAGCGGGACGCGCGCCCGCCCGCCGCCGCGCTTCGCCGCCAGCCGCGCCCGCGCCCGCTCAATCAGGATTTGCCGCATCACATTCGCAGCGATGGCCAGAAAGTGTGGGCGGTTCTGCCAGGACAGGTCGCTGTCGCGCAGGAGGCGAATGTACGCCTCGTGGACGAGCGCGGTGGCCTGCAGCGTCTGACCGGGGCGTTCACGGCGCAAATAGCGCGCGGCAATACGCCGCAACTCGTCGTACACGAGCGGCAAGAGCGCTGCAAGCGCGTCGCGATCACCAGCCGCGGCGCCTTCAAGAAGCTCGGTCACCGCCTTCGGCGAAGGCGAGCCGGATGGCACGAGGGCCATTATCTCGGCCACTGCCACCCGCGTGCAAGGCCGCTCGCCCGCGTTGCCCCCGGGGCGCCAGCAGGACGGCCGCGAGGGCACCAGCCTCCTGACCCGCTCCGTCCGGGGAAATCGCATTACCTGACGAAGCTTCGCCCGAGGTCGCTCAGCCAGTACGGGCGGGGCCACGACGACCTGAAGGAGTGCCATGAGGTTCAGTCGGTTTCCTGGATGGCTATTCGCAGTGATGGCGGCCCTGATGCCGCTGGCACCAGTCCGCGTCGCGGCGCAGCCGGCCGCTCCTCGCCTGCAGCGCGCCGACCTCAGCGGCTACCTCGGCTGGTTCAACGGCAACAAGCGTGACATCGCCGTCCCCTTCGATCGCTGGTATAACGAGAGCGTCTTCGCGGGAATCGGGTTCGGCTACTACTGGACCGACCATCTCAAGACCGAGGTCGAGCTGAGCGGATCGAGCGGCGACGAGATCTTCACGTACGAGTCCTCGCCGGCGCCGGACGGCCGTGGGATGATCTTCAGCGCGACCACGCACGAGTACTCCAACCGCACACTTGCCGTCGGACAGTCCTACCAGTTCTTCCGCAACCAGTGGTTTCACCCGCTGATTGGCGCCGGCATCGATCTGGACTGGGAGCGGCACCGCACGGAGACGCCGCCGTTTGGCCCGCCCAATCTCGTGAGGCAGCCGTCAATCGACGAAACCACTCTCAAGCCGAAGGCGTTCGTCCTCGTTGGCTTCAAGGGCTACCTCGCCGAGCGCGCCTTCTTCCGGAGCGATCTGAAAATTGCGGCAACGGATCACCTTGAACAGGTCATCTGGCGCGTCGGATTCGGGGTCGATTTCTGAGAGGAGTCGCATCATGACCATCTCACGCCCGGTTGCATGGGTGTTGATCACCACGCT
Source organism: Acidobacteriota bacterium (assembly GCA_016190995.1). Classification (GTDB taxonomy): domain Bacteria; phylum Acidobacteriota; class Vicinamibacteria; order Vicinamibacterales; family JACPPN01; genus JACPPN01. The sequence continues at coordinate 1,728 of JACPPN010000026.1, read as the reverse complement.
GTGGCTGCCCGCGCCCGCCAGCGCGGCCGATCGAGAGCATCGGGACGATCAGACGGACTTGGCGCGGGCGGAGCTGATGAAGCGGTACGTCGAGAAGCTGCCGATTGGCGCGACAGTGAGGATTCGCGAGACCAGCGGCCGCAAGGAGAGGGCGATCCTCCTGGCCATCGAGCCAGCCGGCGTCATCGTGAAGCCGAAGACGCGTGTGCCCAAGCCGGAGCGGTACATTCGCTTCGATGAGCTGGAGAGCGTCGAGCTGCAGCCGGCTAACGGCACGAACGTCGGGAAAGCAATCGCCATCGGGGTGGCCAGCGGCGTGGGGACGTTTTTTGGCATCATGCTGCTGCTGCTCGCGATCACCGACGACTAAGGCACAGCCTCGCAGCCGAGCCTCGGGGCGGCGGCCCTGATGAAGAGCCCGCTCTGCGTTAAGATGAGTGGGAGCGCTCGCCGATCGTTGATGCCCACAAAGCCCCGGCCCCGCGTCGAGCCGATCACGACCGCGCCGCCTCCCGACCGCGCGCCGGCCAGCCGGCTGGCCACCGCCCTTCAAGGGCTGGCTACGGTGGCCCTCGTCCTGACGCTCTGTCACTTTGGCCGGCTCGTGATCATCACGATTCTCATCTCGATCCTCTTCGCGTTCATCCTGGAGCCGTTCGTCCAGTTGCTGCAGCGGATCCGCGTGCCGCGCCCCGCGTCGGCCTTCGTGGCCGTGTGTCTGACGGTCCTCGCGCTCTACGGGGCGACGTACGTCTTCTACAACCGCGCCGTTGATTTCGTCCAGCAGGTGCCGAAGTACTCGGCCAAGGTCGGTCAGATCGTGATGCGATTCAGGCGACAGGCGCAGGATCTGCAGAAGGCGACCGAAACGATCCTGCCCGCCACGCGCGACGAGAGGCGCATCATGCGCGTGCAGCCGCAGACGAACTGGTCGGAGTACCTGACCCAGAGCGCCTCGACCCTGTCGGCCTACGTCTTCGTCACGCTGTTCATCCCGTTTCTGGTCTACTTCATGCTCACGTGGAAGGATCACGTCCGGCAGGCGACCGTGATGCTGTTCAGGCCGGACTACCAGCAGACGGCGTACGTCACGCTCGGCCGGATCTCGGCGATGATTCGCAGCTTCCTCGTCGGCAACGTGATCATCGGCATCTTCCTCGCGCTGGCGAGCACCCTCGCCTTCGGGCTGATCGGGCTGCCGTACTTCTATTTCATCGGCGCCACCAGCGCGGTGCTCAGCCTCGTCCCCTACATGGGCGTCGTCCTGGCTCTCGTGCCGCCGCTGGTGGCCGGGCTCGGCAGCATCGGGGGTGAAGGGCTCGCGGCGATTTTCATCACCGTCATCGCGCTCCACCTGTTCGCCTTCAATGTGCTCTATCCGAAGCTGCTGGGCAAGCGCCTGCAGCTCAATCCCTTGACCGTGACGATCGCCATGCTGTTCTGGGGCTGGCTGTGGGGCGCGATGGGGCTGATTCTCGCGGTGCCGATTACCGCCGCGGTCAAGATCATCTTCGACCACATCGACGTCCTGCGCCCGTACGCGGCGTGGCTGGGCGAGCAGGAGTCGGAACGCATCATCCTTTCCGACTAGGAGCCCGTCCGAGTAACCTGAACGGGCTCCTAGTAGGCGCGTCGCGCTCCGCGCGCCGCGCAAAAACCTTCTGAATTCTGCCGGCGAAGCCGGCCTACTAGGAGCGTGTCTCCCATTTCTCGGACACGCTCCTAGCG
>JACPPN010000260.1 GCA_016190995.1 Acidobacteriota bacterium | reverse complement strand
TGCTCATCATGTCGGCGGGCTACGACGCCCATGTCCACGACCCGCTGGGCGGCATGCGCGTCTCGACGGACGGCTACGCGCGCATGACGCGTCACCTCCAGGACGTCGCCGATCGCCACTGCGGGGGCGCCATCGCGGCCGTGACCGAAGGCGGCTACGACCTCAGAGCGCTCGCGGCGTGTCTCGAGGCGACGATGCGCGTTCTGGACGGAGCTGGCGCGACGGCGCCTCCGCCGCCCGAAGGCACCGCCGATCGCGCTCGACTCGTTCTCGATTCCGTGGTGGAGATCCAGAAGCGCTTCTGGCGTGCACTATAATCGACGCGAGGCGCCGTCTTTCCCGGCGCTCACGTCGAGCAGCCCCGTGAGCGACTACAGACCGCAAGCGATCGAGAGCAAGTGGCAGCAGGCATGGACCGACGCGCGCGCGTTCGAGGTATCCGAGGACGCGGCGCGGCCGAAGTTCTATTGCCTCGAAATGTTCGCCTATCCATCCGGTCACGCCCACGTCGGCCACGTCCGCAATTACATCATCGGCGATGTCGTCGCGCGGATGAAGCGGATGCGCGGCTTCAACGTGCTGCATCCGTTCGGCTGGGATGCGTTCGGCCTGCCCGCGGAAAACGCCGCCATCAAGGACGGCATCCACCCTCAGACCTCGACGTTCGCGAACATCGCGCACATGAAAGGGCAGCTGAAGCGCCTCGGCATCAGCTACGCCTGGGAGCGCGAGATCGCGACATGCCAGCCCGAATACTACAAGTGGAACCAGTGGTTGTTCCTGAAGATGTTCGAGCGCAACCTCGCGTACCGGAAGCGCTCGACCGTGAACTGGTGTCCGAGCTGCCAGACCGTGCTGGCGAACGAGCAGGTGGTCGATGGGGCGTGCTGGCGCTGCGGCAGCGCGGTCCTCCAGCGGGAGCTCGAGCAGTGGTTCCTGCGGATCACGGCGTACGCCGAGGAGTTGCTCGCCGGGACCGAGCGGCTGCATCAGTGGCCGGACAAGGTCCTGACGATGCAGCGCAACTGGATTGGCCGATCGGCAGGCGTGCGTGTGAGGTTCCCGCTGGTGCCGCTCGATCGAGAGGCGGTGGCGGGTCCTGACGCCTCGCCAGCGCCCGCGGACATCGAGATCTTCACGACGCGCGTCGACACGATCTACGGCGCGACGTTCGTCCTCCTGTCGCCCGAACACGAGATGGTGGAGCACTTCGCGCGGGGTGCGACGTCGCCGTCGGAGTTGTTGGCGCGAGTCGATCGATTCCGGGCGCAGGACCGCACCGCGCGTCTCACCGGCGAGATCGAGAAGGAGGGATTCGACACCGGGCGTCAGGCCATCAATCCCTTTACCGGACAGAACATCCCCATCTGGATTGCGAACTTCGTCCTGGCGGAGTACGGCACGGGCGCGATCATGGCGGTGCCCGCGCACGATCAGCGGGACTTCGAGTTCGCGCGGAAATACGGGCTGGCCGTCAAGGTCGTGATCCAGCCGCCCTCCGGTGATCGTCTCGAGGATGACACGATGGAGGCGGCGTACGTCGGAGACGGTCGCGTCGTCGAGTCGGCCGAGTTCACCGGCCTGGCGTCGACTGCGGCCATCGGCCGCATGTCCGAAGCTGCCGAACGCCGTGGCATCGGACGTCGCACGGTGCAATACCGGCTGAAGGACTGGGGAATATCGCGGCAGCGCTATTGGGGGACGCCCATCCCAATCCTGTACTGCGACAGGTGCGGTGTCGTGCCCGTCCCGCCTGAGGATCTCCCAGTGCTGCTGCCGCGTGTCGCCACCTTCACGGGGCGGGGCGATTCGCCGCTCGCGCACGTGGCCGAATTCCTGAACACGACCTGCCCCCGGTGCGGCGGGGCGGCGCAGCGCGAGACCGACACGATGGACACGTTCTTCGATTCATCGTGGTACTTCTACCGGTTCTGCGATCCGCGCAACGACGAGCTGCCGTTCCATCCCGCGACGGTCGCGTACTGGGCGCCGGTGGACTTTTACAGCGGCGGGGTCGAGCACGCCATCCTGCATCTCATCTACTCGCGCTTCTTCACGCGGGTGTTCCGGGATCTGGGGATGGTGCATCACGATGAGCCCTTCGCGCGGCTGCTCACGCAAGGCATGGTGCTCAAGGCCGGCGCGGTCATGTCGAAGTCGAAGGGCAACGTCGTCGATCCCGACGACATGATCAATCGCTACGGCGCCGACGCGCTGCGTGTGTACGTCATGTTCGTGGCACCGCCCGAGAAGGAAGTCGAGTGGACCGACGCGGGCCTCGAAGGCAGCTTCCGGTTTCTCAATCGCCTGTGGCGGATCGTCGACGGGGTGTGCGAGACGATCGGCGGCGACGGCATCCCGGCACCCGACCAGGAGAGGCTCAGCGGCGCCGAGCGCGCGCTGCGGCGGAAGACGCACGAGACCATCCGGCGTGTCACCCTGGATCTGGATCCGCGCGTTCATCTGAACACTGCCGTGTCAGCGCTCATGGAGCTGGTTAACGAGCTCTACGTCTTCTGCGACGGCGCGGGTTGCCTGCGCGCCATGGTGCGGACCGACGCGGAGAGCGTCGGCACGCTCGAGCGGATCGAGACCGTGACGGTTCTCAAGGAAGCCGTCGAGTCACTCGTCCTGCTGCTGTCCCCGTTTGCGCCGCATATGGCCGAAGAGCTCTGGCAGCGGCTGGGTCATGCCGGAGGGATCGTGTCCGCCGGCTGGCCTGCCTTCGACGAGCACGTCGCCAGACACGAGGAGATCGTTGTTCCGGTGCAGGTGAACGGGCGCGTCCGGGCCCGTCTCAGGGTGCCTGCCGAGGCCTCGGAGGGGGAGCTGCGCAGTCTCGCGCTTGCCGATCCGGCCGTGCAGCGCTTCACCCAAGGCAGGACGGTGAAGAACGTGGTGGTCGCGCGCGGAAAACTCGTGAACGTGGTGGTTCAGTAGACCATGCGAGATCTGTCCCCGAGGGGAGGCCTGCGCCGCATCGTGCCGTGCCTGGTCGTGGTGCTTGCGAGTAGTGCGTGCGGCTATTCGCTGGCGGGCCGCGGCTCGTTTCTTCCCGGGCACATCCAGACCATCGGGATTCCGCTCTTCGAGAACCAGAGCACCGTCTTCGAGGTCGAGCAGCTCCTGACGCAAAAGGTGCGCGCGGAGTTCATTGGGCGCGGCAAGTATCGCGTCGTGCCCGAGCCCACGGGCGTCGACGCGGTGCTGACCGGCGTCATCGCGAACATTTCGATCGCCCCCATCGGCTTCACCGCCGAACAACAGGCCTCACGGTACTCGATCACCGTGACCGCCCGACTGGAATTCAGGGACCTCCGCGAGAACAAGGTGCTCTGGGAGAATGCCGCCATCGTCGTCACCGAGGAGTACGAGGTGACGACGGCGTCGAGCGCACAGGATCCGACGGCGTTCTTCGGACAGGAGTCCAATGCGCTCGAGCGGCTCACGACGAACTTCGCGAAAGCGGTCGTCAGCGGCATCCTCGAAGCCTTCTGACGCCACCGCATGCCCACGGCCGCGCCAGACGCCATCCGCCACGCCATCCAGTCGGGAACAGTCGGACCCCTCTACGTGCTAGCCGGCGAAGACGAAGCGGAGAAGAATCGTCTCGTAGCCGGATTCTCCTCCCTCGTCGAGGAGCAACTGCGCGCCTTCAACGTCGAGCGGCTGTACGGCGGCGAGACGACGTTTCAAGCGGTGCTCGACGCGGCGGCGACGCTGCCGTTTGCCGCCGATCGACGCATCGTCATCGTGCTGCAGGCAGAGAAGCTGTTGGAGCCGAAGCGCGAGAGTGAAGCGACCGCTCGGGCGCTCGAAGATTTCGAGGCCTACGTCCGGGCGCCCGCACCCCACACCGTGCTGGTCCTGGTCGCGGCGGAGCTCGACGGGCGACGGCGCATGACCAAGCAGCTTCAGCAGCAGGCGATTGTGGTCGACTGCGGCGGATTAGGCGACGTCGGTGACGCGCAGAGGTGGATCCGGCGGGAAGCCGAGTCTGCGGGCGTCGAATTCGATCCGGCGGCGGTGAGGCTGCTCGCAGAGTTCTCAGGACCCGACATCGTCCGGCTGCGCGCCGACTTCGAGCGGGTGCGTCAGTTCGCGTCAGGACAGAAAAAGGTGACCGTCGTGGACGTGCAGGAAGTGGTCACTCCCGCGAGTGCCCCCGAGGACGATTGGGCCATCGTCAAGGCCATCGGGCGTGGCGCTACGGCCGAAGCGCTTCGCGAACTGGCGGCCGCTCTCGAGGCCGGGGCGATACCTTTCGGTCTGCTCGGCCAGCTCGGATGGCTCGTGCGATCGCGCTTTCCCCCTCAGCGCGCCGGCGAGGCTGTTGACGCGCTGTTTCGCACAGACCTCGACCTGAAGACGTCTGCCGGAGACCCCCGCGTTCTGCTCGAGCGGCTCGTGATCGAGCTGAGCGAGGCGATCAAGAGCAGCGGAAGACCAGGCTCTGCAGGCCGGCCGTGGCCGTAGTTGTGCCAGCACGGCTCCCAGACCGCCACTAGTCCGGCGAGGCTCCGGCCATCCCTGCGCATTCGGCGCCCCAGTGCTCGTGCTAGAGTTGTGCCCGCGCGGGTCCCGTCAAGACGGCAGTCGCGGCGCGATTGAGCGCGGCCGAGCCGGTTCGAGGAGAGGCGACCTGATCGATCATGGCAGACAACTGGACGGGCGCCGCCGTAGGCCCGGACGAGGCGATCGCGTGCATCGGAAGCGGCATGCGGGTCTTCATCCACGGCGCCGCGGCCACGCCGACGCCGCTCATCGAGGCCCTGGTCCGGCGCCAGGACCTTCGCGACATCAAGCTCTATCACATGCACACGAACGGACCGGCGCCCTTCGCCGATCCGGAGCAGACCGGTCGCTTCTCCTCGATCTCGTTCTTCACGGGGTTGCCGCTGCGCCAGGCCATTGATGAGGGCCGGGCCGACTTCATCCCCATTTTTCTCTCCGATATCCCCGCGCTCTTCACGACCGGACGGGTGCCGCTCGATGTCGCGCTGCTGCAGCTCTCGCCGCCCGACGGCCATGGTTACTGCACGCTCGGGACATCGGTCGACACGGCGCTTGCCGCCGCCCGTTCCGCGCGGCACGTCGTGGCGGAGATCAACGAGCAGATGCCGCGCACGCACGGCAACACCCTCGTCCCCTTCGATCGACTGCACGCCTTCATCCATACTGACCGGCCGCTCTACACGCACGATGCCGCGCCGGCCGGCCCTGTCGAAGAGGCCATCGCGGCGCACGTCGCCGCGCTCGTGCCGGACGGCGCCACGCTCCAGATGGGCATCGGAGGGATTCCCGATGCCGTGCTGCGGCGCCTCTTCAACAAGCGGGACCTGGCGGTTCACACGGAGATGTTCTCCGACGGCATCATCGATCTCGTGCAGGCAGGCGTGATCACGAATCGTCTCAAGAAGGTCCACCCGGGACGCGTCGTCACGAGCTTCGTGATGGGATCGCGGCGGCTCTACGATTTCGTTCACGACAACGCGTTCGTCGAGTTCCACCCCTGCGACCGCACGAACGACACGGCCCTCATCCGCAAGAACGACAACGTGGTGGCGATCAACTCGGCACTGGAGGTCGACCTGTCCGGGCAGGTGTGCGCCGATTCGATCGGGTTCCGCATCTACTCGGGCATCGGCGGTCAGATGGATTTCATCCGCGGCGCCGCACTCTCCTGCGGAGGCAAGCCTGTCATCGCGCTGCCGTCGACGGCCGCCGGCGGCCGCGTCTCTCGCATCGTCGGCGCCCTGAAGGCCGGATCGGGTGTCGTGACCACGCGCGGGCACGTGCATTGGGTAGCCACCGAGTACGGCGCGGTGGATCTGTTCGGCAAGAGTCTGCGCGAGCGAGCCGAGGCCCTCATCTCGATCGCGCACCCGGATTTTCGGGGCGAGCTGCGGCGGACATTCGCGGAGGCCCGGCACGTGACACCGCGGGGACTCGCGACCGCGTAACCCGACGCGCGGCCGCCCCACGGGGCGCCCAGCCCGCCGCCACCTGGGCAATCCACGCGATCGCTGGGGCTGGAAGATGTCCCGTCGTGGGCCGCCCAGCCTTCTCGGGCCTCAGGCAGACTTTCGCGTCATCCGCTTCGTCAAGCGTGACTTGTAGCGGGCGGCGGTGTTGCGGTGGATGATGCGCTTGGTCACCATCCGATCGACGAGCGACGTCGCGTCCTGCAGCGCGCCTTTCGCCGTGCCCGGCTCGTCCGAATCGATGGTCACCCGGATCGATTTGAGGGCGGCGCGCAGGCGGCTGCGCAGCTGACGATTGCGATCACGTCGCTTGACGTTCTGACGATGAGCTTTGAGCGCGGAAGGGTGTTTGGCCACTCGTGTCTGCCTCGAGTCAGTTGCGGCCGCGTGTTCCGGCCGGACGCTACTCGGCCCGGCGTGTCGCGGCGCTACGAATTTTTCAGTATAGCACGCGGCTGTAATCTCGACGCGCCCCTCGCTACATCCCCTTGAGCCGTCGCAGTTCGCGTCGCGCGCGTTTGTCGGGACGGCCGATCCGCGCCGCCACCGTGCGGTTCAGCCGCTCGAGACGGGCGAGCGCCATCTCTTCGGCCGTCGGCGGCGGCGTCAGGTCTTCATAGAGCAGACGCGCTTCTTGCTTCGGAGCGTGCCGCTCCGCCAATCCTCGAACGACGATCCGCTGTTTGCGTCCAAAGGGACGCGAAATGACCAGCTCGTCGCCGACCCGCAGGTCGCGATGCGGCTTCGCGCGCTGACCGTTGACATCGACCTTGCCCGCCCTGCAGGCGCGCTGCGCTTCCGAGCGGGTCTTGAACAGGCACGCGACGTCGAGCCAGACGTCTACGCGAACGCGCGTCGGCTGTACCGGGTCCATCGCTCAGAGAGGCTGTGAGCAAGTCGCTTCCGGCTTCCCCGGAAGCCCGCGTCAAAAGCACTCACCACAGAGAACGCGGAGGCCACCGAGACCAGAACGGCTGGACATCTTCCAAGCCCGATGTCCTTGCCAATGAAAGCACGTTTCGTTCTGACAGGCCCGTGCGCCGGCCCCCCCGAACGTCCCCCGCCGCGCGTGTGGTGCGCGGTGGGGTGGACTGTGATATGGCTGGGCGTAACCAGAGACGTCCGCGCACCTGTGCGTGTGGAGGCTACCTCTGCGCGAGGATCTCGTAGTCACCCGAGGAAGGTCTGACGTTGGAGTAGCGTGGGATTTCCCGTTCGCCGACTTTCTCGACGCTCTTGTACATGTGGGTGATGCCGCCCGTCCGGATGGGCGTGCGCGACGTGATGCGGCGGACGTAGTCGCGGGTCTCCCGGTACGGAGGGACGCGATATCCGTGACGCGCGACAGCTGCCGGTCCGGCGTTGTAGGCGGCGAGCGCAAGTGCCTCATTCCCCTCATACCGGGTCAGCAGCGCCCGCAAGTAGGCGACACCGGCTCGAATGTTCGCTGACGGATCGAAGCCGTTGGTCACGCCATAGTCGCTCATGGTCGCCGGCATGAGCTGCATCAGGCCCAACGCGCCCTTGCGAGAGCGCGCGCGGGGGTTGTAGCCGGATTCCACCTGGATGACGGCGTGCACCAATGCCGGGCTCACACCAGAGTTCGACGCGTGCTCCGCAATCAGCCGGTCATAGCCGCCGGCCGGAACGCCACTCGCCGGTCGTGTCGTACGAATGGCTGTACTGCCGGCTACGGGGAAACTGCGGGCGTTCGGATCACCGGGGCGATCGGACAGGACGAGCGTTCCGTTCGCGTCGCGCCAGGAATAGATCTGGGCGCGTGCGGAAACCGGCAACGCGGCCGCGCAGGCCGTAAGGAGGAGAATCCTGAGGACAGTTCGTGGAGTCAAGGTCGAGAAGCAGCGGCGCCAGTCTACACGTCGCCTCGATGCGCCGCAAGCACAGAAACGCAACGAGCGGCCTGCGCGGCTCGCACGAGTTGGTACTCTTCATATCGTCAGGTCTGCCAGATTCCTTTAGTCCGACGTGCCAGGTTTAATCCCACCGCCTTTCAGGCGGTCGGCTTTCAGCAGGTCCGATACGATCGCCTGCTTCGGTCAGCCCCGCACGTCGGACTAGGTGGCGCACGAATGTGCGCCCTATGAACGACTACC
>JACPPN010000259.1 GCA_016190995.1 Acidobacteriota bacterium | reverse complement strand
GGCCGGAACAGTGACAGATGAAGCAAGGTTTCGTCTATGAGCCTTAGGAGCTGTCACGGTTACTCAGACGGGCTCCTAGTAGAACAAACGCTTTCTTGTCAGGAACACACGTTCTCCGGCGTTTGTTTTACAGAGCACACAGAGTCCAGGCCAAGGTTTTCTCTGTGCTCTCTGCGTCCTCTGTGGTGAAAGCTTTTGACGCCGGGTTGGGATCAATACCCGAACATCGTTGCGAGCTCCGAATGTCGGTAGCCAGCCACGTGGCGCCCTGGGAGCTGCACAGGGACAACGCGCCAACTAGTGCGCGTACTTGATCAGCATGTCACGCCAGACAGCCACGGCTTCCGGCGCCCCACCGAGCCGCTTGATGACGATATCCTCGGTCGCGTAGCGCCTGCCATAGAAGTGCTCGTTGCCGTCGACGTCCTGGCGGATCGCGGAGCCCTTGATCGTGACGCCAGCGAACAAGCCCCGCGATCGCGAATAGCTCAGGATCTCGGCGCGCAACTGGATGTCGGTCGAGGCCTCCGCCTCGCGCCCGATCGGCCCGGCGGCGACCGCCGCATCCGCCCCGATCTTGAACTCGTTGCGAATGAGGTTCAGCAGGCCGCGGCGGTTCATGATGATGAGAACGACGTCGATGGCCTGACCGCCGATTTGCGCCCCGATGCTTCCACCCGTCAGGGTGAGAAACGCCGGCGCGGACCAGGTCCGCTCTCGCTCCGATCGCACGCTGAGAATGCCCTTGCCTCGATGCGCGCCCACCAGGAGCCCGCCTTTGAGCGTCCCGGGAAACACGGCAATGCCTTCCGCCTTCTCGAGAATCGCCGTCGGGATCGCGTGATCCGGCGCGTCCATGATTTCCTTCAGCACCGTCGTGGCCTCGCGGACGCGGTCGCCTTCCGCCGTCTGGGCGACGAGAGACGCGGCCATCCAGGTCAGCATGACGACAAGCATGACGCTGTTCAAAGCTCTACCCAACATGGTGAACCTCCTCGCTCATAACCTCCGGTTTCAGGACCCCGCACGGCCGCCTGGTCCGGCGGCCATCAGTAGGCAGCCAATCGCCGAAGCGCAGCTGCGATCTTGCCGGCATCGGGCAGATTGAAATTCTCGAGCGCCGGGGCGAACGGACAATGCGTATCGGGATAGGTGAGACGCACGACGGGAGCATCGAGCCAGTCGAACCGCTCTTCCACGATGACGGCTGAAAGCTCGGCGCCGATGCCCAGCGTCTTCACGTCCTCATGGGCGATGAGCACCCGGCCGGTCTTCTCGACCGATCGGAAGATCGCGGCCTTGTCGAATGGGAGAAGCGATCGCAGGTCGATGACGTCGACTTCGACTCCCTCCTTCGCGAGCTCGTCGGCCGCCTCGAGCGCCGGCTGCACCATCGCGGCGTACGTCAAGAGCGTGATGTCATCGCCTTCACGCCGGGTGGCCGCCACCCCAATCTCCACAATCTCCTCGTCATCCTGCGGCACCGGTCCGCGGGCGCGCCGGTAGAGGTACTTGTGCTCCATGTAGATGACGGGGTTGTCGTCGCGAATCGCGGCCTTCAGGAGGCCTTTGGCATCGTACGGGGTCGAGGGTGCGACCACCTTGAGGCCCGGGCGATGTATGAACCAGGCCTCGGTGTTCTGCGAGTGATAGAGTCCGCCGCTCACACGTCCGCCGCAGGGCGCCCGCACCACGATCGGCACCGACGCGCGCCCGCCATAGCGATATCGCAGCGTGGCGGCCTGGTTGACGATCTGATCGAAGGCGCACGAGATGAAGTCGCCGAACTGCATCTCGGCGACCGGGCGATAGCCCCGCAACGACGCCCCGACGCTGATGCCGATGATCGCCGACTCCGAGATCGGGGTATCGAGACAGCGCCTCTCGCCGAATTCCTCCACGAATCCCTGCGTGACGCCGAACGCGCCACCGTACGGCCCGACGTCCTCGCCCAGGACGAACACCTTCGGGTCGCGACGCATTTCCTCCTGGAGCGCTTCGCGGATCGCTTCCAGATAAGTGATCTCTTTGGTCAAGCGTACAGATCCGTGATCGCGTCGGTCGGCTCCGGTTCCGGGCTGTTCTCCGCGAATGTCACCGCCTCGTCGATCGTCGTGTTGATGCGGGCGTCGATCTCTTCGAGCCTTGCCGGCTCGAGCACGTTCATGTGCTGCAGATACGTCGTGAACGTCGGAATCGGATCGCGGCTCCGCCACATCGCGAGTTCCTCGTCCGTTCGGTAGAACGCCTTGTCGTGTTCCGAATGGCCGTGCCAGCGATACGTCTTGCACTCGAGGAGCGTGGGCCCCTCGCCCGTCCGGGCGCGGCGGATCGCTCCCTGCGTCGCCTGATAGACGGCGAGGACGTCGTTGCCGTTGATGGCGACCCCGTCGAAGCCGTAGCTCTGGGCGCGAACCGCCACGTCCTCGATCGCCATCGATTTCTCGAAGGGCACCGAGTACGCGTACAGGTTGTTTTCGCAGATGAAGACGATGGGAAGTCGCTGAACGCCGGCGAAGTTCAGCGCCTCGTGAAAGTCCCCGGTATTACTCGCGCCTTCGCCGAAGTAGGCGATGACGACGTGGTCGACCTGCTCCATCCGGAACGTGAGGCCGATGCCCGCCGCCACGGGGAGGTTCGACCCGAGCATGCTCGTGTTGCCGAAGATCCCCAGCTCCGGCACGCCGCTGTGCAGCGCCGAGTCACGCCCTTTCGAGAGTCCCGTCGCCTTCGCGAACATCTGCGCCATCATCACCCCCGGCTCGACGCCCTTCATCAAGAACGTCCCGAGATCGCGATGCAGCGGACAGATGTAGTCCTCCCGGCGCAGGCCGTAACAGGTGCCGACGACAATCGCCTCCTGGCCGAGGCCCGTATAGACCCCGCTGCGCACCTTCCCCTGCCGCACGAGGACGCTCAATCGCTCGTCGAAGGCGCGGATCAGTTTCAACCAATAGAGAATTTCGAGGAGCTGATCGTTGGTGAGCCTGAACTTGGTGCGCTTGATGGACGGCATGGCCGGTGGCGCGCGTGCCCCACCCATCCGCCATCATAGCGCGTTGGAGCAGAAAACCTAGATGAAACTAAGTCCGGGCTGGCGGAAGTCGGCGTTGAGGATCTGCCGCGAGTCGGCGCCGAGCCAGTTGTCGATGACGCGCGCGTAGACCGAGCGGAAATCCATCTCGAACCGCACGTCGCCGCCATTGTTCTCGAGCGTCGGATTGCTCGGATCGGGGTTCAGCGAGGCCGCCGTCCCGTAGATGCCGCCGTTGACCTTCCCCCCGATGGCAAACATCAGGCCCGCCGCACCGTGGTCGGTTCCCGAGCTGCCATTCTCGGTGATGCGGCGCCCGAATTCCGAGAACTGGACGATGAGGGTCTGGTCGAGCAGCGATTGGTTCTTCAGATCGCTGTAGAAGGCCGCCAGGCCACCGTCCAGGATGCCCATGAGATTCGTGTAGGCACCGTTCTGGAAGTTGACGCCCTGTGTCGAGTGCGTGTCGTAGCCGCCCGTCTGGACCCAGAACACTTTCGTCCCGATGCCCTTCACGAGGGCGCCGGCAATCGCCTTCAGCGCCTGTCCGAGCCCGTTGTTCGGGTACGTGACGGTCGGAGCGTACTGCGCGACCGGGACGACGCGATCCAATGTCGCGAGCGCCGCTTGAGCGGTGCCGTTGACGAAGGCGAGGTGCGGGCGTTCTACCGGAACGTGCGACGAGATCTTGAGTGCAAACGTTCGCTCGAGCGCCGCCTCGGCGCCCGTATTCGGGCTGCTGAAGCCGTAGGTCGCCGGATTCTGAATCGAGGGCACGGCCGTGAGGCGGCCGCGCAGCGCATGCGGCGTCTCGCGCACCGTGCTCCAGCCAACCAGCGGATCCACCGGCGAGGGCAGCAGATCGAGATACCGGCCGAGCCAGCCCGTCGTCTGGGGCGCGTTGGGGAGCGCGGTCGACCAGATGTCGGTGCCCGTGAAATGGGACCGGCTGGAATTCTGATAGCCGGTTCGCTGGATGACGGCCATCTGCCCCGCATTGAAGATGGCGTGCATCCCCACGAGGCGCGGATTGAGGCCGAGCGGCTTGCCGCTCTTGTCGCTCCCGACTTGCAACACCGATCCGGCAGGGATCGCGATCGTCGGACGACGACTGTAGTAGAAGCTGTCCGTGTATGGCACGAGCATGCTGAGCGAATCGTTGCCGCCCCCGAGGTACAGCACGACGAGCGTCCGCGATGTGCTGCCCTGCGCGAGGGCGAGCTCGCTCAGGAACTCCGGCGCAGCGAAGCCGACCGTAAATGCCGCGACGCCGCCACGTACAAACTCGCGACGAGTAACGTTCATGGTTGATCCCTTCCGTCCGCTCCTGCCCAGGAGCCCGTCTGAGCAACGGTGAACGGGCTCCTAGGCGAACTGGTATTCCGAGGAACCGACGATCAAGTGCGCCAGACCCGCCGCCTTGACGAGCACCTGCGCATCCGAGCCCGTCCACGGCCCGCTGGCGGTCAGATAATCGACGAGATCCTGACGTGGCGCGGTGTCGTAGTCGCTTGGCGTGAAGCGGTCGAGGAAGTGCGCCAGCAGGCCCGACGCCGTCTGTCCGTACAGCCGCGACGAGTTGCGCAGGTTGAATCTCTGGTTCGTCGTGAGAGTGGCCGCGAAGTTCATCCGCGCCAGCATCCCCGCCGTCGAGAACCACGTCGGCCCGAGATCCCAGCCCGCCACGTCGGGGGGCTCGAACAGCTGCTGTCCCATGTTCGCCAGCGGCGACAGAGCGCTATCGACCGAGAAGCCGTTCCATCCCACTTCCTTGATGGCGCGCACCACGAACTCGGACGGCCAGGAGTAGCGCGCGAAGTAGGAGGACGGGTCACTGAATTCCGGCGAGAGAAGCACCGCGCGAACGACCGGCTTCATCTCGAAATTGTTCTGCAGGTAGACGCCAGCGATGGTCTCGACGAAGGAATCGGGCGCCGGCTGGATCTCGCTGACGAAGAACCCGTACAGCTTGCGCGCGAGCCTCCGCGCGGTCTCGGGATGCCGCGCCACGGCGTTGATGAGATCGATGCCGTCCTGCATCCCCGCCGAGGCCGCACGCGCGGGAATCGTCTGGTTGCCATCCGGGAAGATCGGAAAGCTGAACGCCTTCGGATCCGTGTCGTGCTGCCCCGCGTTGTAGAGGAACTCGTAGTACGCGTTCGTCCCCATCGGATCGTTCGCCAGCCGGACGAACCGGATGTTCCAGCCGGTGAAGACCCTCGCGCCCGCGTAGACGTCGGCCTCCTGGTAGTACTGGACGCCCATGGTGAAGAGCTCCATGAGCTCACGCGCGAAATTCTCCTGCGGCTTGCCCTTCACGTTGGTGCGGCCATCGAGCCAGTAGAGCATCGCGACGTCCTTCGCGATCTCGAGCAGCAGATCGCGGAAGTTGCCGAGCGCGTATTTCCGCAGCAGCTCGATCTGGCCGGTCACTCCCCCGGGATCTTCGCTGGGCTTCGCAGCCATGTGACGCGTGGCGACCGACCCGCTCGTCTGACCGGCGACCTTGCTGTACGCGGTCGCGAAGTGGTTGTGCCAGAACAGCGTCATCTTTTCTTCGAGGGGCCGCCGCGAGTGGACCATTCGAAAGAGCCAGCGCTGGCGCGCGTCGTTGATGACGGTGTTCGGCGAGAACTGCCCCCGCGTGGTCACGCCGACGTATCCCGGCTGATTGATGTGGTTGTCCACGTCATCCGGGAACTGCTCGTAGTTGACGAGACGATCCACCGCCTCGTCGAGACTCAAGTCAGAAAACGCTCTGAGCTCCGACGGCGACGCACCGAACGTGGCGCGGCGAAGCAGATGGTCGATGCCTGGATCGCGCAGCAGCAGCATAGGTGTTCCTCGAGCCGATTCTCTCGCCGGATCCCGACCTTGCAGGGTGTCTTTGCTCCGACGGCGACCGAGTTCGGAACGGCCGCCAGCCCGGCCTGCGCACAGCCTCGCGCCGTGCCCTAAGCCGCGGTATCGCTAAGAGTTACGAAATTGTCAGAGGACTCTTTATCTTAGCAGAATCCAAGCTGCCATCAAGCCGAAATGCCTGTTGGCTGGACGGCATGCTGTCGTTGGCAACTCTTAGACCGCAACGCCGGCGGCTGAGTTACATCGGGATCACGGGCTTCGGACTACTCCGTCACCGGTGGCCGGTCAGGCCCTGTGCCACCAGGGTCGGAACCAGCCCGGGGGCTCGCAACAGGACCCGCCGTCTGGCGCTCCAATAACTTCGGCGTCCGCTGGCGTACTGGACGACAGCCCGCGCAAGGCGCGGGTGGCGCTCGGCCCCTTTCACCGCCAGGTCGACGCGCCTGGCCTCGCCGAGCACATACCGCTGCAGCAGCACGGAATCGCGCAGCTCTGCGCCAATTTCGCGCTTCCAGCTCCGAACGTATCGCGTCGCGACGGGCTCCGGTGACCTGGCGGAACCGAGGGCGGCGCGAGCCGCGAGCTCGCCGGTCACCATGGCGTAATAGATGCCCTCAGCCGTAAAGCCGTTGACGAATCCGCCCGCGTCACCCGCCAGCAGGACGCGCTCGTGCGCGGTCTTCGGGAGCGGTCCTCCAATCGGAATGAGAAACGGCGTGAAGTGGCGGCGGCTCGAGACGCCGTGCAGCAGGCCGCGCCGCGCCAGGGAGTCGACAAACCGCCGCTGCAGCTCGTACGGCGATTCGTCCACCTGTTCGCGGAAGTGCGACAGCACGTACCCGATCCCTACATTGACATGACGCGCCTTGGGAAAAATGTATGCGTAGCCGGCCGATCCACCGTGTCCGTAGGAGACCCACAGGGCATCCGGCTCGGCGCACTTCAGCGTCTCGATCGGCGTCTCTTCCATCATGTCGAGTGCGACCGACGATCGCGGCCACCCGGGATTCAACCCGAGGCGCCGCGCGACGACGCTGTTGACACCATCGGCCGCGATGGCGAGCGGGGCGCGGAACCTGCGGCCGTCGCGAGACGTCAACGACACGCCGCCCTCATCCATCGCCGCCTGCGCGATCTCGACGCCCGCCATCAGCTCGGCGCCCGCCTGGCGTGCGAGCTCGACCAACAAGTGATCGAAGTCGAGTCGCCGGATCATCAGGACCGCGCGATCCTCGGACTGCGGCGTGCTCCGGCAGCCGCCGGGCGACTCGAGGTGCAGCTTCGTGACGGGATGAACCGCGATGCGATGCAGCTGCCCCTCGAGGTATGGAAATCGTGTCAGGGCACGCGCGCTGATCGCGCCGCCGCACGGCTTATTACGCGGAAATTCGTGCCGGTCGAGCAGCCAGACGCGAGCGCCGCCGAGCGCCAGCGTCCGCGCCGCCGTCGCCCCCGCCGGGCCCGCGCCAACCACAATCACGTCGGGAGACATAGGAAGTTGCCGATTCGGGTTGGCCGGTGCGACCTGAAGCTATCGCGGAAGCTTCGATGCGGCCGTGCTCGCGACGGGCGCCCGCCCGAGGGCGAGAAGATTCGCGAGGAGCTGATATGCGCCGTCGGTGCCCGCCGGCAACTGCCGCCACAGCCCGAGCCCGACGTAGATCCAGCGTCCTTTTCCAAACCGCCCTTCGACCAGCGCTCCTCTCTTCGCGCCTTTGTTGAACTCGAACCCGTCCTCCATCTGCACGAGGTCGACGTAGCGCGGGTCTTTCTCGCCCAGAAAATACAGGCCCCGCTCCTGGACCCACCCCTCCCACGTCTTGCGAGCGACGCGGTTGGGCGTGTTGAACAGCGGATGGGTGGGCTCGAGGATCTGCACGTGCGCGTTCTCGTCGGTGATCCGGTTCGAGCTCACCTTTGCCGGGTACGGACCGTACTGCGCCTCGTTGAACTCGAACTTGTTGTACTGCACGATGAGCGTCCCCCCGCGCTCCACGTATTGCAGCAGCCGATTATTCTGCGCCCGCAGGTCGGCGCGCCGCTCGTAGGCGCGGACGCCGGTGACGATGACGTCGTACTTCGACAGATCGCCCCACGCGAGCTCGTCGTCGCCGATGAACGATAGGCGCGCGCCAAGCTGCTCGATGGCCGGCGGCACTTGATCGCCCACACCCATGACATAGCCGACCGAGACCTTCGGCGGCATCTTCACGTCGATCACCTGGAGCACCGACTCGGCGGGCTGGATGAGATGCCGGCGATGAATATGCGGATACTCGATGACTTGATATCCATCCTGGAATTCACGTCCCTCCGCCACGACGAGGCCGACGATGCGGTATTCGCCGGGCACGGCGCCGGCGGGCGGCGTCACGGTGAAGCGCACGGTCTGCTGTTCGTCCTCGCGCGTGAACTTGAGGGGCGCCCTCGATGGAGCGGCCTGCCATCCCACCGGCAAGCGCAGCATGGCGTGGCTCTCGGCCGCGCCTTTGCTGCCGTTGGTGACCGTCACGCGCAGCTCGCGAGACCGGCCGGCCCCTTGCGTGCGCGCCGTCTTTTCAGCGAGCGCCGCGGGCACAATCGCGATGTCCGGGCTCATGCGGACCGCGAACCGCGGCACGACGTGAAGCTCCATGCGCTTCTCGCCGCTGAAGATGTTGCCTTCGTACCGGTGTTGCACGGGCAAGTCCACCGGCACCGACACGGATCCGAGCGTCACGTCCACCCGGACGCGGAAGGGTGTCGGGCGGAACGGGCTCCCGAAGGGCGCATCCGGTTCGAACTCGTAACGCGCGGCATCAGGCAGGCGTTTCCAGTACGGCGTCGTCAGCCGTGCATCAGCAGGGATCGTCAGGGTCGGCTCGCATCGAAGGCTGCCATTCCCTTTGACCTCGCCGGCGCAGCCGGCCGCCTCCCCGTCGAACCCGTTGAACGCGACGCGCGTCAGCGTGACGGGCCGGCGACTGCGATTGCCGGCGATCACAGACACCTTGATCGGCTGACCGGCAACGACCACCCCGTCGTCCGCGAGCGCCTCGAGACGAACGCCGTGGGCGAGGACGAGCGCCCGCTCGAAGTCCCGTTCCTTGATGCCGAGACGATAGTCGATTTCGAATCGATCGTCGTCTTCTTGGAGTCCGAGCGATGCGAGCTGGCGCCGCAACGTGCGCACCGTGGCGAGGCCGTGCTCGAGCGGAGCGATCGCCGCTTCTGGACCATCGGCATCGAGACGCGCCTTCGCGGATTCGACGTCGCGCCCGATTGCGGCAATCGAATCGGCCAGCGCCGAGGGCGGCGCACCGCGGACGAACTTCAGCAGCGCGCCCAGCGTCGTATCGATGGCGTCGAACATCGACGGTTCGTCCTTGTCCATTTGACCGGCCATCGTCGTGTCCGCGAGCGTGTACCGAGAGGTGAAGGCGCCCGGCAGTGCGAGCAGCTGCGCCATGCCCTGACACTTGTGCATCGACCTCGCCTCGCTCGCGATCTCGGCGTAGGTGCGACCGAGAAGCGGATCGTAGGTCTCCGCGTTGATCGCCACGAGCGTGACGCCGGGGGGCGGTGCGGGCTCGCCACGGAACCCGAAGCTCATGGCCTGGTACAGCTTCTTCGCCTGCCACGGACGGAGTCCGGCCTCGATCTGCTCGGGAAAGCGGGACGCGTCGCCGGCGGCCCTGAACGCTTCGGTCGCCATGCGGGCGGATGCCTGGTGATGTTGTCCCCCGCCTGTGCCGCTCGGCGACATGGTGGCCACGACGTCGGGCCGCACGGTCCGGATCATGCGGACGTAGTCGCCCAGGATCTCGTCCTTGCCCCAGCGCTCGAATGTTTCCTCGATGCTGAACGAGAACCCGAAATCGACGGCGCGCGTGAAGTACTGCTCGGCGCCATCGAAGCGATGAACCGCCATCAACTCCTCGGTTCGAAGAACGCCGAGCGCGTCGAACAACTCCGGACCGATCTCGTTCTGACCCCCGTCCCCACGCGTCGCGCTCACCAGCGTCGTTTGCATGCCCTGGCCATGCCTCAGCATCGCGAGCAACGCACTGTTCTCATCGTCGGGGTGCGCCGTCGCGAGCATGAAAATGCCGATCGTGTCGAGGCGTCGCAGCACGAGCCGAAGGCTGACCTCGCCGGCCTCGTCTGAAATCGGCAGGACCCGGAGTTGCGCGTCACCCGGCCGCGTGGAGACGAGACCGAAAAACGCGAGGAGGGCGACGAGCGGTCGAAATGGCGAGCGCATAGCAGGGGCAAAGAGTGGCGTGTTGATTTCTGGATCTTACTGCACCAAACAGGCTGCGCGCGTTTGAACGTGGGCCGGGTCGCTGAAAGATGTAGAGGGGTTTCGAGATGTCACTGCCGAATTGTCACCCGCGAGTCTTTCCGGCCTCGGACCTCCTCGTAATACGCCTCGTACAACGGCACGATGCGGTCGGCGCAAAAGCGGCGTTCGACCACGCGGCGCGCGGCGCGCGAGACGCGCTGGTGAAGCTCAGGATCGGTCAGCAGTCGAACGCCCGAGTCCGCCATCGCACGCAGAGCGTCGGGCGGATGCAGAAAGCCGGTCAGGCCGTCATCGATGACCTCGGGCAGGCCGCCGACGCGCGATGCGACAACCGGCACCCCGGAGGCCATCGCTTCCAAGGCGGCAAGCCCGAAGCTCTCCTGTGACGAGGGCAGGAGGAACAGATCCGAGATCGACAGCAGAGCCACCACTTCGTCCTGTTCGCCCAGCATCTCCACCGCGTCCCCGAGGCCGGCCTCGTGCACGCGGCGCGCCGCGCCGCCCACTTCAGGGCCCTCGCCGATCAACAGGAGCTTGGCGGGCACCCGCTCGCGAATCAAGCGAAAGATCTCCACGACGCGTTCGATGCGCTTGACCGGACGGAAATTCGAGATGTGCGTCACCAGCTTCTCGAATCGGCCGTTCTCCAGGAACCGCCGGCGCAGCTCGGGAACCTCCACCCGGCGGTGGGTGTCGCAGTCGAGGAAGTTGGGGATGACGCGAATATCGCTGTCGATCTCGAGCGCCCGATAGGTTTCTTCCTTGAGGCTCTGGGAAACCGCGGTGACGCCGTCTGATTGCTCGATGCTGAAGGCGACGGTCTCGGAATACGAGGCGTCGCTGCCGACGATCGTGATGTCGGTTCCGTGCAGCGTCGTGATGACGCGCGGCACGGTGTCGTGACACGTGTCGGCGAGAATCTGACGGGCCAGATAGGCCGCGGTAGCGTGTGGTATCGCGTAGTGCGCATGGACGATGTCCAGATGATGCTCGCGGGCGAGCTGGACGATCTTCGTCGCGAGCGAGAGGAGGTATTGCGGCTCGCGGAACAGCGGATAGGCGGGACTGTGGACGCGATGGAACGACAGCCCGGCCTGATAGCCGCCCAGCCGGAACGGGGCCTCGCTGCTGACCACGTGCACGCTGTGCCCGCGCATCGCGAGCGCCTTCGCGAGCTCCGTGGCGACGATGCCGCTGCCGCCGACCGACGCGTAACAGACCATCCCGACAGTCATGGCCATTGGGCGACCGATGCGTGACTCATGTGGTGGGACTCATGGTGTCGCCGTCGATCCAAAGCCTAACCGCGGCGCCGAGAGCGCGGAGGAATCACGTGGCTCAGGCCAGTCTCCGCCTCCTCCGCGTGCTCTGCGGTGAGCGCTCTGATTCGCTACCGGAACAGATCGCACCGTAGGATCGGCTCCTTCACGATAAACCCCTCCGCGAACGCGACGCCAGCGAGCGCGCCGAAGTGGGCGTCGCGACTCTCGATGAGCTGCATGAAGCGTGGCGACGTGAGCCTGGTCGCGACCGACCCGGCGTCCGCCGGCTCGAACTGCGTCCGATGCGCCGCGAGCGCCTTGCGCTTGACGTCGTAGTCCGCCGAGACGTTGATCAGAAACGACGGCGTCACGTTGTCATTGATGAAGTAGTAGCACACCCACTCGGTGCGCCAGGCGTCCCCCGCGATGTCGTATCGACGCAGACCCGCATTGAACACCGCTTCCGTCACGACGC
>JACPPN010000253.1 GCA_016190995.1 Acidobacteriota bacterium | reverse complement strand
GACATCAGCCAGGCCGTTGCGGGCGCGATCGATCAGGCGGCGGAATCGACTGGCCTCATGGAGTTGCCGGCGGGCGATAGCGTGACGGCAACCGCACGCCTGACGCTGCGCCTGCGCGCCCTGCGAATCCTGCCGGTCATGATGCTCGTCTCGGCGGCCGGGCTCGCGGGTACGACGCTCGCGGAGCGGGCGACACTGTCGCGGGGCGCCGCGTACCTCTGGAGCCTGTTTGTCGCCAATGCGCAGCCGTCCGTGCCGGCCGCGCCGGCGCGGCCGCCCGTTGTCCAACCGTCCAGCGAAGGTGTGGCTCGCCCCAGCGCACCGCGCGACGACGAGGCATCGCAGGCGCTCAAAGCCGGCTCGAAGCGCCGCAACCGCGGCGTTGCCACACAGCCCGTGCGCAAGAGCTGAGAGGTATCCAATCAGCGGGTCCAACCCTCAGATCAACCGGCCACGACAGCCACGGTGCCAGAAAGACCGCGGCGAAATCGTCGAAAGATCGATCGTGAATCCGGCGTCAAGGGCGTTCACCGCAGAGCACGCGGAGGGTGGGATCGGTCCGCTAAAGCTGGACACTACGACTGTATTTCTCCGTGCTCTCAGCGCTCTCCGCGGTTAACGCTTTCGATCGACTCTCACGAAGTGAAGCTCTGAGGGCTACACAGAGGCAGCGCGCAACAAGACGATCTGTGTTCTTCTGATGACGGGGCTCCAACGCTATCGCCGCCTGCTTGCGTACGCGGCGCCGTACTGGCGCGGGTGGCTGCTCATCGTGGTTGCGACCGTGCTCAGCACGGTGTTCTCGCTGCTCGAGCCGTGGCCCGTGCAGGTGCTGGTCGACACCATCCTCGGCGGCCAGCCAGCGCGGGGAAGGCTGGCGGCCATTGCGAGCGTCCTGCCCGGCGCGCTCACTGCACAGGGCGCGCTGCTGTGGGTTGCAGGGGCCGGTATTCTCGTGTTTCTCGTCAGCAATGCGGCGGGCGTCGTCCTGTCGATGACCTGGACGGCGGTGGGACGCCGCACGGTCTATGCGCTGTCGCGCGATGTGTTCGCGAAGCTGCAGCGGCGATCGCTCCTTTTTCACACACGTACCCCGGTGGGGGACTCGATTACTCGAGTCGCCAACGATGCGTGGTGTCTTTACACCATCGTGGATGCGCTGCTCTTTGCCCCAGGCCACGCGCTGTTCACGATTGGCGCGATCGTTGTCGTGATGGCACGGCTGGATGCGGGTCTGACGGGGCTCTCGCTGGCCGTGGCGCCGCTCATGGCCGTGTCGGCATGGCTGTTTGGACGCCGCATACGGCTGGTCGCTCGGGCGCACCGGGACATCGAGAGCCGCATCCAGTCGCACGTCCAGCAGACGCTTGCGGGGATTCCGGTCGTCCAGGCCTTCGCGCGTGAGGACGTCGAGCATGAACGCTTCAAGGAGTTCGCGGACGCGGCGATTCGCGCGCACCAGCGGCGCGCGTTCGTCGGCGGGCTCTACGGACTCGGGTCGGGACTCGTCACCACGCTGGGAACCGGACTCGTCTTGTGGTTTGCGGCTGTCCGGGTCCTCGATGGGCGCCTGACGGTGGGCGTGACGATTGTCTTCCTCGCGTATCTCGCGAAGCTGCAGGGCCAGCTCGCAGCCTTCACCGGCGTGTACGCCACGATTCAGAGCGCGGGCGCCAGCGTCGATCGGGTCATGGACGTGCTCGAGGCGCCCGAAGCGATCGGCGATCGCGCCGGCGCGCCCGACGTGCGGCACATCGCCGGTCACGTACTGATCGACGATGTCACGGTTGGCTACGAGGAGAACCGGCCGGTCCTGCAGCGTGTTTCACTCGAGGCGCGCCCCGGCGAGACAATCGCGATCGTCGGTCCTACGGGCGTGGGCAAGAGCACTCTCGTGAGCCTGATTCCGCGCTTCGTGGATCCTTGGAGCGGTCGTGTCCTGATTGACGGCGCCGACGTGCGAGATGTGCAGCTTCGCTCGCTGCGAGATCACATCGCGGTCGTCTTGCAGGAGGCCTTCCTCTTCCCGACTTCAGTGGCCGAGAACATCGGGTACGGGCGTCCGGACGCGTCGCGCGATGAGATCGAAGCTGCCGCCCGTGCCGCCAACGTCCACGAGTTCATCGCCGCGCTCCCGAAGGGATACGACACGATCGTCGGCGAGCGGGGAATGACGCTGTCGGGCGGGGAGCGCCAACGACTGGCGATCGCCAGAGCCTTTCTCAAGAACGCGCCGATACTCGTACTGGACGAGCCGACGAGCGCCCTCGACGCGGCCACCGAACAGTCGATTCTCGATGCGATGGATCGCCTGACGCTGGGCAGGACAACCTTCATCATCGCACACCGTCTCTCGACGGTCCGTCGCGCCTCCGCCATCGCGGTCCTGATCGACGGCCGCATCGTCGAGCGCGGCACGCATGATGAGTTGGTCGCTCGCGGCGGGGTGTACGAGCATCTGCATCACCTTCAGTATGGTGAGGCATCGAGTCCGGCAGCGGTCTGAACAGGATGTCCAGCGCCCCCGCCCTCTCCCTCGTTCACGACACCGTGCCTCGCGACGCGAGCGTGACGCGTCTGACGCTGTGGCTGCTTCGGTACGGGTCGCGCCGGTCGGCCGGCCTTCTCGCCGTGATGGTGACGATGCTGCTGAAGATCGGCCTCGACGTGCTGAAACCGTGGCCGATGAAGGTGCTGGTGGATCACGCGCTCGGCAGCCAGCCCCTGCCGCCAACGCTGGCCTCGATGGTCGCGTGGCTTCCCGGCGCCGCCGATCCGAGAAGCCTTGTTGGCTGGAGCGTCGCTGCCACCGTTGTCCTGTTTCTGGCCTCGTGGGCGCTCGGCCTGGCCAGCGCCTACGCCAACATCGCATTCGGCCAGCGCATGGTGTACGACCTCGCCGCGGATCTCTTCGCGCACCTTCAGCGGCTGTCGCTGCGGTTTCATGCCCGCAAGTCGGTCGGCGATTCGATTCGGCGGGTGACCACCGACACCGGCTGCGTCTCGACCATCATCAGGGACGCGCTGCTGCCGCTCGTCACTTCCCTGATCAGCCTTCTCGCGATGTTCGCGATCATGTGGGGGCTCAATCCCGCGCTCACGCTCCTGTCGCTCGCCGTGGTCCCCTGGCTGACCGTCGTGTTGCGGCGCTACATGCAGCCGATGTTCGATCGCGGCCACGAGCAGCAGGAGGCGGAGGGCAAGCTGTACGACGTGATCGAGCAGACGCTGTCGGCGATTCCCGTCGTGCAGGCATTCGGCCGGGAGCCGTACAACGACCGCCGTCTGGAACGAGCGGCCTCTGAAACCGTGCGAGCGTCCCTGACCCTGACGCGGGTGGAGGTCGCCTTCAGCACGTGGGTGGGGCTTGCGACCGCCGCCGGAACCGCGCTGATTGTGTGGGCAGGTGGCCGCGAGGCGCTCAGCGGCAGCCTGACGGTCGGGGGCCTCCTCGTGTTTCTGTCGTACTTGCGGTCCCTGTATGGTCCGCTCGAAACGGCGCTCTACAGCCCCTCGACGACGCAGGCGGCGGCCGGAAGCGCGCGTCGCGTGCTCGAGATCCTGGAGACGAAGTTCGACGTAGACGAGCGGCCCGACGCGAAACCCCTGGTGCGGGCCGGCGGCCATGTCGCGTTCGATCGGGTGACGTTCGGCTACGACGCCGAGCGGCCCGTCCTGAAGAACATCTCCTTCGAGGCCGCGCCTGGCGAGACGATCGCCATCGTCGGCTCTACGGGCGCCGGCAAGAGCACGCTCGTCAGCCTCGTGGCCCGCTTCTACGATCCGACCGCCGGGGTCGTGCGCGTCGACGGTCACGATGTTCGCGATCTCGACTTGAGATCGCTGCGGCAGCACATCGCCATCGTGCTGCAGGAGCCGTTTCTGTTCCCCCTGACGATTGCGGAGAACATCGCCTACGGCCGGCCACACGCATCCCGCGAGGCGATTGAGACTGCCGCGCGGGCCGCCAACGCGCACGAGTTCATCGTGCGGCTGCCCTCAGGCTACGACACGCTCGTCGGCGAGCGTGGTGCCACGCTGTCGGGCGGCGAGCGCCAGCGTCTCTCAATTGCCCGGGCCCTGCTCAAGGATGCGCCGATTCTCATCCTCGACGAGCCGACCAGTGCGCTCGACGCCGAGACCGAGCGGTCGCTCATGGGCGCGGTCGCCCGGCTGACGGCGGGCCGGACGACACTCATGATCGCGCACCGCCTCTCCACAGCCCGGCACGCGGATCGCATTCTCGTCCTGCATCACGGGCAGGTGGCGGAGAGCGGGACGCACGCTACGCTGATGGCGCGTGGCGGGATTTACGCGCGCTTCCACCGCCTGCAGAGCGGGGCGCCCGGCGGCCTCGCACGTGGCGCGCAGGTGGAGCTCGAGGCGTGATGACAGCCAAGAAACCCCGGGTCGTCGTCTTTGGCATTCTGTTCTGGTTTCCGCTCGCCGGAGTCACGTACCAGTTCCTGCATTACTTGATCGGTTTGCGCCGGCTCGGTTACGACGTGTACTACGTCGAAGACTCGGGACGTTGGATATACGACCCTCGCCTGAACGGCCCGTCCCCCGATGCGAGCGGCAACGTCGCCGCCGTCGCGCCAATTCTGGACGCGTTCGGATTCAAAGACCGATGGGCGTTCCGGGGGAACTATCCAGGCGGGCGCTGCTACGGGATGAGCGAATCTGCGATCCTGCAGCTCTACCGGGAAGCGGATGCGCTGTTGAACGTGACGGGAGCGCACGAGCTGCGCGACGAACATCTCACGATTTCACGACGGATCTATCTGGAGACGGATCCGGTTGCCGCACAAATTCTCGTCGTTCGGCATGATCCCAAGACGCTCTCCGCGCTCGAAGCGCACGACATGCACTTCACGTTTGGAGAGAATCTGGGCGCACCCGACTGCGGGGTTCCTCTCGAACGTTTCACCTGGCAGCCCACGCGCCAGCCGGTCGTCCTTGATCTGTGGGCTGTTCGTGACGGCGGTCCGGGCGACACCTACACGACGATCGCGACCTGGAAGCATGTGGGCAAGGACATCGTCTATCAGGACGAAACGTATTACTGGTCGAAGGATCGCGAGTTCATCAAGTTCATCGATCTCCCCCGGCACACGCCGGTCCTGTTCGAGCTCGCGACCGGCGTCGACGAGCCGGTCCGGGCGCTGCTGACCGATCACGGCTGGCGCGTCCAGCATTCTCTGGACGTCTCGCGGGATCTCGATCGGTACCGACAGTACATCGTAGGGTCACGCGGCGAGTTCACGGTGGCGAAAGACCAGAACATCCGCCTTCGGAGCGGCTGGTTCAGCGATCGGAGCGCGTGCTATCTCGCCGCGGGACGGCCGGTCATCACGCAGGAGACGGGCTTCAGCAACGTGCTGCCCACCGGCCGCGGGCTTTTCGCCTTCCGGACCACCGATGACGTGCTGGCGGCGGTTGATGCAATCGAATCGGACTACGCGGCCCATTCGGCTGCGGCGCGGCAGATCGCGCAGGAGTACTTCGCAGCAGAAAGAGTGATCGACAGCCTGATGACGCGGGCGGGGATTTGACATGCGCATTGTCATCGCTGGATACATGGTTCGAAATCCGCTGGCCGGCAATCTGTTCGCGTTCTTCCATTATCTGGCCGGTCTCTGTCGGCTTGGGCATGAGCTGGTCTACGTCGAGGAAAGCGGATGGCCGTATTCCTCATACGATCCGATCCTGCGTCGACAGGTCGAGTTCCCCGAGCGCGGTCTGGCGATTGTGCGGGACATGCTGCGCCGATATGGGTTGGCGGTCCCCGTGTGCTGGGTCGATCGTGAGACGGGGAGGACTGATGGCACGTCGCGCGAAGCGCTCGTGACCGCGCTCCAGAAGGCGGACCTCTTCCTGAACATCGGCGGCGTCTGCTGGCTGAGCGAATTTCAGGCGTGCCGGCGACGCATCCTCATCGACATGGATCCCCTCTTCACCCAGCTTGGCGAGTTTGCCGGGAAGGTGTTGGGGGACTACGACGTGCTGTTCACGTACGGCGCGAACATCGGAAAGCCGAACTGCAGGATCCCTACGGGCCAGTATCGGTGGCACCCGACCGTCCCCCCGGTCGTGACAGACTTTTGGAAGCGAGGAGGTGACGCTTCCAATGCGCCCTTCTCGACGGTGGCCTCGTGGAACGCCTACAAGGTGCTACATCACGACGGTGAACGGTACGGTCAGAAAGACGAAGAATTCCTGCGGATTCTGTCGTTGCCCTCGCGGACGAGGCACCCGCTCGAGCTCGCACTTGCGGGGGGGGAGGACATTCGGCCGATGCTCGCGGCGGCGGGCTGGAGGATCCGCGACGCGGCCGAAGTCGCCACCGTCGAGCGATACCAGGACTACATCACGTCATCGCGCGGCGAGCTCAGCGCCGCGAAACAGGCGTACGTCCGCAGCTGGAGCGGATGGTTCAGCGATCGCAGCGTGTGCTACCTCGCCGCAGGGCGTCCGGTCGTTCTCCAGGACACCGGGTTCACCGACTGGCTGGGCGCCGGCGAGGGCGCGCTGGCGTTTTCGGACGTCGAACAAGCGGCCGCCTGTCTGGAGCGTGTCAACGCCGACTACGACCATCATCGGCGCGCTGCGCGAGCTCTCGCGGAGTCGGTGTTCGGCCATGACGTCGTGCTGCCGTCGCTCTTGGAGCGCGCCATGGATTCGGCGGTCGCCGGGACGAGCGTCCGACTCTGAGGTATCTTCGTGCCCAAGTATCTGATCGTCAACGCGGACGACTTCGGCGCGTCGAGCGGCGTGAATCGGGGGATTCTGGAGTGTCACACGGGGGGCCTGCTGACCAGCGCAAGCCTGATGGTGACCGGACGTGCGGCCGCGGATGCAGCGGCGATCGCGCGGGACCATCCCGCGCTGTCGGTCGGACTTCACTGGGACGTCTGGGGCGAGGACGAACGGACGTTCGACATTTCGAACCTCGATGGTGTTCGCGACGAGTTCGCGCTGCAGCTCGATCGGTTCATCGCGATGGTTGGCCGCATGCCGACCCACGTGGATTCGCATCGCCATGTGCATCGCGCGCCGCACCTCCGACCCGTGTTTCGAGAGTTGGTGGCGCCGCTGGGCGTTCCGTTGCGGCGCGATTCGGCCGCACGCTTCATCGGAAGCTTCTACGCGCAGTGGGAATGGATGGCTACCAATCTCGAATACGTGGGGGTGCCGTTTCTGCAGCGCCTCTTGCAGGACGAAGTGCGCGAGGGCTGGAACGAGCTGGCGTGCCATCCTGGATATGTTTCGCCTGACTTTCGCTCGGTGTATCTCGCCGAACGCGAGGCGGAAGTGAAGACGTTGACCGACCCGCGAATCCGCCAGACCATTGACGAGTTGGGGATACAACTGGCCAGCTTCGCCGAGCTTGCCACACGGCCGCCGCATTCCGCAGGCGGCCGCCTGTAGGACGCCAATGCCAGACAGCCAGGGTGGGCGTGCGGCGGACGATCGACTCTCGTCCCCGCAGGATTCGGACGGGTACAGGACGACATCCTCGCGGGGGTCTGCCTTCTGGCCGGCGCTCTGGCTGGCGGTCGCCCTGGTGTTGATGAAGGCGTCGTATCTGCTGAACGCGCCGCGCATGTCGCTTCGACCATTCGGGGCGTACCTTTCCGCGCTGGCTGCCATCTCGTATCAGGACGTTGTTCTTGCCCTGACCGTCGGTCTGCTTCACTGGATCGTGCTTCGGACCGCAGGATCGCGCCAGCAGGTTGCGCGGGTGGTTCACGGGACGTTTGTCGGCTGCTATGTCTTTGCCGCAACCTACGGGATCGTCAATCTCGTCATCTTCCGGTTCTTCCAGAAGCCGCTGAGCTATCCCCTTCTTTACCTCGCAGGCGATGCGCGGAACGTCCGGTCATCGGTCATGGCGTTCGTCACGCCACCGCTCGCGCTCGCGATCGCCGGCACCGCCTGCCTCTACCTCGTGTTCGCGTCGACCTCGGCCCGGCTGGCAAGGGCTCACGCGAGGCCTGCGCGGGGCATTCAGGTCTCGCTTCTGGTCCTCGGGATGATCTGGACCGTCGCGGGACGAAGCACGCTCCGCGGCGAACGGTGGCGCGACAGGGAAGACAAGCGAGTTGCCGAGAACGCCCACTGGACGTTCTTGGCGTCGTGCCTCAACGAGATCGCCGGCACGCCGGCCGTCGTCCTCAGTCAGTCGTTTCCGCCGGAAGACCTGCGCGATTTCTCCTCGGTCGGCGATCGCGCGAGGGACCGACGGACATCGGTGCGCCGCGCAGCGTATCGCACGGAGCCCTTCCGCCCCAAGAACGTGATCCTCCTGGTCCTGGAGTCAGTGCCTGCCGGGGCGCTCAGTCTGTATGGCAACCGGTACAATCCGACGCCTAATCTGTTGCGTGAGTCCGCTCAGGCGCTGGTGTTCGACGCCTTCTACACACACGTCGCGCGCACATCAAATGCGATGGCGGCGATTCTCCTCTCGGTGTATCCGGGCCTGAGCTGGCGGGATCTGACCGAGGACCAGCCGGCGCTGCCGGGCACCACGCTCGCCGAGATGGTGGCCAGACGCGGGTTCCGGACGGCCCTCATCACCTCGACCGACTTGACGTGGGCGCGGCAGGACGTGTTCCTGGCCAATCGCGGATACCAGACCATCTGGCATTACACAGATCTCCAGTGCACGCCGCCCTTTTCATCGTGGGGGGTGGAAGATCGCTGCACGGTGGACGGCGTGGAGCGATGGCTGGAGGCAAACCGCGGTCAGCCGTTTTTCATCACCGCCTGGACGGATCAAACACATCATCCCTATGAACCGACGCCGGGTCTGCCGCTCATCGATTTCTTTGGTGGCAAGCTGCCGCCCGATGATTACGACCTGGGTCGCTACCTGAACGTCCTGCACGAAACCGACCGGCATCTCGGCCGCCTCTTCGATTACCTGCGCAAGCGGAATCTCGCCGACGACACGCTGGTCGTGATCGTCGGCGATCACGGTCAAGCCTTTGGCGATCCGCATCCGCAGTCGTATGGGCACGGCACGACGCTGTTCCAGGAGAACGTGCAGGTCCCGCTCATGATCTGGAATCCGCGTCTCTTTCCGGCTCCGAAACGCTCGCGCACACCTGGCGGTCACGTTGACCTCAATCAGACCATTGCCGATCTGATCGGCGTCGAGCCGGCGCCTTCGTGGCATGGGTTCAGCCTGTTCGCCTCGGATCGGCCGGCCCGCGCGTACTTCTACGTCGCCGCCGATGAGTTCCTCCTGGGCGTGCGCGAGGAGAACTGGAAGTACATTCTCGACGTCGCGCGCGGACGGGAGCAGCTCTTCGATCTCGCATCCGATCCGACCGAGCAGCGCAATGTCGCCGCCGCGCATCCGAATCTGTGTCATCGGCTGCGACAGCGGCTGGCGGCCTGGGTCGCCGCCGACCGCCAGTTCTCCAGGTCGATCCACAACGGCCGATAGGATGTCTTGTGCCTCGCCGGGCTTTCTGGAGATGACGCGGCTCCGGGAATGAAGCTTTATTACTATCGCGATCGTGCAGGAAACTTCGGGGATGATCTGAACTGCTGGCTGTGGCCGCGGCTCATGCCCGAACTGCTTGATGATGACCCCCGCGTGCTCCTCCTCGGGATTGGGACGATTCTCAACTCCACTATTCCTCGTCGACCGTTGAAGGTGGTCTTCGGATCCGGAGCGGGCTACGGCCGCGCGCCAGCCCTGGACGAGCGTTGGAAGATCTATTGCGTGCGAGGGCCGCTCACATGCGCAGCGCTCGGCTTGCCGGGTGAAGCGGCGATCACGGACGCGGCGATGCTCGTGCGGCTGATCGTCGAGCCGTCGGCGGCCACTGGGAAACCCGCCTTCATGCCGCATCACGTGTCAGCGATTCGCGCAGAGCTCGACGGCTTGGAGCTCGCGGGGATTTGTCGGGCGGTGGGGTTGGAGTACCTGGACCCGATGGGCGATCCATCCGTGACCCTCGAGCGACTGAGGAAGTGTCCATGCCTGATCACCGAGGCGATGCATGGCGCCATCGTGGCAGACGCTCTCCGCATCCCCTGGATTCCGGTGCGCATCTACAGCCAGGTCAACGAGTCGAAGTGGTTGGATTGGTGCCGCACGCTCGATCTGTCCTACGAGCCCTTCTCTGTCGCTGACCGAACAAGGCCGCCGGACTCCCGCACGCTGGTTGACTTTCTCGCTGACGCGCGACGGGCTAGGGCGGTGCTCAGCGCAGATCGGGTACTCTCAGGAGTGTTGGAACGTCTCGTTCTGAGACTCGAAGATCTGAAGGCTGACGCCGCGGCTGGCAAGCTCGTGCGGAACCTCGAGGGTGACGTCGAGTCCGCTCGGAACGAAATGCCATTCGATTCCCGCCGTTGGTGGAAGGACGTCTATGTATTTGCAGATCTGGTCAGAGAAATCCTCCCGCCGGGGCAGCGCTGCCTCCTGGTCGATGACAGCGCGCTCGGTCTCAACAGCGACCTGGATGGCAGGATCCTGATTCCGTTCCTCGAGCGTGAAGGGCAACCGTGGGGCGCTCCGCCGGATTCAACAGCGGCCATCGAAGAGCTGGAACGTGAACGTGTCGCTGGCGCCGCGTTTATCGCGTTCGCCTGGCCCGCCTTCTGGTGGCTCGAGTACTACCAGGAGTTTGCAACCTACCTCGGGAGCCGATTCCCTCGTCTCGCCGCCACCGGCCACGCCATCGTGTTCGACCTGCGACGCCACGCGTGAACGTTCACGGAGTTCCCTGTGATCTCGGAGAAGCCAGCGTTCCGGATCGATGTGCCTTGGGAGCTGATCCAGGGAATCCGTCTCGCTCATGCATTGATGGAATCGTCGTACCTGGTGAGCGTGCCCGCCCCACAAGCGTACAAGTTCGAGTACCTTCAACAGTTTTTCCCGTTCACCTTCTCGCGCCAACCGGCGTCATTGCTCTCGACGGTTAGCGTCTCCCATCGCGAGCCGCTGACCAGGATTGGCTCTATTGTGCGGCCACTGATCTTCCCGAGGTCAATCGTTCAGCGCAGTAGGGCCATGTGGCAACGGCAGCGCCCAATCCGCTTCTTGTTCACCGGCCTGCTCACATCGAGGCGGATCCAATCGCTCGAAGGATGGTTGGGTGCGCCGCTGCCTGAGCCGGCGAGCGCAGGGCCGCCTCGTCGCGCGGGACACCCTGATGCCGGACTGCGGATCGAGCCATCGACACGCGGTCGAGAGTTCCCGGCGAAGAGCTGGGACGACCCGTATCACGCGCTCACGGCGTCCGCCCAGTTTGTGCTGTGTCCCCCCGGCGACTACGTCTGGACTTACCGGTTTTTCGAGGCGATTTTCTGTGGCGCGATGCCGGTCGTCGAAGAACCTGCTCCCTGTTACGAGGGGTTCGCCTTTGCCACGTTCAGCGACGACCCTGAAGGCCTCACTTGGTCACAGGAGATCGCCGCGGCGAACTTTGCCCGGGCCGCGGCGCTGCTGACGATTATGCCGGAAGAACTCGACGAGGTTTTGCGCCACGAGTTAGGAAGGTTGGAGAGCTCAGAAGCGACGCCGGCCGCTGAATGGATGGAGGCAATTGAGGCGGCTACACGAGAACTGACGTCATCTATGCAGGACGAGATTGTCATGCTCGTCGATGACGCTCAGCTCCCGATGCGCGAACGAAGCGACACGGGGGCGGCCCGCCGCGTCCACTGGTTCCTCGAGAAGAATGGTCAGTATTTTGGACCTCCGGCCGATGATCAGACCGCCATTGAGGAACTTGAACGAGAGAAACGGAAGTTCGGTGCACACTTCCTGGCCATTGCCTTCCCCGCTTTCTGGTGGCTCCAACACTACGTTGGATTTGCGGCGTACCTTCGGCGCACCTATGCCTGCGTTCGGGAGAACGAACTCCTTGTGATTTTCGATCTCCGGGCGCCGCCATCTTCTTCCACCTCCGTCGGCCCGCCCGTTCCGGCGGTACCTGAAAGGCGGGACTGACGCCATCAAGGCCATTCGACGTAAGATCGCGCCGGATCAGCGCAGACCCCTCGGCCAGGAGTACAGGCTGGTGCGGTACCAGGAGTACGCGTCCGCCCTCTCGTTTCCCTTCGTCCCGCCGATGCAGGCGCCGGATGTTCATGGGTGGCACCGCGTCGCACGCGGAAGTCGGACTGTCGCCTTGCTTGAACTTCCAGCACAGCCACTGGATTACGTCAACGTGACGCTTCCCATCGCGGACCGCGGCACGCGGCGACGTCTCGATCACTTGCGCGAAGTGCCTCGCATGTCGACCTTCGCGATAGCCGCGCTGATCAATCGCGCGGTGTCCTCCATGCCTGACGATTGCGCGTTCGTGAACGTAGGGATCTGGAACGGCTTTACGCTCTTGTCCGGGATGGCGGGGAATCCCGGCAAGATCTGCGTCGGCATCGACGACTTCTCGCAGTTCGGCGGACCCCGCGACGCGTTTGGCACGCGGTTCGACACCGAGCGCGGCCCCCGGCACGCATTCCACGAGTGCGATTACCACGAGTACTTCGCGCGCCTCCACGCCGGTCCAATCGGCGTGTACATCTACGACGGTCATCACGCCTATGACCATCAGCTCGAGGGGCTGCGGATCGCCGAGCCGTTTCTTGCCGAGCACAGCCTGGTCCTGATCGATGACACCAACTGGCCGGAGCCACGGGATGCAACGTTGGACTTCATTCGTGGCAGCGCATGGGAGTACGCCGTTTTGCTGGATGAAAAGACGTGCCGCAACGGTCATCCCAGCTATTGGAACGGCCTGATGATTCTCGAAAGGGGCGGCCCCCGCACGGATCGCAGCCGAACGACCGGGGCAGCTGGGATTCGAATGCCAAGGAGCCACACCTTGCCCCACGAGGGAGCACGTGACAGCACGGTGGCGTCGGTTCTCGATGAACACGGCCCGCGTGCGGCGCCCTCAGTCAGCATCGTGATTGACAGCCTGAATAGCGCCGCCGGCCTCGAGGACGTTCTCGACAGCGCGCTGCACCAATCGTACGGCAACGTGGAGGTCATCGCCGTGGACGCCGGATCGGTCGACGGCTCCAGAGACATCATCAGGCGCAGGAATCCGGCCGTGCGGTCACTTCTTGTGGAATATTCGACTCAGGCTGCCGCCTTGTCGGCCGGTCTATCGGTGAGTGATGGAGATGTTGTCTTGTTCTGTGACCCGGTACGACCTCTCGCCCACGATGCCGTTGAGAAGGCCATCGATGAGGGGCCGGAGCCGACGCGGTGGTTCCGGCGCCGGCGCCTGGCGTTGCGTGATATCGAGTCGGTCGTTGCTCCCGGGGCGTCCTTCATTCTGATCGACGACGACAACTGGGGCGTGGGTGAGTTCGTCGATGGCCGCCGGCGGATTCCGTTCCTCGAGCGGGACGGCCACTACGCTGGAAGGCCCGTGGATGATCGCCAGGCCGTGGCAGAGTTGGATCGGCTCCGGCGCCTGGGCGCTCTCTTTGTGGTGATCGCCTGGCCGGCTTCGTGGTGGCTGGATCACTACAGCGGGCTTCGAGAGCACCTGAATGCGAACGCGCGCCGGATTCTGGAAAACGACCGGGTTGTCGTATTCGAGCTCTCGCTCTGACCCCGCGAGCTGCGCGGGACGACGGCGAGGCCCCCCGCAGCGTGGCGCAACGAGGGACCACGTCGCTGCACCGCGGATGGCTGAACGATCCTGATGGCCATCTCCGCGCGACGCACGGCCGAACGCCTCTCAGGCGTCATCTCCATCCTCTTCGCGATCCTCATCCTCCTCGAGGTCGGCCTCCGCGTGGCCTACGGGACGCGGAACGCCTTCGCCGGCAAGGTGCCGCTGCCGTACATGAT
>JACPPN010000277.1 GCA_016190995.1 Acidobacteriota bacterium | reverse complement strand
TCGGTCTGCCGCTTGAGCACCGGGTACCGGTCGGCCAGTGATGTGTTCGCAAAGCGCCCGCCGCCTGCGGGCGCATCCTGCAGCCTGCCCACCGCGCGGTCGTATCGAGCGCCAAGATTGAGCGTCAACCGGTTCCTGATGGTCCAGGCATCCTGCGCGAAGGCGGACGTCAGATACAGGTCCAGATGCTGGTCGACGGGCGTGTTGTAGATCCACACCTGCGAAGGGAGGCCATTCGACAGCGTGAGCTGGTGGTCGCCGATCTGTTCGAATGTGCTGGGGACGACGCCGTGCGTGTACTCGGCCCCGAACTTGAAGTCGTGCCGACCCGCCGCGTCGGGGACGAACCAGGAGAGCGACCCGTTGGAGTGCCAGTTCCACGACGGGATGGTGCTGTAGAAGATGCCGCGATTGCGAAACCGCCTGCCAGTGACGAGATCGAAGATCGCGATCCCGGAATCCGGCTGGTCGACACGCTCGAAGCTCTCCTTGCTGTAGGCGACCCCGGCATCGACCATGACGGTATCGGTCAGCGTCCCCTTCCAGCGGCCGTTGACGGCCTCTCCACCCGGGGTCGTGATCATCGTGGCCTGTCGCTCGCCGAGCAGCGCCGCCGAGCCGAACGGATAGGGATTGACGCTCTCGTCCCAGTGGTTCACCATCCCCGTCAACGTGTGGCGAGGCCGGGGCTGGTACGTGTTCTTCCAGAAGAACGCCTTGATCCGATCCTCCTGCGGGTCGGGCAGTCCGAAGACCTGGAGCGTCTGTTCCTGCCGGCGCGCCGATCCGAACCACCACAGCTTGTCTCGAACAAATCGACCGCCCATGCTGGCGCTGGCATCGTAGGAGTCGACCAGTCGATCCGTCAGCCTGACACCAGCCTGCCGCAGGCGGTCGTTGACGTTATCGCTCTGGATGGCGTCGTCCTGGTAATACACGGCGCCGACGCCGTGGAAGTCGTTCCCGCCCGATTTCGTCACGATCTGGAAGAAGCCGCCGTACGCGAACCCAACCTCCGCCGGTTTGCCGCCCTTGAGCACCTGGACTTCGTCGATGATGTCGTACGAGAAGAGCTGGGTCTGGTTCGACCCCACTCTCGGGTCGGTTGCGTTCGCGCCATCGAACTTGTACCAGTTGGCGAACAGGCCGCCACCGAGCACGTTGTCATAGTTCGCCGTTCCCGCCGATACTTTGCCGACCGCGGAGGCGTTGGGCTCCACACCGGGCATGGTGTACAGCATCGTGTGGAAGTTTCGCACTGCCGGCACGTTCTCCAGGAGCGACCGCGTGTACGTGAACGCGAGCTTTGCACTCCGGGGATCGATGGTGGGGGACGCCCCGACAACCGTCACGGTCTCCTCGATCGTCGCCAGCCTGAGTTCGACGTCGACGCTCGTCGTCTGGCCAGTGGTGACGATCAGTCCGGTCCGCTCGATCGTTTGAAACCCTGGCAGCCGAAAGCTCACGGCATAGGTGCCTGGCGGCAGGGCCGGTAGCCGATAGTAGCCGTCCTGGCCTGTGGACACGGTCAAATCTTTCTGGATCAGGGAGGGGCTGTTCGAGACCACCAGAACACCCGGCACCGGGTTCTTGTCCGGGTCACGCACAACTCCGTCGATGGCGCCGGTCGTGGTTTGGGCTCGAGCCAGCGCGGCAGTGAGCCAGAGCACTGCGAATGCGACCAACCCTGGATGGCGACGAGAACGGCGGTGCATGATGTCCTCCTCCCGACCCGGCGTGCCTCGGACGGTTTCTATGGGCGCGGACAGCAACGCTTCGACTGCTGCCGGGGGCAGCGCTGCCTGACGCCGGTCTCCTGCGTGTGAGCAGAGCTTACCGATCAGGCCATTCGCCCGCAATGACGGCCGTCACGCTGGAAGGTGACGACCGTCACGGTCAAACGCGACGCACCCTGACAACATATGGCCCACACGGGAGAAGAATGACTGTGCGCGGATGCGTTTCGCTGTGTCTGCTTGGGATCCTCACGCTGGTCACGCAGCTTGACCTCGGCGGTCAGGCCCCGACATCAGGGCACTCCTCCCACGGCGCGGCCTTTGACCGAGGACCACGCGAAAAGCCTTGGGTCATGGATGGAATCGGCAGCTCGCACTTCCCGATTACCACCTCGAACCCCGAGGTCCAGCAGTGGTTCGACCAGGGGCACACGCTCATCCATTCTTTCTGGTACTACGAGGCGGAGCGCGCCTTTCGCTGGTGCCTGAAGCTCGATCCCAACGCGGCCATGGCCTACTGGGGATTGGCGCGCTCGTACTACTGGCGAGAGCGAGACATCGATCGGGAAGCCGCCTTCATGCGCGAGGCCTCGAAGCGCAAGGATCGGGTCAGCGATCGCGAGAGGCTGTACATCGAGGCGTGGGAGGAGCTCTACACCCCGGAAGCCATCGTCGCGCAGAGGGCAGGCGGCGCGCCGGCCGACGAGGTACGCCGGCGGTTGAGGGGACGCCTGGAGCAGATCATCCGGAAGTATCCCGATGATCTCGAAGCGAAGGCGCTGTTTGCCTGGGAGGCGCGGGGACTGTCGAGCCGCGGCGACATCGAGGCCACGCTCCAGCAAATACTCGCGAAGATACCCGACCACCCGGGAGCGCACCACTACCGCATTCACATCTGGGACGGCCGCGAGGCCGAGCGCAGTCTGGACAGCGCGTTGGCGTACGGGCGGACCGTCCCTGCCATCGGC
>JACPPN010000276.1 GCA_016190995.1 Acidobacteriota bacterium | reverse complement strand
GCCCAGTAGCGAAGCTTCGCCTAAGACAGCTCCTAAGGCTCATGACAGAAAACCTGGCTTCATCTGTCACCGTTCCGGCCTTAGAGGAGATGTCTAAAAACGTATGGTGACCAGAGATCGACGCCTGCCTGAATCCGCGGACGTGCGCGACCGCCTGCAAGCGTACCTCGAGCGCACGCGGCTCGTCGATCGGTCCGCTCGCATCGTTCCGCTGACGGGCGACGCGTCGGATCGCCGGTACTTCCGTGTCCTCACGCCAGACCATGCATCACGGGTCCTGGCGCTGCACGCCGAGCCTTTCGAGTACCAGTTGCTCCCCTTCATCAACGTCGCACGCCTGCTCCGTCAGATGAGGGTGCCGATTCCGGAGATTCTCGATCACGCCGGCGACCTCGGGATTCTCATGCTGGAAGATCTCGGCGATGTCACCCTGCAGGCGCATCTCGGAAGCGCCTCGGCAGCCGAACATGCGGCGCTCTACCGTCAGGCGGTCGAGGTCATCGCGACGTTCCAAAGCCGCGGTCGGGACCTGACGTCGACCGAGTACATCCCTTATTCCATCGCGTTCGACGTCCCCAAGCTCACCTGGGAACTCGACTTTTTCCTCAAACACTTCCTGGCCGGATATCGTGGAATCACGCTTCCCGCGCCGGCGGCCGCCGCGCTCGGCGAGGAATTCGCGGATATCGTCGAGGAGCTGGCGAGCGAGCCCCGCGTGCTGTGTCATCGCGATTATCACAGCCGCAACTTGATGCTGCACGACGAGCGCCTTTACGTAATCGATTTCCAGGACGCGCGCATGGGACCGAATACGTACGATCTGGTGTCGCTGCTGCGCGATTCGTACGTCGATCTCACCGAACCCTCGGTCGACGATCTCATCGCCTACTTCCTCGCCCTGACGGGGGCCCTCGCCACCGAAGCCGAGTTCCGACGGCGGTTCGACGTGATGGCGCTCCAGCGGAATCTCAAGGCACTGGGAACCTTCGGGTATCAGACGAGTGCCCGTGGCAATCCGGTCTACATCCAATACATTCCCCGCACCCTGCGGCACGTCCGCGACAATCTCGAACGGCACGGCCGCTTCGGGCGCCTCCAGCAACTGCTCGCCCGGCACATCGAAGAGCTGCACTAGCCTGCATCCGGCGTCAAAAACGCTCACCCGAGAGAACACGGAGCACGCGGAGACTCCGACAATCCGATTCATTCCTCCGCGTTCTCAGCGCTCTCCGCGGTTGAGGCTTGAGATCGACGAGACGTGTTGACTCATTGATATCAAGGCTCGGACGTCTTCACGCGTGCTCGCGGTCTGAGTATCGAACTCGGGGGGCGGCTTGCTCCGGTTTTTCCCATTCGCCTACAATCGAGCGTTCGGCCCAGCCCAGAAGAGCCGGAGAAGGCAGGCCCAATGCGCTTCGGGGTTTCGACGCACCTCTACCAGGAAGACCGCCTGCGACGGGAGCACCTCATCGAGGTGGCGGAGCACGGGTTCGACTCGGTCGAGCTCTTCGCGACGCGCGCCCACTTCGACTACCGGGACCGGTCGGCCGTCGCGGATCTCGAGAGCTGGCTGCGCGAAGCGGGGTTATCGC
The DNA here is from genome assembly GCA_016190995.1 of Acidobacteriota bacterium. Classification (GTDB taxonomy): domain Bacteria; phylum Acidobacteriota; class Vicinamibacteria; order Vicinamibacterales; family JACPPN01; genus JACPPN01. The sequence goes on along the minus strand of JACPPN010000276.1, from coordinate 2,248 downwards.
TGCATTCGATTCACGCCCCTGTCACCGACGTCATCCAGAACGGCCGATGGGGTCGGGTATTCTCCAATGCCGCGCCCGATTCCGCGTCGCGCGATCAGGCCGTGCTCGAGACCGACGCCGCCCTTGCGGTCGCACGCCGGATTCCGACCTCGATCCTCGTCCTGCATCTCGGGGTGCCCGACGGCCTTCCGGAGGCGGCAACCGCCAATCATCGCGACGCGGCCCGTCGTAGCGTCGAAGAGATCGCGCGGATGATCGTCCCGCTGGGTATGAAGATGGCGCTCGAGGTCATCGGCAACGATCTGTCAACAGCCGCGTCGCTCGTGCGGATGCTCGAGGACGAGATGGACGTCGCGCACGCGGGCATCTGCATGGACGTCGGCCACGCGTTCCTCCTCGGCGACGTGATGGACGCGATCGAGACCGCCTCGGGTCACGTGATGACGACGCACATCCACGACAATCTGGGGAAGCGCGACGATCACCTCGCGCCGTTCGAGGGCGCGATCGACTGGCTGGGGGCCCTGACCGCGTTTCAGAAGATCGGCTACGAGGGCCTCTATCTCTTCGAGGTGGGCAACACGAGCACGACGCGTGCGGTGCTGTCGAAGGCTCAGGCCGCTCGCGATCGATTCGAGCGTGTCGTCGACGCGCAGCTCTCCGCGTTCGGCATGAAAGCCGAAGAGTGACCGGGCGCAGGCCCGATTCAGGATGGCTATCGCCTACATCGAAGACCTCGCGCGGCACGAAGGCCAGTCGGTCACGATTCGCGGCTGGCTCCACAACCGGCGATCGAGCGGCAGGATTCACTTCCTCACCGTCCGCGACGGCAGCGGCTTCGTTCAGGCGGTCATGTCGAGAAACATCGTGGGCGACGAGCTCTTTCACCGCGCGGATCACCTCGCCCAGGAGACCTCGATCCTGGTGTCGGGCACCGTGCGGGCGGACACGCGTGCGCCGGGCGGGTTCGAGATCGACGCCACGGAACTGCAGGTCGTCAGCGAATCGAAGGACTATCCGATCACCCCGAAGGAACATGGCGTCGATTACCTCATGGATCGCCGTCACCTCTGGATCCGCAGCCCGCGCCAGCAGGCGATCCTGCGTGTCCGTCATGAAGTCATCGATGCCATCCGCGACTTCTTCAACGGCCGCGGCTTCGTCCTCGCCGATACGCCGATCTTCACCCCCGCGGCCTGCGAGGGGACGACCACGCTCTTCCCCGTTCAGTACTTCGAGAACGAGACGGCGTTCCTGACCCAGAGCGGCCAGCTGTACAACGAGGCCAACGCCATGGCGCTCGGGCGCGTGTACTGCTTCGGGCCGACGTTCCGGGCCGAGAAATCGAAGACGCGGCGCCACCTCACGGAGTTCTGGATGGTCGAGCCCGAGGTGGCCTACGCCACGCTCGACGACATCATCGAGCTCGGCGAAGCGCTCGTCGTCTCTGTCGTGGGACGCGTGCTCGACACGCGGCGACGCGAGCTCGAGATGCTCGAGCGGGATACGACGAAGCTGGAGCGGGTCAAGACGCCGTTCCCGCGGATCTCGTACGACGAGGCGGCGGAGATCCTGAAGCAGCACGGGCGTCCATTCGAGTCTGGCGGCGATTTTGGCGGGACTGACGAGACCGTGCTGTCACAACAGTTCGACCGTCCCGTGGCGGTACATCGGTACCCCGCGGCGGTCAAGGCGTTCTACATGAAGCCGGATCCGGAGCGCCCCGATCGCGCGCTCTGCGTCGACGTGCTCGCGCCGGAAGGGTACGGCGAGATCATCGGAGGCGGGCAGCGCCTGGATGATTACGACCTGCTGCTCCAGCGTATTCACGAGCACAACCTGCCGCAGGACGCGTTCGAGTGGTACCTGGACCTGCGACGCTACGGCTCGGTCCCGCACAGCGGGTTCGGGATGGGCGTCGAGCGTGTCGTGGCGTGGCTGTGCGGCCTCGAGCACATCCGCGAGACGATTCCGTATCCCCGGATGTTGTATCGCCTCTACCCGTAGCAGGACCTGGCTGAGCTTGGGAACAACAGCCATCACCGCGGAGACGCGAAGGACGCGGAGCCAGGATTTCTTTGAAGATCGTTCCTCCGCGCGCTCGGTGTTCTCTGCGGTGAGAGCTTCTTTTCACACGCTTTGAACGTCTACCGCCTGAAAGGCGGTAGACTCCGGCGCACGACTGAAAGTCGTCCCGCGCCCCTCGCGGTTGTCGTTCATAGGGCGCACATTCGTGCGCCACCTAGTC
>JACPPN010000254.1 GCA_016190995.1 Acidobacteriota bacterium | reverse complement strand
GGTGTAGCCCGACTGCTTGATCGCCGCCAGGTTGGCAGCGTCCGACTTGGGGTCGCTCCATGACGTGGTGCCCTCCCCTCCGTAGCTGGACAGCGTGTCAATGACGATGGAACGATCGAAGAGATCGTCGATCTCTTTGCTGTGCTGCAGCGTTTGGCTTGCCGCTTGTCCGGCCAGCGTGGCACCCACCGCGCCGCCCGCAACTTCGAGGAACTCACGACGGTTCACGTCCATGTGCACCCCCTCGGGCCGCTGACTACTTTGCGGCCGCCGCGGATGCCCGCGCCTGCTTGGTGGGCGAAATGGCATCCCGGTTTCCGTTGAGGAATCGATCGAACCAATACACCCGCCACTTCAGACCTTCGGCGACATTGCCCGGGAGCCGTCCCGTTGTCGGAACGGCCGTTTCCAGCCCGAAGTGGTTCGCCCCCGGGAAGACCACCATTTCCGTCACCACGTCGAAATACTTCAAAGCCCGGAACCACTGCTCGCCCTGCTCGAGCGGCACCATGTAGTCATGTTCACCGTGAAGGATGAGCGTCGGGGTCGTCACGCTCGCTGCGAACTTGAGCGGCGAGGTGTTCCAATACACGTCGAACGCTTCCCAGAGCGTGCCGCCGAAGTCGGATGTCCGCGGGAAGGGCGTGAAGCGGGTCCCGTCCTGGCTCACGTGGTTGGCAATGCCATTGACCGTGACGGCGGCCTTGAAGAGATTCGTATGACCGACGATCCAATTGGTCATGAAGCCACCGTAGCTGAGGCCCGTGACGCCGAGGCGCGTCCGGTCGATCCACGGGAACCTGGCCAGCACGGCTTCGACGCCGTTCATGATGTCGAGGTACGCCTTGCCACCCCACTCGCCGTTCACGGCGCGTTGAAACGTTTCGCCGTAGCCCGACGATCCCCGCGGATTCGCGTAGAACACGGCCCAGCCCTGCGCGGCGTAGAGCTGAAATTCCTGGTACCAGTCGAATCCCCACATGTAGATCGGGCCGCCATGAATCGTGAGCACCATGGGATACTTCCGGCCCTCCTGCCATCCGACCGGCTTGACGAGGAAGCCGTCGATGTCGAGTCCTTCCGCGCCCTTGAACTGCACGCGTTCGACGTCCGCAAGCGTGAGCTGTGACCAGAGCGACTTATTCGCCTCGGCCACTATGCGCTCGTCGCGCCCCGACAGATCCGAGACGCACACGTCCCCGAGGCGCTTGAAGTCGCTCGCGACGTACACCACCCGGCGGCCGCCGGGCCCGACATGAGCTTCGCGGATGCTTCGCTGGCCTTTCGTCACGGCTTGAAGAGCGCCGCTGCCCGCGTCGAGACGAAACAGGTGGTGCTCGCCCTTGACCCCCTGGGTGAAGTAGAGACTCTGTCCGGCGTCTCCCCATTGGAGATCGGACGTGATCCAGTCGAGATCCTGGCCGACCAATCGCGACGGTCCGCTCCCATCGGCGGGCGTCACCCAGATCTTCGAGTATGTCTGGAGGCTGATGGGCGCAAGAAACGCGATGGTTTTCCCATCGGGTGACCAACGCGGGCTGGAATCGCCCATGCCAGGCAGCTTCGGATGCCGTTGGCCTTCATGGCGACACACTTGTCGCGGTGTTCCGCCCTCGGAAGGAACCACCCAGATTTCCGGGTCGCCCCGCTGGTCGTAAGCCCTGTCACTGCGATCGGAGACAAACGCGATCCGAGCTCCATCCGGCGACCACTGCGGATCGGTGTCGTCCCACTGGTCGCCCGACGTGATCTGTCTGGCCGCGCCGCTCACCGCGTCGATCACCCAGATATGACTGCGCCGATCATCGAGCCACGTCGGGCCGGGCGACTTGTAGACCAGGCGCGTGATATGACGCGGACCCTGTGGACCGACGCGCGCGCCGGGCTCGTCACTTGGGCCGGTGCGGCTGATACACGCCAGCCTCTTGCTGTCGGGTGCCCAACGGCATGCACTGACGCCGTTTTTCATGTCGGTCACGCGGCGGACCTGGCCACCACCAGCGGGCCTCACGTGGAGTTGGGGCGCTCCGTCTTGCGAACCGGATCGCGCACCCGGCGAGATGAACGCCAGCCATGCCCCGTCCGGACTCCATCGCGGCGACCACGACGAGACGTCGCCGGCCGCGACAGCCGTCGCTGTCCCATTTCCCTCGGCGGGCACGGTCCAAACGGACGGAACGCCGCGGTTGGCTTCGCGATCAATCTTGGTGAGGACATAGGCGACAAGCGAGCCGTCGGGGGACAGCTGCGGATCACTCGGAAAAGTGAATGAGTAGTAGTCTTCGGCGGTGATCGGACGGCGTCCGGTCGTGACCGACTGACTCTCGGCACCGAAGGGCGAGAGCGTCACGACCAGCGCCGCGCACACGATAGCTTGGACAGCTTGGTTGGACATCGCGGTTGGCTCCTTTTGCGAAGCGTCCGAGCAGAGAAGACTGGTCGACCGAGCGGTGGCCGACGCGTCTCCGGGATGCACCGAGAAGCGTAAGTCCCCCGCCCAGTGCTGCAAAGTACGGTCATCACCGGCGTCAGGTGACGCCGGTCACATGATGCGACAGCGGCTGAAGTCTCGTCACTTGCTGGGAAGGGCGAGCAGCATGATACAGACTGACGTCATCGTCGCGCCCGCGACGAGCTCGACGAGATTCGTGCCGTCAGAGGCGTAGCGAACAGCGCCGTGCAAGAGGAGCGCGTTCGCCACGAGGTTGACGACGAGGATCCAGACTCGGAGACGCAGCGGTCCGATCGTTCGCTCGAGTTCCATGATCATTCGGGCCACAAGCCCGCACGGCTCAGAATGTAAGTAATACAGAGGCAATTCAGTAGAGTAATCTCGAGCACCACGCCCAGGTTCCACACGTAACTCTTGCATCGCATCTCGCCAAGCGCGCGTCTGTCGTTGAGCAGCAGGTAGAAGCTCCACCCCGCGAAATTCTTGGTGACCGACAGGAAGGCGCCGATCAGAATGATCAGCCAGAGTGGACGGCCGTACCAGACGGCGAGGAACCCGATCTGCGGCAGAAGCGCGGTGATCTTCCAGCGCAACGAGCTCGTGTCGGGCTCCCAGCCGAACGCCTCGTGAATCGCAATGGCGGTCGCGATGCTCATGCCCACGGTGGTCGAGATGGGCAGGGCGAGAACGCCTACATAGAAAAGGATTTGCGACCAATAGGCGCCGAGCGCCGGGGCGAGCGCCTGCGCCAGCTCCTGCGCGGTATCGGGCCGGATGCTGAGCCGATGAAGCGTTTCGGCGAACGCCGCGATCACCAGGAAATTGACGAACACGAAGGGCAGGAAGCTTCCGACAACGATGTCGAATCGCGCAAGCGTTTCATGTCTGGCGCCCCAGCCGCGGGCCAGGCCGGCGTAGTGGAAGAGCAGCCAGTCCATCACGCCTATGGCCGCCGACGCGGAAGCAATGAAGATCGTGACCCCCTCTGCACCCCGTGGGAGCCAGGGAATGAACACCCCTTTGAAAAACTCCCGCCAGCTCACACCCACGACGGCGAGCGTGGCACCGAAGCTGATTAGCATCACGAGGACGCATCCCTTCATGAACACTTCGACGTAGTGCACGCCCCGTGTTCCGGATCGTCCATACAGCAACGTCAGCCACGACGTGAAGAGAACCAGAAACACCCAGTTGATCGTTCGGGGTACTCCGAACCCAAGAAGCGTCGTCAGCGACTCGATCAGGTGGGTCGCAAGCGCGTACTGGCCGAAGTTGAAGACCACGCCAACGAAGGCCACGCCAAGCGCCGTGAGACCGGAGCCCACCAGATAGCCGTGATACCGGTTCTGCAGGGCTACCACCCGGAAGCCACCCTGGCACGTAAAGCGCGCCGAGGCCGCCAATATGAAACAGCCGAGCCCCATCGCGAGCCAGATGATCCAGAGCGTGCGGTACCCGAAGTTGGCTCCGGCCAGCATCGCGCTCATGAGGGTGCCGGCGCCGAGCGTCTCTGCCGCCACGATGAACCCGGGCCCACTCAGCTTGAGATAGCCCCAGAAGCGGATACCGGGCGGCGCCTCGGCGAGCCTTTCGACCGTGGCAATCTCGGTTGCCAGATTCTCGGCTGAGATCGTGCGGGCCAGAGGATAGCGGCGAATCAGGTCCACCGCCTCGTTGCGTTGGCGCTCGGTCTCAACCGCAGCACGTGTCAAAGGGATGCTCCTTCGGACCGACGGCGAGCGCTACGCCTCGCCTCTCGGCGAGGCGTACACGCCTCGCCCGACTGCGATCAGCTCGCCCGCCTGGTCCCGCACGGCGATGTCGGCAACTGAGACGGTGCGGCCCACCCGCACAACGCGGCCGATCGCCATCAGGTCCCCCCGCCGGGCCGGACGCAGGTAGTCGATTCGCAAGTCGATGGTCGGGACGCCGCTGCCGACCTTGGTAATGATGGCGTAGTCGCCGGCGATGTCGACCAGTGCGCTCACGACGCCCCCATGTATCCAGTCGGAGGTGTCATTGCGCAGAAACTCCTCGCGAAACGGCAGCCGAATCTCCGCCATTCCTTCGTCGGCTCGCTCCAGCACGAGCCCCAGGAATCTCTGGTAGGGCGACCGATCCAGCCTTGGCAGCTCCATCGTGAACCTCTTCGAACTCCCCGGGGGCACCGTGCCTGCCCCACCGGGCTGGACGAGGCCCTACCACCCGGGGCTCGGCCGCTGCTAGGAGCCCGTCTGAGTAACCGGGAACGGGCTCCTAGTACTAGGAGCGTGTTGCTCTTTCTCGGACACGCTCCTAGAATGACCTCACTCTGTACGCCTCACCGCGACGCGCGAAAGGACCGGGGTCACCGCAGGCGAGTGACCGGGATCACATGGCAGGACGGGCACAAAGAATAGCGCACACGCGCCCGGAACGCCCAAGATCCCCGCGCCGGAGACCCGCTGCCGGGCCGCCCGCAAAGCAGCCCGACGTGCTCGCTGCGTACCTCGCCGCGCAGCACCTCTTCGGAGTTCTTCCCCAGGCGGCGATCCACGACCTCGCGCAGCAGACCATCGCGCGCAGCTATCGCAAGGGCCATTACCTTTATCAACGAGGCGACCCCCCGACCTTCGTCTTCATCATCACGTCCGGTCTCGTTGCCGTGACCGACGTCGACGAACAGGGACACGTCCGCACCGTGCAAACTCACCGGGCGGGCAACGTCTTTGGGCTGAGCACGTTGCTGCTGGGG
>JACPPN010000034.1 GCA_016190995.1 Acidobacteriota bacterium | reverse complement strand
GATACCGGCGCTCGCTCCCCCCGAGCGAGGCGGGCGCGGCGTACGACCATCTCCTGAGGAATCGCTACCGCGCCGTCTGGGATGCGACGATCGATGGCCGTCTCGTGCGCGCCGGGCTGCGGCCTGCCAGCGTGCGGGAGGAGCGCCTGTTGGATTTCCGGCGCGCCTTTCCGGGGCTTGCGGAACGAGCGTCCCAGGAATTCTCTCGCTGGTTCGATGCCCCGCGAGCCACTCATGACCAGATCGTCGAGTTCATCACGGCGCCGACTCGGAGCTTCGAGCGAGGGTCCGGCGTGTGTCCCGTCTGCCGCCTGCCCGTCGCGGAGGCCCTCGTCGACGCGGCGCAACTCTCTGCCGCGGTGCGCCACGTGATCGAGTCCGCACGCCCCGGGTGGAGCCCGGACGAGGGGATCTGCAGGCAGTGCGCGGATCTGTACATGGCGCAGCACATGCCGGCGATCCAGTGTTAGCCGCTATGCGCGGAAACGAGGATTCAGCGCAATCTCGAGTTGTGAGTTTTGAGTCTTGAGTTGTGAGTCAACGGGTGAGGCCGGTGCCCGCACTCAGGACTGGCAACTCAGAACTGGCCATTCAGAACTGAGGACGGCAATGACATCTGCCGGCACATCAACGGCAGAGCGCCTCGCTCGTTCATCCTCGGTCATACGCCTCCTCCTCCTCCTCCTCTTCTTCGTCCTCGTCATGTGCCGCGCCGCCGCCGCCCAGTCAACGGCGCCCGCGCGACCGGCGCCTGCTCCTTCGACGAAACCCTTCCTTCGCAACTGGACGCGCGTCGAGGCGTGGCGTTTCTTCGAGCCGCATCCCGGCGGCGGCGATCCCACCTACGCTGACATTGCGAATCGACTGCAGATCGGAGTCGAACGGATCACGCAACGATACGAGCTCACCGGGGCGGTGCAGTACGTGCAGTTCGCCGGGCTTCCCTCCACGGCGACCGGGCCCGGACCACTGGGGACGGGCGCGTTGTACTTTGCACACAGTGGCAGCCGCGGCAGTCACAACGTGTACGTCCGCTACCTGTACGCCCGCCTCAAGGATCTCGCGCCTGGATTCTCGCTACAGGTCGGACGATTCGGATACGCGTCGGGGTCGGAATCGCCATCTGCAATCTCGAAGATCGAAGCGGTCAAGCGACAGCGCGTCGACTCGCGTCTCATCGGCGAGTTCGAGTGGTCCCTCTACCAGCGAAGCTTCGACGGCTTTCGCGCGGATCTCGACCGGCCGGCCTGGCATGTCTCACTTGCCGGATTCCGGCCGACGCAAGGGGGGTTCGAGGAGTCCGCGGGCGCCTCGATCGGCAGGATCACGGTGTTGGCCGCAAGCTTCGCGATGAAGCCGGGCCTGGCGCTGCCGCGCACCGACATACAAGGCTTCGCGTATGGCTATTCGGACACGCGCGCGGTTCGCGGCAGACCAGACAACACGGGCCGTTCGGCCTCGGCGGCCGACGTTCGAATTGCGACCTACGGCGCCGCCATCCTCGGGGCGTATCCGTACCGCGATGGCGAAGTCGATGTGCTGCTGTGGGTCGCCGCCCAGACCGGGAACTGGTACGAGCAGAATCATCTCGCGCTTGCGCTGGCCGCTGAGATGGGGCACCAATGGCCGCACGCCCGGTGGTCACCGTGGGTGCGGGCCGGCGTCGACCGCGCCTCGGGCGATGCGCAGGCGGCCGACCGCCGTCACGGCACGTTTTTCCAGATGTTGCCGACCAGCCGCAAGCAGTCGCTGTCGGCGACCTACAGCTTCATGAATCTGGCAGACGTCTTCGCGCAAGTGCTTCTTCGTCCGTCACCGAAGCTGAACCTGCGTGTCGATCTGCACAATATCTCGCTGGCGCGCGCTTCCGACGTGTGGTACGCGGGAAGCGGCGCCACGCAGCGGGCCGGCCTGATCTTCGGCTACACCACGCGAGGTTCGCGCGGCGCTCGGAGCCTCGGCACGGTCCTCGAGGGATCGGTGGACTATTCCGTCAATCGTCACTGGTCGGTCAACTGCTATGTGGGCACCATTCGTGGCGGCGACGTCGTCCGCCGCATGTTCAAGGATCCCCGGCTGGTGTTCGGATACGTGGAGAACGTGTTGCAGTTCTGACCTGCCGGCCGCTTCGTCTCGGCACTTGACGTGTTCCTATCGCAGGAGTAGGCTTCGGCCGACTATCCGCTCACGCGCTGCCCATCTGTTGCACCGGCCAGGGAGGACCGATGACCACCTCGGCTCTCGGCGTGTTCGTGCTCATCGGACTGATCGTCGGCGGCCGAACGCCCGATGATCGGTGCGCCGCGACGCGTACCTTCGTCCTGACGCGCGCCATCACTCCCGTCATCGGCCAGAGCCCGATCTGGGTCACGGCCGGGCGAGGACCTCTCGTCTGGCCAGGTGCAGACAAGGCAATCGAGCTTCTCATCGTGCGCGATCGGGCTGTGCCCGGCCTGGCCTTGATCGTCGGCCGAAACCGCCAGACGGGCGTGCCCGTCAAGTTCACCAAAACCGGCTCTACGCTCGGCATCCGCAACGAGAAGTTCCAGCTCGACGCCATTGGACTCAAGCCGCGGACCGCGACTGCCCCCGATTTCAACCGCTACACCTTTCACACGGCGGACCTCTGGGTCGGCGGCGAAGGGTGCTACGAGCTTGTCGCGCGCGTCGGGCGCCAGATGGCAACGATGTATCTCCAGGTCGAACGGCGCGGCAACAAGTAATCGGGTGTTTCTGCCCGCGAAAGGAGACGCCATGCGTCCGTTACGCGTCGGTCCACTCGTCGTGGCGCTCGCTCTTGCAACTGCCGTCGTGGTGACGGCGGCCTGCTCGGAAGGGGATGCCACCGCAGCGCGCGGCTCCACGACAGTGGGGATTGAGATCTCGCCGTTCTTCGTCACCCTCGAGAACAAGGCCGGCCTGCCGCTGCTCGACATCCGGGTCGCGATCGAGGTCGCCGGCCGGACGACCTACACCGCGTTCCTGGGCCGG
>JACPPN010000258.1 GCA_016190995.1 Acidobacteriota bacterium | reverse complement strand
GAGTGAATGCGTCCGCGAGGTCAAGGCCGGCAGGCCGAGCGTGGTCCCCGAATACGGTCGTGCTGTCGCTCGAATCCTTCCTGAGGCTGTCTCGCTGCGCGAGCGCGTTGAGGCTCTCAGGAGAGCCGGCGCGATTGCGTGGAGTGGGCGACGGCTGCGACCGGCGAAGCCCGCCGGGAAGGTCCGCGGCACGAAGACCGTCGCCGACCTGGTCGTTGAAAACCGCGATTGATTGCGTATCTCGACGCTAGCGCGCTCGTGAAGCGTTACCTCGTCGAGCGCGGCTCACGGGAGACGATCGCGCTTACGGACGAATCCGAGATGACCGCGACGTCGATCGTCAGCCGCGCTGAAGTCGCCGCAGCACTTGCCAAGGCTGCTCGTACGGGTCTGGTGACTCACGATGTCGCACGCAATGCTCAACGATCGTTGGCTGGAGAATGGCCCGACCTTGTGCGTGTGCCGGTCACGGAAGCACTGGTGGAACGAGCCGAGGCGCTGACGTGGGAGCATGGATTGCGCGGCTACGATGCGGTCCAACTCGCGTCGGCTTTGACCTGGCAGGAATCGGTCGGCCAGGAGATCGTCCTGGCCACATTCGATCAGCAGCTTTGGGAAGCGGCAAAACGAACCGGGCTCAAGCCCTGGCCGGACCAGCTGCCGGGCGCGACGAGCGAGCCGGAAGGGCCGCAGGACCAACACGAAGGCACGTCGTGAAGATGAAACGACCAGAGGCCCTTGCCAGGCGCATCATCGAGGGCGTCGGGGCTGGCGCACGCATGCTCGCTGTGTCGCCCGCTCGGTTTCGGGGTGGCCCAATACCGCTCGGAGCCTGAGACACAATGAGACATTCTGTGCGTGAACAAAGCAGAACGGAAGGGACCGAACCGAAGCGTTGACGCCAAGAACTGGAACAAAACAGAGCGAACCGGCCCGGAGCACAATCGATTCACCGCTCTCTGGACCACGGTATCGGGGTTCGGATCCCTGCCTCCAGCCAGCTCATCTATACTTCTCCCCGCGTACCTTTCATCCGCGTGCGCCTCACGCAGCGCCCGGTTGCGCTCGGCGACCTCCACGCTCCGACCTCTCCGTTCGCCGATCTCGCGCAGATCCTTAGGCAGAGTGATCGCTGCGTCAAAGTCGCCGCGGCGCTTCGTGACGACAAGCGCGTCGACACGCCGCCAGGCGTCGGCCTGCCGCTCGCTAATGTGGTCAGATGACGTTCACGAACGGCAGCCTGCTCGCGCTCGGGACGCGCGCGCTCCTTGGCGTCCCGCGCGACGATGACCTGTCCACGCTGCTCCGCGAACTCCTCCGCTCGCGCGTGCCGTGTGCGCGGTGCTGGCAGCCGTGGTGTCTGGCGGCGGGACCGACGCATCAACTCGGTGTCGACGCCTGCGTCTCCACGAGCAACACGAGAGAGCAGTGCCCTTTTCTCGCGCTCGTCGAGCCCCGCAATCCATCGGCGGGTCGTACAGGTTCTGGCGGATCAGGCCGGCCGACCTCGTCAGTCCCTTCGTCGTCGGTACCACCGACAGGCGAAGCGCCTGGCGTCTCGACGCAGCTTCATACTCGAGGGATTGCCAGGCGTGGGTCCAGCACTCGGGATGCGACTGTTGAACCCACGTGACCGCGGCACATGATTCGTTCGACTGGTCTCTGCCTACCTATGCGGTAAGATGTACGCATGGCGACGACAACCGCCTCTTCCAAAGGCCAAGTCGTGATTCCGCGCCACCTGCGAGAGAAGCGGCGCCTGATGTCTGGCATGCGACTTCAGATCAGCGAGACAAACGAGGGCCTAGTCCTGTCACCCGTCAAACGCGCACGCGTTTCAGCAGGCCAGACCGGCTGGCGGTCCCTGCGCGGATGCGCGAAAGGCACGGACGCGCGCCGATGTGGTCATGATGACCACATGAGTCGACGTGCGACGGTCGGCGTGCGCGAACTGAAGACGCGCCTCGGGGGGTACCTCGAGACAGTCCGCCGGGGCCGAACGCTTGTGATCACCGATCGCGGTCAACCAGTGGCTGAACTGAAACCTCTCGAGACGTCCGGAACGGAGGACGCCGTCCTGGAACGGCTGACGGCCATTGGCGTGGTGACCCGGCTGGAGAATCGGTCGCTTGCACCATTTCGCCCCGTTCGGAGCCGCGGCTCGTCCGTCTCGGCAGCGATCATTGAAGATCGCGACGATCGGGTGTGACTCGCTGCTTTGACGCGAGCGCGCTCGTGAAACGGTACGTCCGGGAGACGGGAACCACGACGATCCGCCGCTTGCTGGCCTCGGGCACTGCCGCGACGAGCCGGCTTTCAGAGGTGGAGATGTCGTCCGCGATTGTCCGACGTGCTCGGGAGGGCGCATTTTCGCTCAAGCAACGGGACCGCATGTTAGTTAGCCGCTCTCCAGCGCGACGTGCCGGCTCTTGCGATTGTCGAACTGACTTCTGAAATTACCGCGGAAGCGCGGGGCCTGCTCCTGCGGCACGCCTTGCGAGCGGGCGATGCCGTGCAACTGGCGAGTTGCCTCTATTTGCAGCGGCAGCTGGCTCAACCCGTTTCGTTTGTGGCGTTCGACGGACGCCTGGTGCCGGCGGCTCGTGCGGAGGGACTGACCGTCATCAGGGCCCGGACGGGTGCCCAAGGCTCACTGACAAGAGCGCTCCACACTCTGAAGCGAGCGGGCACCGGAAAGCCGCCAGTCCCTGGTGATGAGTTGCCCCGTCCCACCGGGCGGCCACGTCGTTCGGGCCGGCAGCGAAAGGACCCAAGAGGGGAGACACGATGAACAGACTGCGCGGGCCCGGACCGAACCGCACCGAAGCGGAACGAAAGCGTGGCTCGATGAAGAGGCCCGAAACCGCACGGACTTGAGCGCACTCAAACCCCTGCGCCCGCTCTCTGGACCACGGTGTCGGCTGACAGAGATCCCCACACTTCGAATCCCGGACACCGTTTGCGTGACGTCGCTCAGTGTCTTGCCTCGGAACGGCAGCAAGAGAGTAGAGTTGTCCTGCATCTAATTCCAAGCGAGGCCGAGTCCATGTTGTTCACCGACCGCAGTATCTGGACGATGATCCACGGCATCGTCCTCAGTGGAGCCGCCCTGATGGCGCTCGCGGCCGCGGTGTTTTCCATGCGCACCATGCGCACTGTCGCGACGCCGGAGCAGTCCCGTACCTTGGCGCAGCTGATGGTGTTTATCGCTGCGACGCTCTGGCTGGCTGTGCTCGTGGGCAGCTACATCATCTTCCCGCTCTACCGCGTGACGCCGCCCGCGGGAGCCACCGATCTCAGTCAGTTCCCGAGGTCTTTCCTCCTTGCGAATCCGAATACCGCTTGGCTGCACGCTTTTGCGATGGAGATCAAGGAACACGTCCCCTGGATCGCGTCCATGCTGGCGACAGCGGCCGCGTTTGTCGGCATGCGTTACCGATCACAGCTGCTGAACGATGCGCCGTTGCGGAAGATGGCGATGACACTGCTGGCGATCTGCTTCGTGCTGGTCTCCGTCGTGGGATTGCTGGGCATCTTCATCAACAAAGTGGCGCCCCTTCAATAGGCAGGCAAGGAGACGAATAATGGCAACAGTGGAGAGGCCGCCAGCGGCGGTTGAACCCGGAGAAGTTGCCAACGGCGCGGCCCTCGCGTCGTTCCTGGGAGCAGGAATCGGTGCGTTTGCCATGGGTTTCTTTGTCATCCTCAACGAGGCAGGGATGTTTACCGCGCCAACGCTCTATGCCCCTGCCGGCGGCGTATCAGGTCGGACGACCTTCGCCGTCGTGGCGTGGTCGATAGCCTGGGGACTGTTACACAGCCGATGGAAAGGCCGTCAGGTCGACTCGCGGCGGGTGTTCGCGGCCACGCTGGTTCTCATAGGCCTGGGAATTGTGGCGACGTTCCCCCCCGTGTGGGCGCTCTTATGACCTTCATGCCGGTGTTGCAGATGGTGGCAGAGCCGGCTCGGAATCGTGGGCCGGGAGGAGGGGCGTGGAACTCCGCGGGCTCCACCGCACGAACGGCGCGGCGAGGAGTCCCGCCAAGCGCCTCCCGCGGCGTGAGCGGCCGACAGGACTCCTTCACAACAACGAGGGTCGAGCAGCTTACCAGCGGGGTTCTGACCGACGTCGCGGTCCTTGACCGCCTCTGATCGCCGCCACGGCCGTGCCAGGCTCCGCGTCGGCGCGGTCGAGATCTGAGCATTTGACGGGCTGGGCTCCGCGCCCGCGCGAGCCCGCCCATCGGGCCGCGCGTTCGAGGTTCGATGCGTGCACCACCCGCGGGGCGACACGGGGACGCACATCTGAGGGCCGTCGGGTTTGTGCATTCGGGCAATGAGGAGCGTGGTCGACGTGCTGTTCGGTCTGCTGGGACACCGCTCCAGGCCGAGGGCCGACAAGCCCCTGCGCGACGAGCTCTTGAGCATCGAACGACTGGAAGAGCGGGCGAAGGCGCTCGCCGCCCGCTTTACGGTCGATCCGAGTCCCAGGCGTCTGTCGAGGAGTGTCTTTCCGCGGTTTGAGGAGAACGCTCGCGTCCTGAGCGAAGCGTACCGCACCCTGGCGGACGACGTGCATCGGGGAGAGTTCGTGACGCCGGCGGGGGAGTGGCTGCTCGACAACTTCCATCTGGTGACGTCCGAAATCCTGGACGTCCGCCGCAACCTTCCCCGAGGCTACTATCGCCAACTTCCGAAGCTCGCGCCGCGTCAGCTGGCGGGCCACGCTCGGATCTACGCTCTGGCCGTCGAGCTCGTTCGGCACAGCGACAGCCGCCTGGATCGACACCAGCTCGTTCGCTTCCTGAACAGCTACCAGACGGTGGCGCCGCTGACGATCGGCGAACTGTGGGCCTGGCCCAGCATGCTGAAACTGGCCCTCATCGAGAACCTCCGTCGGCTGGCGCAGGAGATGCTCGAAGCCCGCGAGGCGCGACAGGCAGCCGACGCCTACGTCGCGCGGATCGACTCCACGGGCCAGGCAGCCGCCCCAACGTTGGCATCTGCGCTTCCCACCGCCTACCTCGTTCGTCTCCTCGAGCGCGTGCGCGAGTACGGCCTCCGCCTGTCGCCCGTGCGCGCGACCGTGGAGGACCATCTTGCCGCCCAGCAGATGACGCCGGAGGATGCGATTCGGGACGAGCACCAGCACCAGGCTGCGGCCCAGGTCTCGGTGGCCAACGTCATTACGAGTCTCCGCCTCTGCGCCACGCTCGACTGGAGTCATCACTTCGAGGCCGTCAGCCTGGTCGAGCGCGTGCTGCAGCGCGACCCGGCCGGTGTGTACGGGAGCATGGACTTCATCAGTCGCGACCGCTACCGCCAGG
>JACPPN010000252.1 GCA_016190995.1 Acidobacteriota bacterium | reverse complement strand
CCTCGGCGCGCTCTGCGTTCTCTGCGGTGAGAGCTTTGAGCACAACGTGAGGCCTACTTCGCGCCGGCGGCCGCAAACGACTCGCGAAGAATTTTGACCGCCTCCTCGACATCGGGCTTCGTCACCGTTAAAGCCGGCGCAATCCGGAGACAATTCCCGTCGAGGCCGCCCTTTCCAATCAGCAACCCGCGCTTCTTCGTCTCCTCGAACAAGCGATTGGTAAAGGCCTTCGCCGGTGTGCGGTCGCCCGCCGTTTCGTCCTCGACCAGCTCCACCCCCTGCATGAGGCCCATCCCGCGCACGTCCCCGACAGTCCGCGGGAATCGCTGTTTGATGTCCTCGAGTCCATCGCGCAGCAGCTGGCCCATCCGCTCCGCGTTTCCCGGCAGGTCCTCTTCTTCCATGATCCGGATGGTCGCGTTCGCAGCGGCGCATGAGACGGGATTGCCGCCGAAGGTCGAAATCGTCAGCTTCTTGAGCGAGGCCGCGATTTCCGGCGTCGCGATCGTGACGCCCAGCGGCAGCCCGTTCGCGATTCCCTTCGCCGTCGTCATGATATCGGGCTCGACGCCCCAATGCTCGATGCCCCACATCTTTCCGCCGGTGCGTCCGAATCCGGTCTGGACCTCGTCGCAGATGAACACGCCGCCGTACTTGCGGATGATGCCGACGGCAATCTCGAAGTACTCGGCCGGCGGCGTGATGAATCCGCCAACCCCCA
Source organism: Acidobacteriota bacterium (assembly GCA_016190995.1). Lineage (GTDB taxonomy): Bacteria > Acidobacteriota > Vicinamibacteria > Vicinamibacterales > JACPPN01 > JACPPN01. The sequence continues at coordinate 5,554 of JACPPN010000252.1, read as the reverse complement.
TGATCGGCTCGGCGAGGAACCCGGCGATCTGTCCGGTCGTCGTGGTCCGAATCAGCTCTTCGATGTCCCTGGCGCACTCGACGGCGCACGATGACGGGTTCAGGTTCAGCGGGCAGCGATAGCAGTAGGGCGCGAGCGCGTGCTTGATGCCCGCCACCTGCGTCGGCAGCGCGCGCCACGGCGCCTGCGCGGTCAGCGACTGCGCGAGCATCGAGCGCCCCGAGTATCCGTGACGCAGCGCGACGATCTCACTTCGACCCGTGTAGAGCTGCGCCATCATGACCCCCGTCTCGTCGGCCTCGGTGCCCGACGCCGTGAAGTACGTCTGCGACAGCTTGCCCGGGGTGAGGCGCGCCAGCGTCTCGGCGAGATCGACGACCGGCAGGCTCGGATAGAGCGTGGAGATATGGGACAGGCGATCGATCTGCGCGCGGATGGCGGCGTTCACGCGATCGTCGGCGTGGCCGATCGACACCGTGAGAATGCCGCCGAAGAAGTCCAGGTACTCACGGCCGTCGGCATCGCGAATCCGCAGCCCCTTGCCTTCGACGAGCGCGATCGGCTCCTCGTAGTAGTTGATGACGCCCGGAAAGAGGTATTGCTTGTGCCTGTCCCGGACGGCCTTGTTGCCGCCGGCGACGATCGATGCTGTGGTGGTTGTCTGGTTCATATCGTCCTCGGACTTCGCTTGATAAACGAACCGGCTCCGGCCCGCCCGACGAACTTGCCGTTGTCGATGATGATTCTGCCGCGCGAGATGACGGTTTCCGACACCCCTGCCACTTCACGCCCTTCGTACGGGTTGTAGTCCACCCGCATGTGATGCGTCCGCGCCGAGATGGTCGTCTTCCGGTGCGGGTTGAAGATGACGAGGTCGGCGTCGGAGCCGGGCGCGAGGGTGCCCTTGCGCGGGTAGAGGCCGAAGATTTTCGCGGGCGACGTCGACGTCAGCTCGACGAAGCGGCTGAGGCCGATCCGGCCGGTGCGCACGCCGCCATCGTACACGAGGCTCATGCGCGTCTCGATCCCCGGGGCGCCGTTGGGGATCTTCGAGAAGTCGCCGCGCCCGAGCTCCTTCTGCTCCTTCATGCAGAAGGGACAATGGTCGGTGGAGATTGCCTGCAGATCGTTGAAGGCGAGCCCGCGCCAGAGACGCTCGTGCGTTTCTCTGGGCCGCAGGGGCGGGCTCATCACGTACTTGGCCCCCTCGAATCCGGATTCCTCGTAGTTGTCGTACGACAGGAACAGATACTGCGGACAGGTCTCGGCGAACGCGGGCAGGCCGCGATCCCGCGCCGCCGTGACCATCTCGAGCGCTTCAGCGGCCGAGAGATGGACGATGTAGATGGGGACGTCCGCCATCTCGGCCAGCGCGATGGCGCGATGCGTCGCTTCGGCCTCGGCTCGGGCGGGACGCGTCAGGGCGTGGTATTTCGGCGCGGTCTTCCCTTCCCCCAGCGCTTTTTTCACCAGCACGTCGATGACGCCGCCGTTCTCAGCGTGCATGCAGATGGTACCGCCGTTCTGTCCCGTACGCAGCAACGCGCGAAAGATGCTCGCATCGTCCAGCATGAAGACGCCCGGATAGGCCATGAACAGCTTGAACGACGTGACACCCTGGGTGACGAGCGCGTCCATCTCCTGCTCCACCTGATCGCTCAGCTCCGTGATGATCATGTGGAAGCCGTAGTCGATGGCCGCCTTGCCCTCGGCCTTCTTCATCCAGGTTTCCCAGGCGTGGTGCAGCGTCTGGCCTTTGTACTGGATCGCGAAGTCGACGATGGAGGTGGTCCCTCCGAAGGCGGCCGCGACCGTGCCGGTCTCGAAGTCGTCCGCCGACGTCGTGCCGCCAAACGGCATGTCGAGGTGCGTGTGCACGTCGATTCCGCCTGGGAACACGTATCGATCGCTCGCGTCAATCACGCGATCGGCCGACCCGATGAGCACCGTTCCGATCGTGGTGACGATCTCGTCCTCGATGAGGAGGTCGCCGCGGTAATGATCGGAGGCGGTGATGATGGTCCCGTTCTTGATGAGGATTCTCATGTCAGTCAATAAGCCTCATCGATCAAGAGCCTTCACCGCGGAGGGCGCTGAGAGCGCGGAGGAATTAATCAGCTGTTCCAGTCTCCGCGTGCTCTGCGTCCTCTGCGGTGCGAGCTCTTGACGCCGCATTCAGATTCGTTGGCCCTTTGATCCGTCAATGAACCAGTGTTCCCTCTTCGCTACCGCAACTCTGCTATCGGGGCATACGTCTCCGGCCGGCGGTCGCGATAGAACTGCCACACGCGGCGGACCTGCTCGATCATGTCCAGATCCATCTCCGCGATGACGAGCTCGTCGTTGTCCTCCGATCCCACCGCGAGGAAATTGCCGCGCGGATCGACGAAATAGGAGGACCCGTAGAACTTGCCGATGTTCCAGGGCGCCTCGGTCCCCACGCGGTTGCTGCAGGCCATGAAGTACCCATTCGCGACCGCGTGGGCCGGTTGTTCGAGCTTCCACAGATGCTGCGACAGGCCCGCGACCGTGGCTGAGGGATTGAACACGATTTCGGCGCCATTGAGACCGAGCAGCCGCGCGCCTTCGGGGAAGTGGCGGTCGTAGCAGATGTAGACCCCGACCTTCCCGTAGCGCGTGTCGAACACGGGATAGCCAAGATTGCCAGGCTTGAAGAAGTACTTCTCCCAGAAGCCCGAGGTGTGCGGAATGTGGTTTTTCCGGTACTTGCCCAGGTAGCGGCCGTCCGCGTCATACACGGCCGCGGTGTTGTAGTAGACGCCCGCCTGCTCCCGCTCGTACACGGGTACGACGATCACCATTCCGAACGTTTTCGCGAGCTGCCCGATGCGTTCGGTTGTCGGGCCCGGCACCGGCTCGGCGAGGTCGTACCAGTGGGGATCCTGCGACGGACAGAAGTACGGCCCGTTAAAGACCTCCTGCAGGCCGAGCACCTGGACGCCGCGCCTGCCCGCTTCCTCGATGAAGGGAATGTGGGCTTCGATGGCGGCCTCTTTCACCTTTTCGATCGGTGCCGCCGGATCGGTGATCGGGGCGGCGCATTGAACGAGTCCGCCAATGACGGTTCGGGGCATCAGTCAACCTCTGAGCATGGGGTCAGTACCAACGCGAGATGGTTACTTTCTTGTCCGTATAGAATTCGAAGGCGTCGCGCCCGTGCACCTTCAGATCGCCGAAGAAGCTGTCCTTCGCGCCGCCGAACGGGAAGTACGCCATCGGCGCGGCGACGCCGATGTTCACCCCGACCATCGAGGCGGACGCCCGGTGGCTGAACTCGCGCGCCGCCTTTCCGCTCGTGGTGAAGATCGACGTCGCGTTCGCGTTCGGGTGCGCGCGCATCAGATCAATCGCTTCTTCCAGGCTCTTGACCGGCGAAATCGAGGCGACGGGCCCGAAGATCTCCTCGCGCCCGATGGTCATGTCGGCGGAGACGACGTCGAACACGCTCGGCCCGATGAAAAAGCCTCGATCGGGCACGCGCGCCTGCCGGCCGTCGAGCACCAGCCGGGCGCCCTCCGCCACGCCCTTTTCGATGTAGCCGAGGACGCGCTGCCGGTGCCGGTCGCTGATGACCGGCCCCATGCGCACGCCGGGCTCGAGGCCGTTGCCGACCGGCATGGCGCGCGCCGCTTCGACCAGCCGATCGCGAGCCTCGGCGTGAACCGAGCCGACGGGCACGAGCACGCTCCCGGCCAGGCAGCGCTCTCCCGCGCAACCGTAGAAGGATTCCAAGATCGCCGCCATCGCGTGATCCAGGTTCGCGTCGGGCAAGACGACGATGAAGTTCTTGGCGCCGCCGAGTGCCTGGACGCGTTTGCCCGTGTGCGTCGCCATCTGGTAGACCGTCCTCGCGACCGGCGTCGACCCGACGAACGAGACCGCGCGAATGCCGGGGTGTTCGCAGAGGGCTTCCACGACCGCGCGGCCGCCGTTCACGAGGTTCACGACGCCGGGTGGCAGGTCACACTTCTCGAGGAGCTCCACGATGCGCCGCTGGGAAAGTGGCACCTGCTCGGACGGCTTCAGGACGAACGTATTGCCCGTCACGACAGCGAACGGCAGAAACCAGAGCGGCACCATCGCGGGAAAATTGAACGGCGCGATGGCCGCCGACACACCGACCGGTTGCCGGAAGACGGTGCAATCGATGCCGCTCGCGATGTTCTCGAGGCCAGAGCCCATCATGAGTGACGGCGCGCCGCACGCCACCTCGACGCACTCGATCGCCCGCCGCACGCTGCCGCGCGCCTCGTCGATCGTCTTGCCGTGCTCGGTCGTCACCAGGCGGGACAGCTCTTCGAACGAATCCTCCAGCAGCGCTTTCAGCTTGAACATCGCGCGGGCGCGGACGACCGCCGGCGTCTCCGACCACGCCGGAAACGCGCGCTGGGCCGCAGCCACGGCTGCTTCCACGTCCTCGCGTCCCGACAGCGGCGTCCGGGCGATCACCTCGCCCAGCGCCGGGTTATGCACGTCAAGGTGCTCTTGCGCGCGGGCGGCGACCCAGCGGCCGCCAATGTAGTTCGGCAATATCTCCACGCCGGCCGCGAGGCCGGCTGTCGATTTCACAGGGAGCGATTCCGGCATTTCAGGCTCCAGGGTCGACAGTCGAGGGTGACGTAGTGTCCGCCTTGAGGCGGACCCGATGAAGTCAACAGCCGTAGTGACTCTCATCACAGAGGGCCAGAGCACACAGGGTCCGGCAAGGTTTTCTCTGTGCTCTCTGCGTCCTCTGTGGTGAACGTGGTGAACCTCCCCCTTCAGGCGGATCTGATAGCGTCCGGCTGAAGCCGGACACTACGTACACTCATGATCCTTCCAAAAGCTCAACCACGGAAGGCGCTGGAAGCGACGAGGGATTGCCCGGTCTTCCCAGTCCCCACGTTCGCCGCGTGCTCTGCGGTGAGAGCTTTTGACGCCGGATTCAGGATGTGCTCCATTGCCCTTCGCCGCGCCGGACTTTGGGCACCGCGATCGCCACACGTGCCACGTTCCGACCTTCCAGCGAGAGCTGCTTATTATAAGCGCCGGTTTCGCGGACGCGCGGATCAACTGTCGGGACCCTGCGCGGGAACGGCTTCGCGTTGTCATCGGCAGTTGTTACAATGGTCGCACGGCTGAACTTCGGATCGCCTGAATCCGATGACTCACTGTCCTGCCTGCAACTCGTCGCGCATCTACCCCTCCCGCACCAGGTCCCGCCTCGAGCGGTTGCGACGGTTCATGACGAAGAAACGTCCGTACCGGTGCCATCACTGCGATTGGCGCGGGTGGGGCGATCAGGGATGGGAAGCCAGCCTTCGCGAGGATCTCGAGTGGCCGCCCGACGCGCGTCGGGCGGCGAGCATCTCGGCCGAAGAACTGGATTCGCTCGATCCGGGTAGCCACGATCCCGACACGCCACAACCCGAACACGGCTCCAGCTGAGCGCGAGCCCTAACAGGGCGCTGAAAAACCTGATTCACCACGGAGGACACCGAGCGCACAGAGAACACTTTCGTACCATCTGGACCCCGTGTGCTCTGTGCGCTCT
>JACPPN010000264.1 GCA_016190995.1 Acidobacteriota bacterium | reverse complement strand
GTTGATCGTGATCATCGCGCCGGTGGCGCTCCAGTTCCTTGCGCGCTCGCGGTGAGGGTCGCGCGCCCCGCGCGAAGCTCGTGATCGAGCCGGCGGCGCCGTTCACACTTGCGACGGTGGCCGCGACGCCGTTCTCGCGCATGATCGGCCTGCTCGCCCGCCGGTCGCTCGACGAAGGCGACGGACTGGTGCTGCGGCCGTGCTCGATGGTGCACACATGGTTCATGCGTTTTGCGATTGACGTCATCTTCCTCGATCGTCACGGCACCGTCCTGCGGGTTGTCGACACGCTTCGACCCTTCGGTGTCGCGTGGGGCGGATGGCGTGCCCGGACCACCATTGAGCTGCCTGCGGGCGCGGCCACACGTGCCGGCGTTCGTGCGGGGCAGCGGATAAGGATCGACCCAGCGTGAGCCGCAAACTTGTCGTCCGCGATTCCCGTGGAGAACGTGACCTCCTGCTCGCCGGAACCATGACCGTCGGGCGGGATCCCAGCTGCGACATCAGCGACAACGACCCGCTCCTGTCGCGCCAGCATGCCGAGTTCCGCGCCTCCGCGAGCGCCGTGACCGTCCGCGACCTCGGCAGCCGCAACGGCATCCGCGTCAACGGCGTCCAGACGACGCAGGCCACGCTGCTGCCGGGCGACGTCATCGAAGTCGCCGGTATTCACATCCAGTTCGTCGAGGAGCCGCAGCCGAACGCCGCGCCGCCGGCGAGCGATACGATGTCGGGCGATCGCACGGTCCTCGTCGCCCCGCCGGCGTCCGGAGCCGTGCCCTATGCCCAGCCGATGGCACCGCAGGTTCCGCCCGCCGCCGCGCCTTCGTACGCGAGCCCGGCAGCCGCGGCCTATCGGGGCGCGATGGTGGATTCCGCGCCGGAGATCGCCCGCGATGCGACGATCTTGACGCCCTCACGGGGCGCCGTGCGGGGGGCCCCGAGCGTTCCGATCGAACCGCCGCGCCCGTCCAGGACCGCGCCGATTCCGACGATTGCGCCCCCCGCGCCTGCGCCGGGCGCGGCTGCGCGCCGGAAGAAGGCACCCAGCGGATCCTGGAACGGACGCGTGCTCGTCCTGGTCATGGGTCTCGCGGTCGTGGCGTTCTTCATCGCGGCCGTGCCCCTCACCATCTCGCGCACCAACCTGCTGGCCGCCACGGGAGACGCGCGCGCGCTGGCGCTCGTCCGATGGCTCGCCGCCGATGCGGGGGCCGCCATCGAGACCAATTCGGGCATCGCGGACGCCGCCACCGGTGTGCTCGAGCAGGCCGGCGTCATCAGCGCGCTCGTGCTCACGCGGGACGGCCGCGTGCAGTCCCCAGGCGCGCGCGCGACCGAATCGTTCTCCACCATTCCTGCCGTCGGGCTCGCGCCGCGCGACGTACGCTCGCCGCACTCGGCGTGGAACGGCGAGGTCATCGAGGCGGTTGCGCCGGTGCGGACCAGGCAGGGCACCAGCGCGGTTGCCTGGATTACGTTCAGGCCGTCCGTGCCTCCCGACGCGGGGGGAACCGGCATGGTGCTCTTCCCGACCCTGATTCTCGCGCTTGCGGCCGGCTTCGTTGTGGCGACTGCGATCCGGCGCGCAACGATGAACGGGCTCAAGGCGCTGAACGAAGACATCGAGCTCGCCATGTCGGGGCAAATCAGCGAGGTGGCGGATCCTCTGGGTTCCCAGCCATCGAAGGACATCGCCGACTCGGTGAGCTATCTCGTCGACCGGTTGAAGGCGGCGGGCGTCTCGCTCAGCCGGCAGGCTGCGCCGGAGCCGGTCGCCGCGCGCGCACCGGCGGCGCCGCGTTCCTACGCGGCGCCGATGCCGGCCACGACCGCCCGCAGGGCCCCCCCGCCCGCGGCGGCGCCACTGATGGAGGGGCGCCTGGTCGCGAACGAGAAGTTCAGGATCACCGAAGCCACGCCGGGGTGCTCGGAGCTGCTTGGCGTCAAGCCCGAGGCCATCATCGGCCAGCACCTGATGGACGCGCTGCCGGATCAGGGGATCGCGGCTGGCCTGATGACGTGCCTGAGCACCGTGGCGGCCGGCGGCACCGATCGCGTGGTCATCAAGCCGGAAGGACGGCCGTACGAGCTCGAGATCACGGTCACGCGCGCGGGCAAGGACCAGCCGGTGCACGTGGCGTTCAAACCAACGGGAAGCAGGGGGCACGCATGAGGCGCGATTCGTTGATTGGAACGAAAGACTCGGACGTTCAACGTCCCGTTCTGGTGTGGCAGCGCGCGGGCGGAACGCCCGTGGAGTACACGATCTGGCCGGAGCGGCCCATCACGATCGGCCGTGAGCCGACGAACACGATCAGCATAGATTCGGCGTTCGTCTCCAAAAACCACGCCATCCTGCAGTACACGGGCGGACAGTTCGTCGTCGAGGATCTGAAGAGCGCGAACGGCACGCGAGTCAACGGCGCGCCGATCTCGGTCTACCACGCGCTCAAGCCGGGTGACGTCATCGAAGTCGGCGATCAACAGCTGGTGTTCGTCGACCGCGCGGCCGAAGCGGCGGGGGCGGCGCCGGGCAAGTCCAAGCAGCTCCGGCTGGCAATGGTCGGGGCCGGCGCCCTGTTGGTGATGCTCGTGCTCTTCATGATGCTCGCGCCCTCCTCGTCGACTCCGGGAACGGAGGTCCGGACGGGCCCCGCGGCGGCGCCCGCGCCCGTCGGCCCGACGAAGCCGGTCACGATTGTGGATACCGAGCTCATCGCCGAGGTCGCCGCGCGCGCGACACAGGCGGGCGTGCGCGAAGAAGAGGCGCTTCACGACGAGGGCGTGATGCACCAGCAGGCGGGCCGCTATCGCGAGGCGGTGCAGTTGTTCGCCGCGATCGTCCAGCGCGCCCCGCGCAACGACATCGCGCGGGCGCGCCTGGCGGAGACACAAGCGCTGCTCGAACGATCCATTGCCGACGAGCTGGCGGAAGCCCGCCGTGCCATGGCGCAGCTCCGATTCGACGATGGCGCGCTCGCGTGGGAAAAAGTGCTGCTCCTGACGTATCCCGGCGATCCCCGCAACGCCGAGGCGACAACGGGTGTTGAGGAAGCGCGGCGGCGTTCGGGGCGCTGACGCGCGCGTAACAGCGAGGGAAATTCCAGTGGCCAAGCTGCTCATCTTCCGCGGCGAGACGCCGTACAAACAAATCGATCTCGCCGACCGCGACCTCCGCATCGGCCGCGGCGATCAAAACGACATCATTCTCGAGGATCCCACCAAGGGTGTGTCGCGCATTCATGCTGAACTGCGGTACGAGGGCGGCCAGTACGTGCTGCTCGACCTGAACAGCCAGAACGGAATCTGGATGGGCGGTCAGCGGGTCGCCCGTGCCGCGCTCGAACCGGGCCTCGCGGTAATGGTGGGGCCGTACCGGTTGGTGCTCGAGAAGGCGCAGCCGGCCATTGCAGCAGTCGGCAGCGCCGCGATGCCCGAAACGATCGTCGGCGCTGCACGCGAATCCACGCAGTCCGTGGGCAGGGAGACGATGCTGGTGGCGCCGCGGCCGCCGTTGCCGACGCCTGCCACCGCTCGCAGCGCTCGCAGACCGGCGAAGTCACAGGCGGCGGCCGCCCAGGCGGCTGGCGGCCCGGTCGGGTGGCTGGCCCGTCAACCGAAGCCGCTTGTCTTCGGCGTCTTCGCGGTATTCATGATCGTGCTCGTCGGCCTCAAAGTGATGCTCACGCCGGCGCCGGAGGATGCCACGCAGGCAACGACCACCGTCACGACCCCTCAGGAACCGGCCCCGCCGGCGCCTCCAAACGAGGAGGTAATCGCGAGGCACATCGCGGATGGGAGGGCCCTGATCGACCGCGGGGACTACGACGCGGCGCGGCAGGAGTTCGACGCGGTGCTGCTCATCGACCGGACGCACGCGGAAGCCAACGAGCTCAAGGTCAAGGCGGACGACCTGGCGCGCGCGAAGCAGCACCAGGCCGAGCAGGAGACAATCGCGCCCGCGGAGTCCGCCACGTCGCCGGGGAGCACGGGTGCCTCGACCCCGCCGGCCGCGACACCACCCGCGAGCTCGACCGACACCAGCGGGGCGTCCGCCAAACCGACGCCGCCGCCGAAGGCCGCGCCAGCCACGGCGCCGCGCGGTGCCGCGCCACCGAAACCAGAGGATGGAGGGGTGACGCTGCAGCCGGGCGAGAAGCCGGTCTCGTGGCGCGCACGCATGGCCCAGATGCAGGCGCGCTACGACCAGGGGAAAGCGAATCTGAGCCGGGGAGAGCTGGTGGGGGCGGCGGGCGAGTTCGAAGCCATCGTTCGTGAGGAGCCGCGGTATCGCGACGCCGCCGCGCTCCTCGCGCAGGTACGAAACACGCTCCGGCAGTCGGCGCAGCAGGCATTTGACGGGGCCACGAAGCTCGAGAATGAAGGCGACCTGACCGCAGCGCTCGACGAGTATGCCCGGGCGCGGCGCATCGATGCGTCGATTGGAGGCGTCGACGAAGCGACGCGTCGCGTCCGCGACAAGATGAACAAGGAAGGCGACGAAGCCTACCGGCGCGCGAAGCAATACGACGCGCTCGGCCGGACCCCCGAGGCCATTGCCCTGTACGAGCGCGCGGTCAAGTTCCTGAGTGACAACAACCCGAACCGGAAACCGGCACAGGACCGCCTCTCAGCCCTTCGAGCGAGCCCCCGATGACAGACCCCGAACTCGACGATCGGTTAGCGGAACTGCTCATCGCGTACCAACTGGTCTCGCCGGCCGTGCTGGAGCGCGCGCGTGCGTTTCAGACGGCGAAGGGGTCGACGCTTGCGGGCGCGCTCGCCGAGCTGCACCTCGTGGCGGAGGACACTCAGGCGCACTTGCTCGAGGAGCTGACTGGCGTCCGGGCGGTCGATCCGTCGCTGATGACCGTGTATCCGGATTTCGTCGAGCGGATGAACGTGTTGATCCCCCCCGAGGTGATCGGCCGGCTGCTCGTGTTTCCGGCGCAGGCCGAGATCAATGCGATTCACGTCTGCATGTTGAATCCGACCGACGGCTGGACCGGGCGCGCGCTCGAGTCGCTCTCAGGCTGCCGCATCGTCCCATTCGTCTCGCACGAATCCGCGCTCCTGACCGCGCTCGAAAAGCATTACGGCTCCTTCGTGAAGGAGCCGCTGCGCTACGCGCGTGACGGCGGGCGCGAGCTCGCAGAAGCGGCGTACCGCCGCCTGGTGGCCGAGCCGTTCGACTCGTACCTGCGGCCGGCCATCGCGCTCATCAACCGGAATCGGGACGCGATCGGGCGCGACCGCAAGGCGCTCGAATCGGTCATTCGCGACCCGATCCTGATCCGGCTGGTGCAACAGATTCTCAGCCGCGCCGTCGAAGCGGGCGCGAGCGACCTTCACATCGAGCCCATCGGAGACAGCCTGCGGATCCGCGTACGGATTGACGGCGCCCTGAGGGCGCAGCACAGCCTCTCGGCGACCGCGACGGCGCCGATCGTGGCCCGCCTCAAGGCCATGGCGGATCTCCCCATCGAGCCCGCGACCACACCGCTCGACGCGCGCATCGGGTACGAGATTGTGTGGGGGCGTGGCATCGACCTCCGCTTCTCGCTCGTCCCCGCGGTCACAGGCGAAAAGATCGTGCTGCGCGTGCTCGATCGCACGCGCGAACGGCGTCAACTCCTCGATCTCGGCATGGACGAGACCAGCCATGCGAGCATCACGGTGGCGTCGGATCTGCCGAACGGGCTGATCCTCGTGACCGGCCCCACCGGCAGCGGCAAGAGCTCCACGTTGTACGCGCTGCTCGATCGGCTCAACGAGGAGGACGTCTGCATCCTCACGGCGGAGGATCCGGTCGAATCGCGGGTCGCGGGCGTGACGCAGGTGCAGTGCGACGAATCGTCCGGCGTGAGCTTCGCGTCGGCGCTCAGGAGTTTTCTGCGACAGGATCCCGACGTCATCATGGTCGGCGAGATCCGCGACGCCGAAACCGCGGACACCGCGCTCAAGTCGGCCCTGACGGGTCACCTGGTCCTCTCGACGCTGCACACCAACGACGCCACGGGCGCCGTCCTGCGTCTCATCAACATGAACCTCGAGCCGTTCATGATCGCGTCGGCGCTTCGGCTCGTGGTCGCTCAGCGCCTCATTCGAAAGCTGTGCAAGGAGTGCAAGCGGCCGCTCTCGCCCTCGTCGGATACGTATCGCCATCTGATGGCCACCGTGGCCCCCGAGTCCGCCGGGATCCTTCGATCCGGCACCGTGTTCGAGCCGGTCGGATGCCCGGCGTGCGGCACCACGGGGTACCGCGGCCGCACAGGCATCTACGAGGTGCTCCGGATCACCGAAGGGATCGAGGAACTGATCCTCTCGCGCGCCGCCGCGACGGCCATCCGTGCGGTGGCGCGGAGCGAAGGCATGCGGACCCTGCGCGACGCGGGATGGCTGAAGGTGGCGAAGGGCGAGACCTCGATAGCCGAAGTCTTCGAGCACACCATTGGCGACGATCAACCTCTTGAAGCCGCTGTGGGAACGGCTGCGCATGCGTAAACGGATCTGGTCTCTCGTGCCGGCGTTCGCCGCGCTCGCGTCGCTCGTCGTGACCGCGCAGCCGGCGAACATCTTCGGACGGAACGCCAAGCTCGGCGTGCAGCCGCTCCAGGGACCAAGCGGACGGTTCAACCTCGAGTACCCGAAAAAGGACTGGCAGGCCGTCCCGGGCGGCGGGTTCGTTCTCGTAACCCTGGCGCAGAAGAAGGGTGAGGCGGCCATCGTCGTCGAGCACGCGACGCTCAACATCGCGCTCACGGCCGCCGACATCGACGACGTCTTCGCCCAGACGGAGGCCGATCTCGTTCGCGAACGTCAGGTCGCCGCCACCAATGTCACGGCGAAGCTCCTCGACGTGGGACCCCGTCGGCTCATCCTGGTCGAATTCGGCCGGCCCGGCATCAAGGGCGCCGAGCGCGTTCGTCAGTACTCCTTCCCGGTCGGCACGGACCTGTATCGCCTGATCTGCAGCTCCGCCGTCGCGCAGTTCACCAAGTTCGAGCCGGTATTCGCGCACGTGGCGGCGTCGTTCACCATCGTGTCGCGCACGGAGTGACGATGATGGCGGATGTGGTTCGCAAGATTGGCCGGTACGAAGTGCTCGAGCGCGTCGGACGAGGTGGGATGGGCGTGCTCTATCGCGCGCTCGATCCGGTGCTCGATCGCGAGGTGGCGATCAAGCTGATGTCGACCGATTTCACGGCCGACGAGTCCGCCCGCCCGCGATTCTTCCGCGAGGCGCGCGCCGCCGCGAAGCTCCAGCACCGCAACATCGTCACGATTTTCGAGTTCGCCGAGGAAGAAGGCGTGCCGTACATCGTGATGGAGTTCCTGCGCGGCACCAACCTCACGGGCCGGCTGCAGAAGGTGCCGTCCCTCCCGCTCGACTCGAAGCTCGACATCATGGTGCAGCTCTGCACGGGCCTCCACTTCGCCCACGAGCAGGGCGTCGTCCATCGCGACGTCAAGCCGCCGAACATCTGGCTGCTCGAAGACGGCACGGTGAAGCTCCTCGACTTCGGCATCGCGAAGATGGCGAGCACCGCGCTCACCAATGCCGGCGACGTGCTCGGGAGCGCGGCCTACATGGCGCCCGAACAGGTGGAGGGGCGGATCATCGACGGGCGCGCCGACGTGTTCTCCGCCGGCGTCGTGCTCTACGAGCTCCTGGCCGGACATAAACCGTTCGAGGCAGATTCACCGACGGCACTTCTTCTGAAGATCATCAGGGACGAACCGCCGCCGCTCCAGAATCTGCCGCTCCATCTGCCGCCTGCGTTGATCAACACGGTCGGGAAGGCGCTCCAGAAGAATGCCGACAACCGGTACCAGCGCGCCGGCGACCTCGCGGGCGATCTGCAGGCGATCCGGCAGTCGCTGCCCATCGAGCAGCCCGCGGTCGTGCTGCCCGAGACTGTTTACGCGCCCAGCGACGCGGCACCGCCCCCGAGCTCGCGGTACCGAACCCCTGCTGGTCCATCACCCTCGGGGTCGTGGAGCGCCGTCCCCGTTGCTTCCGGAACTGCCCGGACCGCCACCGAGCCGCCGCTACCGTACCGCGAGTCGACGTCCGAGCTGTGGGCGCCGCCGAAGCGGCGCAGCGGCTTGCCCTCTGTCTTCGACCGCTCGGGCGGATGGGGGGTGCTGGCAGGAGCGGCGGGCGGGGTCTCGCTCGTCATCATCCTGCTCTTTTCAGCCAGGATGTGGCTCTCGTCGCAACCTGCCACGCAGCCGGTTTCGGCCGGGACCACAACGCCTGCGCCGATTATCGTCGTACAGCCGCCGAAACCCGCACCCGCGCCGACGACGACCGAGCTCAAGCTCGCCATCGTCACGGAGCCCTCGGGCGCGAACATCAACCTCGAGGGACGTGATCTCGATGCCGTGACGCCCGCCACGATTCCGTTGCCGGGATCGCCGCCGTGGCGCTTGCGGCTCGTGAAGCGTGGCTATCAAACGTACGAGGGGCGCGTCACCGAAGAGCAGGCGCGGGCAGGAACGGCGACGTTCCAGCTCGAAGCCGCGTCGCAACAGCCCGGCACCGTGAGCATCACGGGGGCGTATCCGTTCGAGGTGGTGGAAGGGCGGCGCGTGCTCGGCGAGGCAGCCGAGAGCCACCGCCTGACGCTCGCCGGGCGTCACACGTTGCGCCTGCGGGCATCGGAGTACTTCCTGGACTACGCAATGAATGTCGACGTGCCCCCGGGCAGAAACGTCGAGCTGCGGGCGCCCGAGCTCGGCACGTTGCTCATCACGGTGGCAAGCGCGGTCGAGAACTGCGCGGTTTCGCTGGAGACCCGCGACCTCGGCTACGCACCTTTCGAGGCGCAACGCCTTGCGCCCCGAGGCTATGCCGTGAATCTCGATTGCCCGAACGGAACCCGTCGCCCGTTCAAGGTCAGCATCCAGCCCGGCGACACGACTCGCCTCCCGATTCGATGATTCATCGCAGCTCTTCCAACCTCTTCGTCGTCGTTCTCGGCGCCATCCTGTGCGCGGCCGCGGTGCGCGGGTGGGGACAGGCCGCGGCCCCTGAAGAGGCGGCTCGCCGCCGTCTCGATACCGGTCTCAGCTTCATGGAAACCGGTCGGTTCGACGAAGCGCTCAAGGATTTTCAGGTCGTCGTCGAGGCCTATCCGAACACCTCGGTCGCTGACGATGCCTTGCTGCAGATTGCGCAGTATCATTTCGACACGCGCAACTTCGACGCGGCCCAGGGCGCGGCCCAGATGCTGGTCACGAAGTACGAACAGGGCGACGCCGCCCCGATGGGACACATCCTCGTCGGCCGGATCGCGCTTGCCCGCGGCCGGACCGAAAGGCAGGTCGACACCGCGCTCGCGAGCTTCGACCGCGTCCTGAGCCTCTTCGATCGCAAGAACGAGGCGCTGTCCGCGGCGCTGTACTACGCCGCCGAAACCTTGCGCATTGCGGGACGCAACGACGAAGCGATCGACAAGTACCGCCGAGTATTCGCGGAGTATCCGGCGTCTACGCCTTGGGCCGCCAGGGCGCACCTCGGGCTCGCCCTGGCGCTGACGCGCGCCGGGCAGCCGTTCAAGGCGCTCGAAGAGCTCCATCGCGTCCGCATGCGCCACCCGGCCAGCCAGGAAGCGGTCAGAGCGCTTGCGTGGAGCACGATCCTCTACCGCCTCTACCTGCTCGGATCCGCCGGACAGCCGCCATACCGCGTCGCTCCGCGCGTCATTCCCCCCGCCGCCAAGTTGCAGGACGTCGTGGCACTCGGAATCAATGCGCAGGACGCGCTCGTCGTGGTGACCAACGATGGCGCTTCCATGTACGACCGGCAGGGCGGGGTCGCGCGCTCGCTGCCGGCGGAACAGGCGCGGGCCGTGTTCTTCGATCAACAGGATCGCGCGGTCATCATCGAAAAGAGCGCGCTGCACCCAATGGAAGGCGGGACGAAGATCGCAATCGCCGCGCCGAAGCCGGACAACACGCCGCGACCGCTCGAAGAGATTCCGGCGGGGGCGAGGCTCTCGACCGACGAGATCCTGCTCGTCGATCGCCAAGAGCGGTCCATCGCGAGGTTCTCCAGCTCGGGTAAGTACCTCGATCGATTCGCGCCCGGCGCGCCGGCCCGCATCGCCGTCGACGCGCTCGACCGGGTGGCAGCGCTCGACAAGGACGCCAAGACGCTGACGATTCTCGGTAGCGACGGCCGGCAAATCTCGCAGATTGCCGCGCGTGGACCGGGGTACGAGCTCAAGAATCCGGTCGACGTCGCGTTTGACGCGCTCGGGCACCTGTATGTGCTCGATCGCGACCTCGGCACCGTCTTCGTCTTCGGGCCGCCGAATCGGCTCGTCACGCAGTTCAGCGTGCCGGAGAAATCGCCCGGGGCGTTCCGGCGGGCGAAGGCACTGGCGGTCGATTCGGCCGGACGGCTCTTCATCTACGATGACCGCGCCGAGCGCGTTCAGGTGTATCACTAGAGGCGAAGCTTCGTTACTGCCTATGTCGATGGCATCCAAGTCACCAAGTCGGCCCGGCAGGCCGTCATGGCTGCGCCTGGCCCTGATGGTCTGCGCGCTGGCGATCTCTTCGCTGGCCCGCACTGGAACCGCAGTGCAGGATCCATCCGCGCTCGGCAGCGATCCGCTCGCCGAAGCGCGGCGTCTCGCCGACATGGGCGAGCACGACAAGGCGGTCCCCCTGCTCGACGATCTCATCTCGAAGCTCGAGGCACAGGATGGTGGCAACACGGCCGCCGTGCATACCGTGCTCGTGTCGGCGTACGAGCTGCGGGGGCGATCGCGCTTCGTCGGCCTGCGCGACACGGAGGGTGCGCGTGCCGACTTCACGACGCTTCTGCGGCGCGATCCCGGTCACGCGCTCGCGCAACCGGTATCGCCGAAGATCAGCGACTTTTTCAGGGAGGTTCGCAAGGGCCTCGTTGCGGAGATCGCCCTGAGCGTCACGCCCCAGGACGCGCAGGTCGAGCTCGATGGCCGGTCGGTGACGACGTCGAGCGCACCGCTGGCGGTGGTGGCAGGGCCTCACACGATTGTCGCAAAGGCGCCGGGCTATCAAGCGGTCACGGAGCAAATCAGCGCAGCGGCCGGCACATCGACGCCGCTCGGTATCACCCTCACGCGCGTCTCGTCGACGGCGCTGCTCGTCACCGTGCCATCGGGTGTCGAGGTGTTCGTCGACGGCGCGAAAGCGGGCGTCACGGCCACCGGTCCGCCGCCGGCGCAATACAGCGACTGGGCGACCCGGCTCGGCGAGCCGCTCGAGAAATTCTCGGCGCCCTACATCGTTGCCGACCTGTCGAACGGCGATCACCTGCTGGAGCTGCGCAAGGAATGCTACGAGTCGCTGCAGCGCACGGTTGCTGTGACGCAGCCCTCCGACTACAAGCTCGAGCCGCTGAAGCTGGACCCGGCGGTCGGATCGATTGCGGTGTCGTCCACTCCGGCGGGAGGCAACGTCTTTCTCGACGGCCAGGCGAAAGGAAAAACGCCACTCTCGCTCGACGTCTGCAAAGGCGATCACACGGTGGAAGTGCGTTCTCCAAGTGGACGATTCGTGCGCCGCCTGCAGGTGAAATCGGGCGACACGCTGACTCTCGAGGGCATGCTCAAACCGGCGTTCGCGCTCCTCAGTGTTTCGGGGCTGCCGCCCAATCTGCGCGGCGCGCCCGATTTCCGGCGCGAAGTCGAGCGGATCATTGGCGACGCCGCAACGATCGCGTTCGTGGCGCCGCCCCCCGAAGAAGTGGAGCGCGCGCTCAAGGATCAGAAGGTTCCCGCCGGCTGGCTGACGTTCACGCGCGGCGGGCGCCCCGTCGGGGAGGCCGCGAACTTCACGCCCGACGCGCGCCTGAATCTCTCGAGGCAGATCGCAACCCAGCTCGACGCGCAGGGCGTCGGCGCCGTGACGATTCCGCCCAACGCGGCCACGGGACAGTTGCTCGTGTCGATTCTCGCGGCTGGCAGCAGCCAGCCCGACGTGCTGGAACTGAGACTCGACGACCCGGCCTCGCGGGACAGGCTCATCGCGCGACTGAGCGACGTGCCGCCGCTGCTCCGCCCGTCGGCCGGTCTGGTCGCCATTGACGTCGCCGACGTTCCCGGCGCCGTGATCATCACGGTCGAGCCCAACACCGATGCCGCGACGGTCGGGCTGGTGCCGGGCGACGTCATCCAGCGCGCCAACGGCCAGAACATCACTGATGCTTCCGGCTTCGAGAAGCTGCTGGCCGGTCTCAAACCGGACACACGGCTCTCGCTCGAGCTCCGGACGCGTGATGGCGCCGCCAAGACCGCGGACCTGCGCGTGAGCGCGTCGCCGCGTGCCGTGTACATGGAAGATCAGACGCTGCTGTTCAACAAGCTGATTCTCGATTTCCGGACCCGGCTTGCGGGGCCGCTGGCGTCGATCGAAGAGGCCGCGGCACGCCTGAATCTGGCGATTGCGCTCATGGCCGCGGGCAACTGGGACGACGCGCGCAGCGAGCTGGAGCGGGTCAAGCTCGCTGACGTGGTCGGCGTCTCGAATGGCACGGTTCAATATCTGACCGGGCTTTGTCACGAGAAGCTGGGGCAACTGGCGGAGGCCGAGCGTGCCTGGCGCGCCGCCTCGGCAGCCAAGGACAGCCTCCTGACCGAGGACGGCCCTCCGGTCAAGGAGCTCGCGGATCGGAAGCTCGCCGAGCTCCAGCGCGCCGGACGCCGGTCCGGCGGACGGTTCTGAGCTCGAACTGATGCCGGTATGAGCGCGATTCCTCCCGCCATCGGACGGTATCAGGTGCTCGAGCGGCTCGGGCGAGGAGGAATGGGTGCGCTGTTTCTCGCCCGCGATCCCGCGATCGATCGACTCGTCGCGATCAAGGTGCTGCGCGACGACAGCCGCGACATCCGCGAACGCTTCGCGCGTGAAGCGCGCTCGGCCGGCCGCCTCCACCATCCGAACATCGTCACCATCTTCGACGTCGGCGAGCACGAGGGGATTCCCTTCATCGCGATGGAGTACATCCCCGGTGAGACGCTCGGGCAGATCATTCAGCGCCGGGCGGTGATTCCGCTCGACGACAAGCTGAAGATGATGGAGGAGCTGTGCGCGGGCCTCGCCTACGCGCACCGCGCCGGCATCGTCCATCGTGACGTGAAGCCGGCAAACCTGATCGTCGATGCGGAGGGGGTGCTCAAGATCCTCGACTTCGGCATCGCCCGCGTCGTGAACTCCAGCATGACGCGTATCGGTACGCTGGTCGGCACAGTCAACTACATGTCCCCCGAGCAGACCGCCGGCATGCCCGCCGACGCCCGGAGCGATGTCTTCGCGGTGGGCGCCGTCTTGTACGAGCTCCTCACCTACCGCCAGGCGTTCCCGGGCAGCCTCGAGGACGGCGTGCTGCAGCGGATCGCCCAGAACGATCCGCCGCCCTTGCGGCTGCTCGCGCCGCAGCTCGCGCCGATCGATCCAATCGTCTCCCGCGCGCTGGCGAAGGAGATGAGCATGCGGTACCAGGACATGGGCGCGATGAGGGGCGAGATCGGGCTCGTGCGGCGCCAGCTCGCCCGCGGGGCGGCCATGGACGAGACGGCGCCCGTCACGCCATTCCTCCCGGTTCCACCCCCGCAAACGCCCGCGCCTTCCAGTGGCACGCGTCGCGCCGCCGTGGATCGTGAGCTCATCGCGAAGCGGCGGGCCGAACAAATCGACACGCTGCTCGGGGAGGCGCGCGCGAAGTTCGAGGCCGAGGATTTCGACGGCGCGATCGACGCGTGCGACCGGGCGTCGCTGATCGATCCGGACGAATCGCGCGTCATCGACATGATCGACAGCGCGCGCGCGGCACGCGAGGCGCGTCAGCTGGCGGCGCTGGTCGCCGAGGCGCGCGCCGCGCTCGACCGCGGTGAAATCGACCTCGCGTTGGACGCCATCGCGCGGGCGCGCGCGGTCAACCCGGAAGACCCCGGCCTGACGGCGGTGGTGGTGGATGCCGAGCAGGCGCGTATCCGGCAGGAGCGCGCTCAGGCCCTCGCCGCCTCCCTCGAGCGCGCGCGCTCGAGCTTCGATGTCGGCGCGTTCGAGACCGCGGTGCAGGCGGCGGCCGATGCGCTCGCCATCGATCCGCAGTGTGCTGACGCGCGCGACCTGAAGCAGCGCGCCTCCGCGGCAGCTGAAGAAGAGCGGCGCCGTCGCGAGGCCGATCGACACGCCGCTGAAGCGATCGCGGAGGCCCGGCGCGAGTTCGCCTCGGGAGCGCACGAGTCGGCCCTCGCCATGCTGCAGGCGTTCAGTCCGGCGAACGAAGAAGTAAGGCGGGTGCTCGTCGAGCTCCGGAACGAAGCCGAAGCCATCTGGCGGAGACGGCTGGAAGAGCGGGAAAAACGCCGACATGAAGCGCAACAGGCGGCCGGGCCGGCTGTTCCTGCTCCTTCTACGCCGGCCGAAGAAGCGGGAGAACCCGCCGTGCCCGCTGTGGCGGCCGAGGGCGCCGCCGCGATCGAACCGCCGAAACCATCCGGCATCGCGACCGCGGTGTCGGCGAGCGAACCGGCCGCCGCGCCTGAAGAAGAACGAGCGACAGAATCTCCTGCGGATGTTCGGGAGGCTCCGGCAGCATCCATGGACGAAGCACGGGCCGAGGTGGCTCGACAGGTGGCGAAAGCTGTCGCGCAGGCGGAACGGGCTTTGGCGCGCCACCGGTTTGCCGAGGCGATGCGCAGCGTCACGGCGGCTCTCGAGAAGGACCCCGGCGACTTGCGGTCGCTCGAATTGCGGGCGGAAATCACGCGGCAGCGCGAGGAAGCGGAGCGCCGGAAGAAGGAGTCGCGGACAGGACGAGGTGTCGTGGCGCGACCGGCCGGCGCGCCGCGACAGCCGGAGGCCGCCGTTTCGGAGCCGCCGCCGCTGGTACCCGGCTCGGCCCCCGCTTCTGCGGGGGCGCCGCCAGACCGTTCGGCCGACCCCGTCGCCTCTGTTCCGCCTCCCGTAGCGGCTCAGTCTCCTCCGCCGGCTGGGCTCGCCCCGCCGGCACCCAGCCCGGCCGCGCCGCCGCCGTCTCCCGGTTCCGGGTCGCAGGTTCGGGCCGCATCGGCTTCCGGCGTGGCGTTCGCCACCGCCATGACCCGCGCGGCGGAAGTCATCCTACGCATCGACCGATGGCTGGCGGCGGGCGACCCTGACACGGCGGAGCGTGAGCTGATTCGAGCGCGTGCCGATCTCGAAGCCGCCGGACGATTGCGCGAGGCAGAGCAGCGCATCGCCAACGCGAAGGTTGAAGCGGAGCTGCCTGCACCGGCGCAACCGGTCGCCCCTTCGCCGGCATCTGTTATGCCACTCGGCCGGGAAGGGGCGCCGCCAGCATCCGAGCAGGACAAGACCGTTTTCGCGCGGGCCTCTTCGGGCGCAGTCACGCCGGTGCCGGTCGAGTCCCACGTGGGGCGCGCGCCGGCTGTTCAGGCGCGCGTGCAGCCCTCGATCGCCGAACGGCCCGGGCCCCTGGTCGAGCAGGCAGCGGAACCTGGCGCTTCGTTCCTCGAGGCGGAAATCGGGCGCTGGCGATCGTTCGACTTGAGGCGATGGGGCGCTCTCGGGCTTGCGCTCCTGATCGTGATAGGCATGTGGTTGTTCGGCGGAAGCGCACCCGACCAGCAGGCGCCCCTGACCGAGGAGAAGGCGCAGGCGGTGCCACCGTCACCGCAGGCGGCGCCACCGTCGGCGCCGGCAACGCCGCCGCAGCCACCGACAGAGCCGGCCGTTCAGAGTCAGGCCCCGTCTCTTCAGTCACAGCCGGTGTCCTCGCCAGAAGTTGCGAATGCGCCGCCGCCCAAAGACCCGCGACTCGCGAAAATCCGCGCCGACGCTCTCCAGCAATTCTCCAAGGCCAACTATCTGCAGGCGCTTACGACCGTGATCGCCGGTTTGCACCTCGACCCGTCCGATGTCCAGTTGCGCGCGCTCATGACGCGGCTCGCCGATGATGCGCGGCAACGATCGGATCGAGCGCAATCGGACGCCAACCTGGCGGGAGCGGAGCGTCTGGGCGTGGTCAGTTTCGAGAATGCGGCGCGCCGCCGCGCGCTTGCGGAGCAGCTCCGGCGCGAAGGAAAACTTGCGGAATCGGCGCAGCAATTCTGGTCGGCGGCGGAGCTGTTCGGTGTCGCGGCGGGCGAGGCCCGACGTAACAGTGAACAGTTGTCGGCGAACCGTGCGACCCCGACGCAACAAGCGCCTTCGAACGTGGAGCCTACTGCCGCACCCGAACCGCCGCCGCCTAAGCCGAGCGTAGAAGGAACGCCCGCCGCGTCGACCACAGTGCCCGCGCCGTCGCCGAGCCGTGAGACCGCGCCATCGCCGAGTCGTGAGACCGCACCGGTCGCGCAGCCTGCGGCCGCGCCTCCCGCAACGCCCCAGTCGGCGGCGGCGGACGAGCAGGGGGTTCGCGATGCCCTGCAGCTCTATAAAGAGGCGCACGAGCGTCTCAGCGTGACGGCGCTGAAGAAGATCAGGCCGTGGATGACGGAGGCGCAGGTACAGGAGCGAAGCACGTACTTCTCCGAGCTGATCGCCCTGCGCCTGCAGTTTGAGAACGTCACGATCTCGATCACCGGCGACCGCGCCACCGCGTCCTGCCGGATCAGGTACATGCTGCAGAATCGACGCGGGGGCACGACGTCACAGACCGTGTCGCAGGTGCTGGCGCTCCAGAAGGTCGAGGGCCGTTGGCTGATTCGCTGACGCGGACCGGTTGACCCTCCGGATCCACCGAGGTACACTCGCACCCACTCAGGGCGCCGTTTTCCTCCCCCCCGGGGCGCCCACCCCATGTTCATGCCTGCGGCGAGCCAGCGCAAGCTTCGGGCGTTCGGCGGTCGGGCGGCGCCAGGTCGACGGTAACGCGACGTGACGGCCAATCCGCATAGCATCGGGCGCTACCAGGTCATTGACCGCCTCGGCCAGGGCGGGATGGGGTACCTCTATCTCGCGCGCGATCCGGCCATCGAGCGTCTCGTCGCCATCAAGCTCCTGCGGGACAACAGCGACGAAGTGCGTGAGCGGTTCGCGCGCGAGGCGCGCTCGGCCGGCCGCCTCCGGCACGTCAATATCGTCACCATCTTCGACGTCGGCGAGCACGACGGCCAGCCCTTCATTGCCATGGAGTACATTCCGGGCAACACGCTCGCCGATCTCATCGGACGCCGCGCGCCGCTCTCCATCGTGCGCAAGCTGACTCTAGTGGAGGAACTGTGCGCCGGCCTCGCCTACGCCCACAATGCGGGCATCATTCACCGGGACATCAAGCCTGCGAATCTGATTGTCGACGCCGACGGCGTCCTGAAGATCCTCGACTTCGGGATCGCACGCATCGGCGGCTCGGGCATGACGCTGGCTGGCATGCTGATTGGCACGATCAACTATATGTCGCCGGAGCAAGTTACCGGTCAGCGGATCGATCACCGGAGCGACATCTTCGCGGTTGGAGCCGTCCTCTACGAGCTCTTGACCTATCGGCAGGCGTTTCCGGGAGGCATTGAGGAGGGCCTGATCCCCAAGATCCAGACCCTGAACCCGGAACCGATCAGCAAGTTCATCGCCGACCGCGATCCCGATCTGGAACGGATGATCTTTCGCGCGCTCGCCAAAGATCCCGCCGATCGGTATCAGGATCTCGGCCGGATGCGCCTGGACATTGCCGCGATTCGGCATCGCCTGTCACCGGTTGAGGAAACGCGGACCGACCTCGACCTGCCCGAGCAGGCGACGGTCCTGCAGGCGAGCACGCCCCCGCCCTCGATGACGCCGCGCCGCACGGATCGCGCCGCGATTGCAAAGCGTCGCGCCGAGCAGATAGCAGCGTTTCTGACCGCCGCGCGCGAAGCCATGAGTGCCGGCCGGTACGAGGCCGCGGTGGCGTCGTGCGAGCAGGCCGCGGTTCTCAATCCGGATGACGGGCGGATCCTGGCGCTCCTCGACGAGGCGCGGCAGGCGTTCGAGCAGCAGCAAGCGTCCGGATGGGTGGCGGAGGCGCGTGAGGCAGTCGAACGCGGCGTCTGGACGGCGGCTCAGGAGCTGGTCGAGCGCGCGCTCGCGATCGCTCCCGCTTTCGAGGACGCCCTACAGCTCAAGCGACGCATCACGCAAGCCAGGTACGAAGCGGAACGATTGCGCGAACGATCCGCCGCCATTGCACGCTCGCTTGAGCGGTCGCGGGCCGCGTTCGACGCCGGCCATCTCGACGAGGCGCGCGACGCCGCGACCGAGGCCCTCGCTATCGATCCGGACCACATCGAGGCGCGCGAGCTCCGGCAGCGCGCCCGGGCCGCGCTCGAGGATTGCCGGCGCCGCGACGAGCTGGACGAGCGCGCCTGTCAGGCGATCGAGGATGCGCGGGCGGAATTCCGAGCGGGACAGCTCGAAGCGGCGCTGGCCCGACTGCAGGCGTTTGAGCCCCATCATGACGAGGTCGAACGAGCGCTCGGCGAGCTCCAGCACGAGGCTGAAGCCATCTGGCAGCGTCAGCGGGAGGAAGAAGCCCGCCGCCAGCGCGAGGACGAGCAACGACACCGTCGCGAGGAGGAGGCGCGTCGCAAGCGCGAGGAAGCGGCAGAGGGGGAGCGGCGCGATGAAGAGCGCCGGCGGAAGAAGGAAGAAGAGCAGCGTCAGCGAGAGGAAGCCCGTCGCAAGCGGGCGGAAGACGAGGGTCAACGACGCGAGGCCGAAGAGGCACGACGACGAGAGCAGGAGGACGCGCGGCGCAGAGATCAGGAGGAAGAAGAGCGTCGCCGACGGGAGCAGGAGGCACGCGATCACCAGGAGCGTGTGCAGCGCGAGCGGGAGCAGTACGTCGCCGCCCGTCTCGAGGCTGCCGAGCGCGCGTTGGGGACGCGACGCTTCAGCGACGCGCTGACATGTGCGCGGGAGGCGCTCGCAGCAGATGCCGATTCCGCACGCGCCTCTGATCTGCTGGCGCGCATCCGCGAGGACCAGCGGGCGGACAAGGCGGCCGAGCGAGCCGCGAGGCTCGTCACCGGCGAGGCCGAGCGGCTGCTCGCCGCGGGCGACGTCGACGGCGCGCTACTGAAAATCGAGGAAGCCGCCCGGGCGCATCCGCACGTTGCGGCGGTCGACGAGTTTCGTCAGCGCGCCGAGCAGAAGCGCAAGGAGCAGAAGGCCGCCGCCAAGGCGCATGAGCGGCTGGTCGACGCGTTGATCACGCGAGTGGAGAACCTGCTCGATCTCGGCGATCTCGATATGGCGGCGCGCGCGCTACAGGAGACGCGGGAGACGCATGCCGATTCGCCTCGATTTCAGCAGTGCGAACGCCGTCTTGCCGCGCTTCAGGAAGCGGAGGCCACACGCCGGCGCGAGGCGAGGGAAGCGCAGGAGCTCGCTCCAGCCCCGACCGCCGTCGATTCCGCACCCCCGGAGCCGATAGACATCCTCGATCACGAGGGGGTCCGCGCCGACGGTGAACGATTGAGCGCCCCCGCTGCCGCGCGGCTGGAGGAGACCACGGCGACGGCCGTACCGCAGGACTCGACCGCGACGGCTCGGATCTCGGTCGCCTCGGCCCCCCAAGTGCTGGCGTCCCGGCTCCAGGTTCGGCTTCCTCGCCCCCTCCGCGAGCGGCGCGTCCTGGTTTCTATTGCCGCGGTCCTGGTCCTGGGAATCGGATTATGGGTCGCGAGGCTGCGATCGCCTGAAACGGCCCCGCCCGCCGGGCAGGTCACGGGTGTGCCGGCCACACCACCAGCGGCGACACCACCCGCCGCGTTGCCATCAGCCGCGATCGCAGCGCCGTCGATGACACTGGCCCCGTCCACGTTGTCGCCTGCCGAGATTGAACAGCAGCTCGCAACCTACCGCAGCGCGGCCCGCCAGCAGCTCGCGCGCGGCGAAGATCGTGCCGCCCTGCAGTCAGTGTCAGCAGGCCTGCAGATCCGGAACAATGACCCGGAGCTGACGCGCATCCTGGAAGCTCTCCTGGGATACGCGCGGCTGCAATCCGACAAGGCGCGTGAGGGCGCTACTGCGGCAGGCGCGAGCGGATCGGCGAGCTATCAACAGGCCGTCTCGGCAGAGTCGGGAGCCACACGTCTGGCGCGCGATCGAAAAATCGACCAGGCCATCCGCCAATACTGGAGAGCTTCGACCCTTTTCGAACAAGCAGCGTTGCAGGGCCGCGCGGCCTCCGGGGGCAGGCCAGCCGTGACGCAGCCCTCAGGATCACAGGCGATGCCATCGCCAACGTCGTCCAAGCCGGCATCGGCTCCGGCGACGGTCGGCTCGCCGCCGACCTCGGTTGGCCGGCCGCCGGACGAGAAGATTGCGGCAAAGCCCGGCTCACCAGCGAAACCGTCGCTGGCGGCCGTCTCGCCCGAGGCGGCCATCGCGGACACGCTGCAGCGCTATGCGGCCGCGCAGGCAACCCTCAATCCCGCGGCGGTTCGGCAGGTCTGGCCGACGGTGGATGTCGACGTCCTCGCCGAAACCTACAAGAGCCTGAGCGCCCTGACCGTCACCATCGACAACATCAAGGTGCTGTCGGTCGACGACACCACGGCGCGCGTGAGCTGCCGATTCAACCAGACGACGGTGGCGAAGTCTGGCGCGAGGCAATCCAGCTCGACCGTCCGTACCCTCGTCATGAAAAAGGCGGGAGACGCCTGGGTGATTGGCTCGATCGCCACGGTGGTGCTGCGATGAGTTGCGCGATGGCCGGCCCGCGTCAGTGCCCGGAACCGCCGGCCCGCAGGACCCCAATATTTGCAATCGATTCCCCTTTCGTCATCGACGGCACGGCGCGGATGTAGAGGACGATGCCGGCCTCCGGCGCACGGGCCTCGAAGATCACCTTCCCCAGATAGTCGGTGACATAACCGATCTTCATGTCCTTCGCGACGAAGGCGCCCCGCTTCACGAGCGCGTAGAAGATTCCGGTGGCCTCGCTCACGACCGCGGCGACGCGGTGCACCCAGACCGGATGCTCGACGCTGCTCGGTTGGCCGCGCATGATGCCAAGGTAGCGCATCACGCTGAAGCTGCCCAGCAGCAGCGCCCCCACATCCTCTCCTTCCGTCGTTCCGGCATGCCCCGCCTCCACGGTGATCGACGGCTTCCCTCTCGTGGTCGCTGTGTTCTCGAGATAGCGTGATGCGGCGGGATCTTTCGGGCGATCGCTCGAGATGATGATGTGATCCAGACCGAACGCGAGCGCCATGTCCCGCGAGATGGCGTCCTGGTTCTCGTTGCCCGTCACGGTCCAGTACGCGTAAGGGCGGAGGCTTTCGTCGAGATCGCCGCCGTGCAGGTCGATCACGTGGTCGCTCTGCTCGATCACCTGCCTGGTGATCAGATGAGACGTGCGCTCGGTCTGCGTCCCGTCTGCCTTTCCCGGAAAGAACCGGTTCATGTTCTTCCCGTCAATCGGGTTGACGTGAGGCACCATTTGCTCGAATGCCGGGATGTTGATCAGGGGAACGATGATCACGGTGCCGGAGAGATCAGCGGGATCGAGCGCTTCGATCAGCTTCTCGAGCGCGATGATCGACGCGTATTCGGTGCCGTGCGATCCCGCCACGAGCGCCAGCACCTTGCCGGGCCTCAATCCGTGCACCACCGCAACGGGAATGTTCAGCGCCGCATCGCTCAGAGAGGGAACCTCGATGACGCCGGTCGCGGTTTGCCCTCGCGCGGCCTTCGCGGTCCCCACGACGAAGATCTCTCGATCAGCCGCCAAAGCCGTGACGGGAACAGCCATTACGAGCACGAGGACGGGAAGCATGCGTCTCATCTGCACCTCCGCTACCTGGGAACGAAGCTTCGGGACCGGGGACTGGGGATTCGGGACTCGGGACCGACCACGGACTCGGGATTCGGGCCGACGCGACTTTCGCTCATCGTCGTCGCGGTGCAGCCGCGGCCTGTTCTTGCTATATTGGGGCTCACGCGACAGGAGAACCTTCCCGCTTTGAAGCGCTCGACCTTTGATCTTCAACCGGTAACTTGCCCCGACTGACGCGGCATCAGGCCGGGGCCTATGTGATCAGGAGGCGACTGATGGCCCACTATGGCCCATGCGAGCTTGCACGAAGCTTTCGAACCGTTCGGACCAACACGATCAGGATCGCGGAAGAGATTCCTGAAGACAAGTACAGCTTTCGCGCCACTCCCGACACGCGAAGCATCGCCGAAACCCTGACCCATATCGCCGTCGCGAGCCGGTTTCAGGAGCGGTTTCACCTTGATGCGCACCACACGTCGGTCCTCACCTTCGATTTCGTCGGCGTCATCACGAACTTGACAGCCGAAGAGAAGAAGCCGCGCGCAAAAACCGAGATTCTCGAGCTGCTGAGAGCAGAGGGAGAGCATTTTGCCAGCGTGCTCGAAAGCCTGTCCGATGACGTCCTCGGCGAGGCGGTTGGGATGGCGCCTGGCACGACGCCAGAGACCAAGAGCCGCTTTGAAATGCTGCTCTCGGTCAAGGAACATGAGATGCACCATCGCGGGCAGCTGATGCTCGTCCAGCGGATGATCGGCATCGTCCCTCACCTCACACGAGACAGAGAGGCTCGCCTGACGCAGGCTGCCCCGACACCAGCCGCATCCTGAGGGAGTCGATTGCCCGGAGGGTCGGGCTGCTGGCCCGGCCCTCGGCTCGCGCCTGTCCCCTGCGCCGACCGCAGGCCACACCCCGCCCAGAACGCGCGTCTTCCGGAGAGCTCAGCCCTTCCGGGTCTCGGGCACTACCGTGGCCAGAAGGCTCAGCTGGCCGCAAGCCTCGATCGGTCATAACGTTGACGCCTCGACCTTTGGGCGGTAAACTCCAGATTCCCGAACCGCATCAGGCGTCTTGATGAACTCACCTCGCTCCCTCCGCGACGAAACCGCAACGAGCAGCACCCCGATTCCTGGGGAGGAAACTGCCACCTCAATAGTCCGAACCGTCGGCCGGTATCACCTGCTCGAGGAACTCGGCCGTGGAGCAATGGGCATTGTTTACAAGGGCTTCGATCCCATCATCGGCCGCACCGTC
This sequence comes from Acidobacteriota bacterium, assembly GCA_016190995.1. Lineage (GTDB taxonomy): Bacteria > Acidobacteriota > Vicinamibacteria > Vicinamibacterales > JACPPN01 > JACPPN01. The sequence goes on along the minus strand of JACPPN010000264.1, from coordinate 11,355 downwards.
GCGCTCAAGACGATCACGTTCGACATGACCGACGATGAGAGCAAGGCGAAACGGGCGCGTCTGTACCGCGAGGCGGGCGCGGCCGGGACGCTGTCTCACGCGAACATCGTCACGATCTATGACGTCATCGAGGAGGGCAACACTTCGGCCGTCGCGATGGAATTCATCGAAGGGCGGCCGCTCTCCGACGTGGTCAAAGAGCTCGCCCCGATGCCGATCGAATCGGCGCTCGACATCTTCGAGCAGCTCTGTGCGGCGCTCGACTATGCCGGGGCGCGCGGCATCGTCCACCGCGACATCAAGCCGGCCAACGTGATGGTGGCGCCGACTGGACGGGTGAAGGTGGCGGACTTCGGCATCGCCCGCATGGGCGTTTCCCACATGACTCAGACCGGGGTCGTGATGGGTTCTCCGGCCTACATGTCGCCGGAGCAGATCCGCGGCCAACCGCTAGACGCGCGCTCCGATCTGTTCTCCGCGACGATTGTGTTCTATGAGCTGCTGACGGGGCAGCGGCCGTTTTCCGGCGATGACCTCGCGACCACGATGTTCCGCATCGTGCACGAGCCGCCCATTCCCGCGAGCACATTTAACGACAAGATCGGGCCGCCACTTGACAAGATCTTCGAGAAGGGGTTCTCGAAGGAACCGAAGGACCGGTATCGGTCAGGCGCCGAGCTCTGCGCGGATTTCCGACAGGCGTGGCGAACCGCTGGCAGCACGCTTGCCGTTTCGGCCGCTGTGCGCCGTCTCGAGCCACAATCGCAAGCGAAGACACCCGATCGCACAAGGTTATACGCCGGTGTGGGTCTGGCGGCGGTCCTCGTCATCCTGGCGCTCGGCGGATTCCTCGGAGGCTGGTTCGGTCAGAAGCCAGCTCCGGCGTCAGCTCAACAGGTGGCTGCCGCCCCTGCGGGGCCCTCCATCGCTGTCGCCGGACCCGCGTCGAAGCCGTCGACTCCGAGCCCGGCCGCGGGCGCGCCGCCGCCAGCCGCGCCGGCAGTGCCTACAGCGGTACTGCAGCTGAAATTCGACGGTGCGAGCTTTCCGGTGCGCGTGTTCGCCGACGGCAAGCCGGTCGGCCGGATCGACAACGCGGCTGGTCGCGTGACGGTTCCCTCCGGGTCGATGCGCATCCGCGCCTTGGGCGAGCAGGCGTTCTTCGATCGCGACTTCGGCAGCATGACCCTCCAGGCCGGTGAGCGGCGGTCGCTGACCGTGCCGGCCACCGCGAGCGCGTTCATCGGGGTGAAGGGCGACGTGTACGAGGGGCTGCAGATTCTCATCGACGGCCGTTCGGTGCCGGGTTCGTATCCGGCGCAGCTGGCGAGGATTACCGCCGTGCCCCACCGCATCACGTTCCGGTGGAGTCGCGGCACGCTTGCAGACAAACAACTGAGTCAAAGCATCGATCTCTCCGGCGGCCGGCACTTTCTGATTCGCGCCGTCCCGGACGACAATCAAGTGTCGGTGCAGAAGGTGCGGTAACGAAGCTTCGACGACGCCGAGGCGTCGTTCGTACTCGTCGGCTTGAAGTGAGGCTTCGTTACGGTACCTCAGCGGATTCGCAGACCCGCCGGTATCGCTCCATGTCATTGGCGTTTCCCCGGGAGGTCTCTTGACTGCGTCGTCAGGTATCTTCAACCGGCGTGAGCGAATGCGCGGCTCGAGGCGTGGACACACGCTCGTGCACCTGCTCGTGCTGGTCGCGGCGCTTGCCGGGGGCATGGTCCGGACGAGCGGCGCGCGACAGGCAGCGCCCTCATCTCCTTCGGTCTCGGGACAGTTGCTCGGGCGCGCCGTCACCGCGGAATTCTCCGGTCAATACGATCGCGCCATCGACAGCCTGTATCAGATCGTAGTCGAGCATCCGGGCACCCCTGAGATACCTGAAGCGCGCCTGCAGCTCGCGCGACTGCTGGCGCTCAGCGGTTCCCTTTCGGCTGCGGTGCTCCAGTGCCAGGCCGTACGTGACGAGACGCGCGAGGACCAGCCGGAGCACGCGGCGGCGCTGGGACTCGCGACGACCATCGCGCGACGCCTGCGTGCCGAGCAGTCGGGCAAGGCTGTGGCCGGCGCGCTGCCGGCGGGCGTTATCGTGTCGATTGGAGCGCAGCGGCCCCAGGCCGGTGGGGCGCCGGCCCAAGCGCGAGCGTATTTCAACAGCGTTGAGGCGTTCACTCCTGGCGGTCTGACGCCGCTGGACGATCCCAGCGGCGTCGTGCTCGAGCGCAACGGGGCGCTCCTTGTCGTCGACGGCGGGCGACGTAGCGTGCAGCGAGTCAGTGGCAACGTCGCTTCCGCGGTCACAGGAACGGCTGAGCCGGCCGCAGCGGCTGTGCTGCCAGACGGATCCCTCGTGCTGGGCGGCGCCGGGGGCTTCAACGTCGGCGGCCAGGCCAGGGCGCTCGCCGGACCGCGAGGCCCGCTGCGCAAAGTGCGGGCGATCGCGACCAACTCGAAGGGCGATCTGTTTGTCGTGGACCGCGACCATGACGGGACGCTTCGGTGCAAGGGCGGCACGCCGACGTGCGTCGCGTGGGGACCGGTCGCGAAGATGCGGACGGTGAAGATTGGCGCCTCGGATCTCGTGTATCTCCTGGACGAACGAGGGGAGACGGTTCGCGTGGTCGACGACAACGGCCGGCAGTTAACGGTGTTTGGGCCTCTTGTCGGGGCGACGAGAATCGAGAAGCTCGTCGACATCGCGGTCGATTCGGCGTACACCGTGTTCATGCTCGACGCGGACGCCCATCGCATTCAGATTGGCGCCGTCAAGCTGGTGAACGGGCAGATCTCGCCTGACAGCGTGGCGGGCATCGTGGTTCCCGCAGAAGGCGATCGCGCGATGAAGACCCCGGCGGCCATCGGGGTCGGGCTGGATGGATCGGTCATCGTCGCGGGTCGCGGCGCGCCGCGGCTCCTGAGGTTCCGGTGATGAAACGATTCCTGGGCGCGATGACGCTGGTGCTGGCGGGCGCGGCCGCGCTCGCCCAGACGGATGCGACCGCAGATTTTAGGAAGAGGCTCGATGCCGCGCGGCAGCAGATGGACAGCGACATCGCTACCGCCATGCAGGCGCTCGACGTGCTGGCAGAGGAGTCGATACGGCTCCGGCAGACGCGTGCCCTGACAGAAGCCGAGCGTGGGCTTCACCGGGACCTGTTCCTGGCCAGGGCGCGCGCGCATCTGCAACTGCTCGAGAACGAAAAGGTCGACGAGGATTTTCGTCAGCTTCTGAAGGTGGAGCCGGTGTTCAAGGGCAGCCTGAATCCGCTCGAACAGGAGCTGCTCGACTCGTTGAGGCGGCGCGAAGGTGGCTCGGTCGAGATCATGAGCGGTCTTGCCGGCTCGAAGGTGTACGTGAACGGCGTGGAGGCGGGCGTCACCGGAGATGCGCCGCTTCGTGTCGCACTGCTGTCGGGCGACTACGACATCCGCGTCGAAAAGGAAGGCTTCCAGGCGACCAGCGTGAAGGCGTCCGTCCCACGCGGTGAGACGGTGGCGCTGCCGGACCTGACGCCGAGCCGCCGAGTTCCTCCGGTCGCCTTCGTCGCCGACCGGGAGGGGGTCGAGGTTGTCGTGGACAAGACGCCGGTTGGCAAGACCGTCGCGCTCTCGACGCTCAGGAGCCAGCTCTCCACCGACGAGAGCGCCGCGCTCGATCGCGCCGCCTCGAGCGCCGGGTTCGGGGCAAGCGCCGCGGCCATTCTGCTCCGACAGCCCTCCGTGGATCGCGCGATGGCGGTTCGGTTCCAGCGCGATTGTTTCGTCGAGGTGAGCCGCAACATCACGATCACGAGCGACAAGCTCGCGACAACCACGACCGATCCGATTCTCTGGCTCGGGGACACGAGCGCCGTCCGGATGCAGACCGATACCGGGCGGTTGAAAGTCACCTCGTCGCCGAGCGACGCCGACGTTTTCATCGACAATCAGCTGCTCGGGCGGACGCCCTTCGAACGCGACATCTGCACCGGCGAGCGCCGCATCCGCGTCCGGCACCGCATCGGCTCCTACACCGCCAGCGCGATGGTCCGACGGGGCGGGACGGAAGTCATCGACGCCGTGCTCAAGCCGAGCATCGCCTTTCTGGGATCCGTCGACGCGGCGCAGGGAACCTTGCGGCCGTTCGGCGAGTTCGACGCGGCGATTCGGCGGGCCCTTGGGTCCGCCCTCACGACGTTTCGGCTGACGGACCGGAGCGAGTTCGGCATGGACATGGCCACGTGGTCGGACGCGACAACCGCCGAGCTCGTGGCCGCCTATGACCGCAACGACAGCACGGCGGTCACGCGCCTGTTGCGGCAGGCGAGCGAAACCTACGACGCGCCGCTTCTCGTCACCGCCGTGCGACGCGCTGGCGGCGACGCGCCCGTCGATCTCCTCGTCTTCTGGAGCGATCACCCCGGCGCCGATCGCGTGCCGTGGGTGCCGGCCAAACAGCCGGACCCCGGCCCGCTCGTGAGCAAGTTCGACTCGCCTGCCGACGTCGCCGATCTCACGCATGAATCGGTGCTCGGCATGCGGGTCGCGGACACGGTGCTGTCCGAGTCGCCCCTGATGGTCGTGCACGTCGAACCGCACTCGCCCGCGGCGACCGCGGGCATGCAGGTAGGCGACAGCATCGCGCTGGTCGACGGCGCGGCGATGAACGCCACTCAGCTGGCGGAGCGGCTGGCGCGCAAGAAGCCGGGCGACCTGCTGACATTTCACGCGGTGCGCGCGGGGTCCCCGAGCCGCCAGGTGCCAATCCCCGTCCAGCAGGTGCCCAAGATGGCGCCGGTGTTCGAGAGCACGTACTTCGGCAACGCGATGCTCGCGAAGCTGGCCATCGCCCAGGTGACCGCGACCAACGAAGGCGACCGCGCCCTCTATGCCTTCAATCTGGCGCTGGCGCGAATGCGCTTCCGTGAATGGCGTGCGGCCCTCGATGTCCTGAACGCGTTGCCGTCCCCGCCGATCGGAATCGGCGTGGGGCCGGCCGCCGTGGCCTTCTTCAAGGCGCGGTGCTACGAGGAGCTGGGCGAAGCGGACCGCGCCGTCGGGTTCTACCGCGAGGCGGCGTCCATGGAGGGTCAGATGATGACGAGGGACGGAACGACGGTGGCGTCTCTCGCGCGCCGGCGGTTGGCGTCTCTGGGCCGTCCTGCATCGCCGGCCGAGGACGCGTTTCCCCGGGAGATCCTCGCTCGCTGACGACCTCCCGCGCCAAGTCGCGCGGTCCATCCTCCACGAGCCGACTGCCGGAAGACCTCGGGCAACTCGGCCTGCTCCAGCAATGCCCGTGGCACTCGAATGCCCTGAGAGTTGCCGATGCGCACGATTCGGGTCTTCGTAGGCATGTGACTACATTGGAATCACACGCCGAGCGAATGGCCAGGCTGATTGAATCGAATCAGCAGGCTAACGCATTGGCGCTCAGCCGCGAGCCGCGCGGGCCCGACGCTTCGACTTGCGACGACCGCCACGCGCGCGGCTCGCCGGCTGCAGCGCCTGGTTAGGCGACCGGTCGGCTGAGAACGTCTCCTTCATTTCATCGAGCGTCAGTGTTCGTCCACGGCGGAATTCCGCACGCGATCTCGCAATGAGCGCAAGAAACTCGGGGTGGCTGCTGAGCGCCAGCGATTCTCGATCGATGCCTTTCAGCGGGACGATGGCGGCAACTGGCCGATTCCGGTCTGTTAATAGCAGCACCTCGTCACGAAGTTCGGTGGCGTATTCAGTCAGCGAGCGCGACGCGCGGGACAGTCTGAGTGTTTTCACAACTGAAACTCCTGGCCGCCGATCCGAACGATGTTTCGCTCCTTGATACCCACTGCGAGAATGCGAACCACAGCGGCCGGCGTGGTCGCCACTTCGTAGAATACACGCAAGTTGCCGACGCGCAATTCCCATGGCGCGATCGGATTGGGCCTGAGCGGTTTTCGATTCCGCGTTTCGCTAAGCGGCTCGTTCGCGAGCCGCGGTTCAAGGGCGTCGAGAACCGTCGTCCGCTGTCGTGCGGTCAGGGCCTCGAGGTGTCCCTTGACCAATTCTGCAAACTCTATCGCGTACGCCGCCATGAAAGATGTTCAATGCCTTTGGTGCCTTCGCTCTTCTTGATTGGACACGTATCCTCGATCTGTCCTAGGTCGCCTAACGGTCGCGAAGGAGCCGCGCGGCGTCCGGAGGACGCGCCGCGTCGGCTCCATTCGCCTGTTAGCGGGCTCCGTCGGTGGCCTCGGCCCGCTACGCTACCGGCGTCAGACGATAAACCTGTGTGGCAAGCTGAGATGCCCGCTTGACGTCACGCGCTCGGAGAGCGTCCCGCACGTCATCGAGCTTGTACGCGTCGTCCAGGGAAAGATAGGGCGCCCAGCCGCCCTCGGCTTCCACAAGGTTGACCTCCACCTCGGCGATGAGGTCGCCTTCGCGTACGAGTTTCCTGGTCGACCTGGTGTTCATGTCCGCCTCTTCAACCACGTCTCGTCCCATTTCGCAGGGTCGGGCCGGTACGCGGTGACCACAACGGCCGGTGACTCTCGACCCGCAGGGATGCCCCAGACTACATGAATTGGCAGATTCGTGCGATCCTGCTCGAGAACCAAGACGCACGGTCCCTTCTGGTAGACAGGATAATCCTCGATCACAACGGCCGTATTCAGACCGTCGATAACATCACGCACCTGGATACCGTCTGCAGCGAGTTCCTCGTACCCATGCAGTGATACCCGTACGTCGCCCCGCGCGACGAGCACGCGCACCTGTTCAAGAGTCTTGCTCAACTTCGTGATTGATCCGTTCCCGAAGTTCTTGTCCCGCTAACCAGGATTGATTAGACCTTCCGACCGACGGCTACGACGAGGCGGCCAATCTGAGACCACCAAACATCGCGCGCTTCGTCACAAGCTCCTGACTCCGCGGATGGTAGCACGACAGCAGCACCGCTGAAGACGTAGACGTGAGCCGCGCGACCACGAATCGGACCGATCCATGACAGCCGCCAACGTGGCGGCCAACATCTACGCCGGCCCTGGCGGCAGGCCGGGTGACAAGAGCACATGAGACCGAGCCGGAATGCACGAGTAGTCGGCCCCTTGGGGCCGCCGTTACGCGTCAGGCAGGCGGCTGACGTCGGCGTCCTCCGTCAGCGAACAGGCGGCTAAACAAGAAGAGCAACACCGCGAGTGCTTGATTCTGCGTCGAGCCGCTGACGTGCCGCTTCGTTGCCAGCCACATCAGCAACGCGCAAATCTCAGGTGCTCCTATGCAGCTTGCTGCCGTCCATTTGATCCGGGCGCGGCAGAACCCACCATCTCGACGTTCTCCATGCTCTGCGCGTGCTCCGTGGTGATGGCTTCGAACGTTCCGGGGGCTGCGTGCTCACGCCTCGAGAGCCGCGTAGAGATTGAGGAACCGATCCCGGCAGCGGGCAAGCGAGAAGTCGCGCTCCACCCGCGCGCGCGCCTCGTCGCCGAGAAGCTGATGCCGCGCGGTGTCGCGGACGAGATCGCTTAGCACCGGCGCGAGGTGCCCGACATCGGTCGCGATGCCTACTTCGGGCAATACACCCACGGCGGTCCCGACTGCGGGTATGCCGCACGCGGCGGCCTCGAGGACCGCCATGCCCTCGGCCTCATGACGTGACGTCTGCAGCAGGATCCCGGCACGCTGATAGACGGCCGGCATCGACCCATGATCGACTGCCCCCGCGAAGCTGATCCGGTCCTCGAGATTCAAGCTGGCCGCCAGGCTCCTCAAGGTCGGGGCAAGCGGTCCGTCCCCCACGATCTCGCCGCGGACGTGCGGTACCGCGGCCATGACACGCAGAAAGGCGGCCTGATCCTTGACTGGCGCCAATGCTCCCACGTTCAACACGGGCGGCACGGTGCTCCGCCGGCCTGGACAGAACATCGCCGTGTCGACACCAAGCGGCGCCTCCACGAATCGGTTCGTCATCGACCGGCCCAGCCGTTCCTCGGCGAGGGTCATCAGATATCTGGATCCCACCGTGACGCGATCAGCCGCGCGCGTCACACATCGCACGAGCGTCGGGCGCGCCCTGAGGAGCTGCAGCCCGTAGCCGATGTCCCGCAGGCCGGCGAGCTCGCCGCCGGCCAGGCTCACGACGACTGGAGCTCGCAGGACGCGCGAGGCCACGACGGCAATCCATGCCGGCTCGTCGGCCCACCAGGCGTGGAGCACGCTGAATGGACCGCGGCGATGTTCCGCCGCGATTGCCCCGAGGGCCCGCGCCCAGAGGGTCGCCACCTTGAGCCCAAGACGCTTGCGGCCGCCGACCGCGTGGACCGTGACGTCACCAACGCGGTAAGTCGCCAGTCGCTCGGGCCAGCGGACTGCAAAGACATGAACCGTCGCGCCGGCCGTCAAGGAACGCGCAAAGTTGGTGAGGGCCGGAATGCACCAGTCGGTGTCGTGCGCGCCAAAGCCTGGAACGATGAGACCAATCTTCATGTCCACCGCGATGCTGCGCCTCTGAAAGCCAGCACGGGCTTCGGGCTCAGTGAAGTCCGGCTGAAGCCGGACGCTACCGTGAAGTCCGGCTGAAGCCGGACGCTACGAGTGCCTTTGCTGAAGCCGGACGCTACGAGTGTCTCTGCTACGAGCGTCTTTGCGGGGTTTCAACCCGCGCACTCAGCACGCACCCGTCAGTCGTGACGCTTGGCACCCAGTACTCAGGCCCTCAGCACCCAGCACTCGGAACGATCCTGTAGACGTCCCACCGGGCGGCACTCCCGATCAAGCGTAGCGCATGTCTCCGCTGCAAGTCCGCGAGCGTGCGCGCAGGCGCGCGTCCCGCCCACTGGCGCGCAATGGCCTGGGTGTCGATGACGAGATGGAGGGATCGCGCCGTGCACGTGAGCCGCTGGAGTGTCGACGGGGACTCGTGATAGAGCTCGACCACCTTGAACGCCGTGTCCCGGATCAGACGCTCGGTGAGCCCCATCGTGACCACCGTCGCGCCGGGTGGTAGGGCCGCCTTCAATTGCTCAACCACGGCTCGCTCGTCCGCGCTCAGGTGCAACAGGCCGCCCAGGCCCCGCGCGGCGAACGGGATCGTGGTCGCGAGGCCGATCGCCAGCACGAGCCCGCGCAGGCGCGCTCGCGGAAGCGCAACCGCGAGACCCACCGCGGCGAAGAGGATGACCGGCACGAAGTACGCCAGCCCGAATCGGAAGTTCTCCAGAGGAACGCCGATCAGAAACCCGTACTGAATGGCCATCCAGCCGCCGAGCAACAGGAGCGCAGGCGTGCCCCGCATGGCCCAGGCGCCACGCGCGATGAATACCGAGAAGACCGGTGAGATGAAGAAGGGATGGAGCGCGGGCTCGAGGTAGTAGAGCGCCGGTGGCCAGCGATACTCGAAGTGCCCATCGGCGTTGTCGAACACCGTGCGGATGGCGTTCGCCGGCGACCAGCTTGCCAGCCACGGATGATCGACGAGCTGTGATGGAAACGTCCTCGCGATCAAGAGGTGCGGCAGAATCAGCACGGTGCCGGAGGCCGCGGCAATCACGATGGCCTTCCACGGCAGCCGGCCGCTCCGCCAGAGATCGATGCAGAAGAGCGCCGCGGGTACGAACAGCAGGCCGAAGATCCAGCGGCAGCCCGTCGCCATCGCCAGGAAGGTACCGGCAAGAACCAGCAGCCAGCCGGGCCTGCCCGGCGAACGCGATGAATCCGCCCGCCCCTCAGCCGTGTAAATGGGACCGCCTGGCGGCGTCCGTGCGCCTGCGCTACCACGAGCGACGCCGTATCGAAGCAGTGCAGCGGCCCCAACCGTCGCCGCGAACAGCGCCGCGGCATCGCTCATGACAACGAGAGAGGCCTGAATCAGCTGCCCGGAGACGGCTGCCAGCGCGCCGGCCACGACGGCCGCGTCCTTTCGCACCCGGTCATCGAGCGGCAGATCGTGCGCGATCCAGTACGCGAGCGGCGCGATCGCGGACCCGGACATCAGGCTGACGATCTGTCCCGCACGCGCGAGGTCCAAGACCCCCAGGCTGGCAATCGCGACGAGCAGCGGATATCCGAGCGGCCAGTAGAACGGACCGGCAAGCCGGCCGCTCGAGATCTGCCGCGCGTAGTCGACGTAGGCGTACGCGTCCTGGCCGTAGAGACCGTTGAAGCCGCTCGCCAGAACGATCGCGAGCCTGACGGCCAGCGACAGCGCGAAGAGCGCAAGGGCAACTCTCACGGAACGACGGGCAGACGTCGCGCGTGCCGGTGAGGCGGGGGCAGATCCGGCGTGCACCATGCGGGCTCACGAAGTCGCGATCTCGACCCCCGGCTCCTGAATCGAGCTGCGCGCCAGTCTTCCCGCCACCGCTTTATCGAGAACCATCGGTCGTCCGTCGATGATCACTGGCGTGGATGGTCTTTCCGAAAACGCATCGGCGAATCCCGGCGAGGCCACCATCGGCCTGCCACCCACGACGACCAGCTGAAGATCGGCCCGCCGGCACGCCAGCAGCGCATCCGCGGGACGCCCGAGCGCCGCGGGCACGACGATCAGATCCGCGGGCCAGCCTGCCTGCAGCCGTCCGGCGTAACCCAGTTGCATCAGACGCGCCGGTGTCCTCGTCACCATCTCGACGAGCACGTCACGACCGGCCGAGGTCAGCGAGTCAGCAACGCGAAGCTCGTCGAGGAGGTCCCGCGAGCCGGTCAGGCGCGAATCGGTGCCGAGCGCGATGCGGTCCAGCGAGCGCGGAACAAGCTGCTCCAGGTGATGCGGATCGAGCGTGCGGCCCAGCAGGAAGACGTTCGACGCCGGGCACCACACGAGCCCCGCACGGCGCGCGCAAATGAGCTTCCATTGGTCCGCCTCGATGCCGGTGCCGTGGACGAGCACGGTGTTGGCGTGGAGGCATCCGAGGGCGTCGAGCCGCGACGCTTCCGTCGAGGCGGCCGCGTCCGATCCTTCGGCAACATGCATGATGAACGGCCGGCGTCCCTTCGTGGCCGCGTATCGTCCAGCAATCTCGAGGGCCGCGCTATCACGCGTCGCCTGTCCGTTGCCGTTCCGCCCTGAGAGATAGAAGGAGTGGGCCCACCCAAAGCGCCGCACGAGCCGTACGGGGAATCCCCGACGAAGCTCCGCGTAGAGCGGATTGTGGTGCGCCACGGTCGTGACGCCGCTCAACAGGTTCTTGATGCCGCCGACGAGCAGACGATCGGCGAGCGGCTTTCGTTGTGCATCGAGGAGCTCGCCGTCACTCTTCAGTCGCGGGTGGACATCGTCGATCCACTCGGAAGCGTTCGCGTGCACGCTGCGAAACTTCAGCAATCCGTAATGATTCAGCTCGAGGTGGTCGTGCGCGTTGATGAGACCCGGCAGCACGAACGCGC
>JACPPN010000263.1 GCA_016190995.1 Acidobacteriota bacterium | reverse complement strand
CGTCGGGGCCGAGCTCGGCGAGAGCCTCGAGGCGTTCCAGGCGGAGGTCGAAGCGGCCGAGATCAAGAAGATGCTCGGCGGCGAGCACGACCGCAAGAACGCTATCGTGACGATCCACCCGGGTGCGGGCGGCACCGACTCCCAGGACTGGGCCGAGAGGCTGCTGCGCATGGACCGGCGATGGACGGAGCGCCGCGGCTTCACGCGGGACATCATCGACCTGCAGCCCGGCGAGGAAGCGGGCATCAAGAGCGCAACCTTCACCATCGCGGGCGACTATGCGTATGGATTCATGTCAGCCGAGGCCGGTGTGCATCGGCTCGTGCGCATCTCTCCGTTCGATCAGGCCGCGCGCCGGCACACGTCGTTCGCGTCGGTGTTCGTCTGGCCCGAGCTGCCCGACGACGTGGACGTCGACATCGAGGAGAAGGACCTGCGCATCGACACCTACCGATCGAGCGGCGCCGGGGGGCAGCACGTCAACGTGACCGATTCGGCCGTCCGGATCACCCATTTGCCCACGGGCATCGTCGTGTCCTGTCAGAACGAGCGATCGCAGCATCGCAATCGCGACTCGGCCATGAAGGTGCTGCGCGCGCGACTGTACGACTTGAGGTTGAAGGAGCAGCAGGCGAGGCTCGAGCAGCTGGGAGGCGAGAAGAAGGACATCGCCTTCGGCAGCCAGATTCGAAGCTACGTGCTTCACCCCTACCAGCTCGTCAAGGATCACCGAACGAAAGAGGAGATCGGCGACATCAACCGGGTGCTCGACGGCGACATCGATCAGTTCATCACGTCTTACTTGATGCGCAGGGCCAGCGGTACGGTGGGGACGCCGGCTGACGGTCAGGAGCCATGAACCGGCACTCGACCAGCCCCCTTCATTGCTTGAAGGCCGATCCGGGCTGCGTGCCGGAGATGAATGCTTCGTGGATGCTGTCGGGGGCATCTGGCGTGATGTCGCCCGTCGCGCGATCGACATGCAGGAAGATGATGTTGGCCGGGGGGGAGAACTCGGGCACCTCCTTCTGCGTCTTGATGTAGAGCTCCATGAAATCGATCCAGATTGGCAACGCCGCGTGCGCGCCGTCCTCGCGCGGGCCGAGCGGCTTCTTCTCGTCATGCCCCACCCAGACCCCGGCGGTGATGTGCGGATCGAAGCCGATGAACCAGGCGTCGGTGAACTCGTCGACCGTGCCCGTCTTGCCGGCGAGCGGCCACTGAATGGAACCGGCGCGCGCCGCGGTGCCGCGCTCGACGACGCCGCGCAACAGGTTTGTCATGACGAACGCCGTGTCGGCGCGAATCGCTTCAGTCGGCTCGGGCCTGTTCTCCTCGAGAACGTTCGCCTCGCGATCGGTCACCTTCAGGATGGAATAGGGCTGCATCCTGACGCCCTGGTTCGGGAACACCGAGTAGGCGCTCGTGACCTCGAGGAGCGTCGCCTCTGACGCGCCCAGCGCCGTCGACAGGTACGGTTGCATCGGCGACTCGAACCCGAACTTCCGCGCGTAGGCGATGACCTGACGCGGGCCGAGCTGATCCATCACCCGGACGGCGGGCACGTTTCGCGATTTTTCCAGGGCGTGCCGCAGCGTGATGGGTCCTTCGAACGTGTGGTCGTAGTTCATCGGCGAATACATCGGCTGCCCGGGACCCACCGCATAGCTCGCCGGCGCATCCATCAGGATCATCGACGGCGTGTAGCCGCGGTCGATCGCGGCGGTGTACACGAACGCCTTGAACAGCGATCCGAGCTGCCGGTATGCCTGCGCCGCGCGATTGAACTTGCTGCGCTCGAACCGGAAGCCGCCCACCATCGCGCGAATCTGACCGGTCCTGTTGTCGATCGCGAGGAGCGCGCCTTCCACAATCGGCGTCTGCTCCAAGCGCACGGTCGCCGACGACCCATCGTCGATCGCGTCGACCTGGACCTCGATCAGGTCCCCCGGCTTCACCAGCTGTGCTGCTGAGGGCCGGCGGGTCCACCGGACGGCGGCCTTGTCGAGGACCGCCCGATAGCGTCCGAATCGCACGAGCGCGCGTGGTCCCTCGAGCGCGACCACGACAGCCGGCACGATGTCCCCCGGCGCGATCGGTCGCTGCCAGCGGGGTTCGACGTGACGCTCGATCGACGAGCCTTCAGCCAGCACGTTGCGCACCGGCTTGCGGAATCCCCGCCGCTTGTCCAGATCGCGCAGGCCCCGCTCGACCGCCTGGCTCGCTGCCGCCTGCAGGTGCACGTCGAGCGACGTGTGAACCGCGAGGCCGCTCTCGTACAACCGCTTGGCGCCGTACTTCGCCTCGAGGTACTTGCGGACTTCCTCCACGAAATAAGGCGCAATCGATGGATTCTCGGAGAGCGCGCCGCCGCGCAGGAGGGTCGGCTTCCGCTCGGCGGCGGCGGCCTCGGCGCGGCTGATGAACCCTTCATCAGCCATCCGGTCGAGGACGTAGTTGCGCCGCCGGATTGCCCGTCTCATGTCGACGAACGGGCTCTGACGCTCGGGCGATTGGATGATGCCCGCGAGCATGGCCGCTTCGTCGAGCAAGAGATCCTTCGCGTGCTTGTTGAAGTACAGACGCGACGCCGCCTCGAACCCGTACGCGCCGTGTCCGAGATAGATCTGATTGCAGTAGAGGGTGAAGATCTCCCGCTTGGTGTAGCGCTTCTCGATCTGGATCGCGAGAATCGCTTCCTTGATCTTCCGCTCCCACGTCTTTTCCGGCGTCAGGAACAGGGTGCGCGCGAGCTGCTGCGTTAGGGTGCTGGCGCCGGCGGCTTTGCGCCGCTCGAGGATGTCTTTGACGAGCGTGACGAGAATGCGCGAGATGCTCAGACCGAAGTGCCGCTGGAACTCCGCGTCCTCGGCCGCCATGATGGCCTGGACCAATCGTGGCGAAATCGAATCGTAATCGACGACCACGCGCCGCTGAATCGCGTACTCGCCGATGAGCTCTCCGCCGCTCGCGTACACGCGCGTAATGGTGCTCGGCGCGTAATCATCGAGTGCGGAGATTTGAGGCAGATCGTCGGTGTACGCGAAGAGGACCCCGCTGGCGCTGCCGAGCAAGGCGGCACCCACGAACAAGACCGCGATCAGCGCGTGTCCCGCGAGACGGACGATGTAGCGAGTCACTCGAGCTCAGTGCGAAGTGCTGCCTGACAGAAAGATCCGCCTTCCGGTCATCGTTCGGCGGGCGGACGCGGCAAAACAGCGGCCCCCCTGTGAGGAACGCCGCCAGCCGGCGGCTGCGGGGGAGGCGTCACAACACGCGGCGCGGCAAGAGGCCCCATCCGCGGAACCGCGATGCCCGTGGGGCCATCGGGCATCACCCGCCCGGGCCGAGGAACGGCGACGCCACCGGGCGGCGCAAGCGGCCCCGTGCGGCGAGCGCCGGGCGCCCGGGTTCCGGGCTGCGTGCGCAACGGCACAGCGAATCCGCCGCCGTAAGCGGTCTGCGGTCGCGCATAAGGGGCTCTTGCCATGCGCGTCTGATAGGGCCAGCCGTCCCGCGGTAACGTCACGACCGGCGCGCCGATCGGAGGTGCGCCGGGCCCTGGTCGAACGAAGTCGTCGGCTCGATCGCCGGGAGCGACCTCGCGATCGCGCGGACGCACGCGGCTCATGGGCGGAACCGACCAACGCGGTCGTGCCTCGTCGGGCCGCGGCGGAACTGATCGACCGAGGATGCTGGCGGCTTCGGCTGGTGGCAGCCGACGCGGGAAAGCGGTGCCCGCCTGGTGCGGTCGGGTGGGCGGAAGCGGCAGCCCCGCGCTCGGGGTCCCGCTCGGTGGAGAGGCCGCGGATCGAACGGCCGCTTCAGCGCGCTCGAAGGGCGACGCGCGCTGCAGGACGAAACCCGCGCGCGCCGTCGGATCGAGATCGCCGCCGCTGACCACGAAACGAGGAACATCAGCGTTGAACGCGAAGCGATCGCGTGGCGCAAGCGTCCACCCGACCCACGGGTCGTACGCGCCGTTGGCGGCGTAGATCCCGTTTGCCTGATAGATGTTCAGCCCGCCGACATTCGGGAGACCGACGGCGGGGCCGCCGTTGAGGCCGAGCGGGCACCACCCGACGAATCTGGGCGAGACCGCCCAGGAGACCCATGCCGGCCTCCACCCGCGGGCCGGAATCCAGAACCATGTTCCGCGGTTCGAGAGCGACCAGCGGCCGAAGTGATGCGTCGGCCAGGCCCACGGCTCCGCTCCAACCCACGTGAGACCGAAACGGCGCATCCGTACCCAACGCCCGTTGTAGTACGGCCGCCACCACGAGTTCACCTGGGGATACCAGACATACCCGTATGCCGGTGCCTGCACCCAGACGCCGTGGCGATCGAACGTGCCCGTGTACGGCGCGACTTCGGGCGGAAGAGAACGTGCGGATGTGCCGATGCGTGTCTGACGCCTGTCCTGGCTCCAGCGATCGAAAGCATCGAAAGACGCTGAATTGAAAAGCTGCGGGAACGTGGGCATCTCGCCGGCTCGGGCGCTGGCGAGCTCTCCCGCCCGTATCGGTGTCGATCCCCGTTCCGTGACGAGCTCCGCCCAGCCACGCAGTGTCACGACCTCGATTGTGTCCCCCGAGCTCGCCAGGCGGTATTCACCTGCGTGACGAATCCGAATCGTCCCACCCGGGCTGTCAATGCGATAGCGGTCCTCGTCTCCCGCTTGGGCGCTCTGGGAGACGGTCAGGAGCAGCCGGCCGCTGATCAGGCGGAGGAGTGACTCGGACATGACGTCAACGAGCGTCTCCTCGTCGAGATGGAGGATCGTCGCATCCGGGAAGAGCACTTCCAGACGCGCGCGCCCCGTCTGGATGCGATCGCCGGCAACGAGCGGCATGTTCACGAGCGCGGCTTCGGAGCGACCCTCGCGCTCGAGCGTTGCGGCGCCATCGACGAAGGAAATATGGGGCGGACCGGGTTCGCTCGCTTCGTCGGTCTGTGCCGCCGCGGGGAACACCAGCGCTGGAAGAATGAGAGCCCACGCGATGAGGGGCCAGCGGCAGGTCATAGAGATTCTCGCAACGCGACCACGAGCGTGCGCCGAGAGGGGTCGCGCCAAGGTGGCAGGCAAGCCAAATCATATCATGGCCGCGTTTCTCCTGCCTTTTCTGAGCGTTAGGGAGTCCGCTGCGAGCCGGTTGCGGGCGGCTTAGTTGACAGGATCACACTCAGATAATATAATCATGAGACTATTAAGGCATGACACCATTGACCGACTCCAGCCGTCGAAATCGTCACGTGAGGAAAAGCACATGAGCAAAATCATCGGAATCGACCTGGGCACCACCAACTCGGTGGCGGCCGTGATGGAAGGCGGTGAGCCAACCGTCATCACGAACCCGGAAGGCAACCGGCTGACGCCGTCCATCGTGGCGTTCAAATCGGGCGAGCGGCTGGTGGGCCAGGTGGCGAAGCGCCAGTCGGTTACCAATCCTGAGAACACGGTGTACTCCATCAAGCGCTTCATGGGCCGGAAGTTCGATGAGGTGACCGAGGAGATGCGCATGGTGCCCTACCGCGTGGTGCGCGCCTCGAACGGCGATGCGCGGGTCATCGCGGACGGCAAGGAGTGGTCGCCGCCGGAAATCTCCGCGATGAT
The DNA here is from genome assembly GCA_016190995.1 of Acidobacteriota bacterium. GTDB lineage: Bacteria > Acidobacteriota > Vicinamibacteria > Vicinamibacterales > JACPPN01 > JACPPN01. Next base: position 983 of record JACPPN010000263.1, on the reverse strand, counting down.
CCTGCAGAAGCTGAAACAGGCCGCGGAGGACTACCTCGGGCAGCCGGTCACGCAGGCGGTCATCACCGTGCCGGCGTATTTCAACGATGCGCAGCGTCAGGCCACGAAGGACGCCGGCCAGATCGCCGGTCTCGAGGTCATGCGCATCGTCAACGAGCCGACCGCGGCGGCCCTCGCGTACGGCCTCGACAAGAAAAAGGACGAGACGATCGCGGTGTACGACTTCGGCGGCGGCACGTTCGACATCTCCATCCTCGAGGTGGGAGAAGGCGTGGTCGAGGTGAAGGCCACCAACGGTGACACGCACCTGGGCGGCGACAATCTCGACCAGCGGATCATCGATTGGATCATTGCCGAGTTCAAGAAAAGCGACGGCATCGATCTCGGGCGGGACCGGATGGCGCTCCAGCGCCTGAAGGAAGCGGCCGAGAAGGCGAAGATGGAGCTGTCGACGGTGATGGAGACCGATATCAATCTGGCCTTCATCACGGCGGATCAGAGCGGTCCGAAGCACCTGTCGATGAAGCTGACGCGCGCCAAGTTCGAGCAGCTCGTCGAGGATCTGCTGCAGCGGACGGTCGGGCCGGTGAAGCAGGCGCTCGCGGACGCGGCCGTCGATTCGTCCAGGATCGATGAAGTCGTCCTCGTCGGTGGATCGACGCGGATTCCTCGCGTCCAGCAGATCGTCCGGGACCTTTTCGGCAAGGAGCCGCACAAGGGTGTGAACCCGGACGAGGTCGTCGCCGTCGGGGCGGCGGTGCAGATCGACGAAGTGGTGCTGGTGGGCGGTCAGACCCGCATGCCGCTGGTGCAGGAGAAGGTTAAGCAGGTCTTTGGCAAGGAGCCACACAAGGGTGTGAACCCGGACGAGGTGGTGGCGGTGGGCGCGGCCGTCCAGGCCGATATCCTGGCCGGCGGCATCACCAACATGCTCCTGCTCGACGTCACCCCGCTCTCCCTCGGGATCGAGACCCTGGGGGGGG
>JACPPN010000270.1 GCA_016190995.1 Acidobacteriota bacterium | reverse complement strand
GTCTTCCACTCCCGTCCTCACACGCCGAGGAATCTCGCGGACGAACAGCGTTGCCGGAGAACCTCGAGGACGCGGCGGGAGATGTCCGCCTCGCAGTAGAGGCCTATCGGTTTAGCCCGCATGTCAACGATCGTGCGATGCGGAATCACGGTCTTGGGAGTGACCGTGGCGATGCACAGGGGACTGGTACGGGCCAGTTCGAAGGTCGAGAGATGAAACGGTCTTGCACTCCACCCGCCGATGCTGTGCAAACGGCGCCACTCTCGTTCCAAGCAAAGCTTCGTCAGCTCACCGGCTGGCCGGAGAATCGTCCGCGCAGCGCCGCCATCTGCTCGAGATAGGCGCGCTCCAGATCGGCATCGCGGGGACACAGACCCGCCTGCGTGCGATGACGCTGAAATGCCAGTTCCGACGCCGCCTGATGGTACCGGCGCCGGGCGCGCCATCCGTCGACGCCCACTTCACGAAGCGCGCGCCACGTTTCGGCCGTGCGGCCCCGTACCGTGCAGAGCCGCGCGAGCTCCTCGTTCGAGAGCCGGCCGTCGGCGACGTCGTACGCCAGCGTCCGGCGAATGATGCGGCCTTCGCGCGCAAGCGCACCAGCACGAGCAGCACGATCCCGACCGCGATCAACCAGGAAATGGCGACCGCGACGGTCAAGTGCCGGCGGCGGTAGCGGCGCGACATGTCAACGGTCGCCCCCGACGCAGACTGCACTGGTGGCGCTGCCTGCGGCTCGACAGCCGAAAAGCGGTTCGTCATCGCTCCGTCGTCATCGGGTCTCGATGCGTATGCGCGTCAGCTCGATACGCGTGCGGGGCGCTTCTCCATCCACCGGGGCTGCTTCGATGGCCTCCACGACCTCCATGCCGCGGACGACCCGGCCGAACGCCGTGTACTTGCCGTCGAGCGCGGCGGCGGGTCCGGTGCAGATGAAGAAGGACGTCGAGGCGCTGGCCGGATCGTCGCCGCGCGCCATCGACACGATCCCCTTCACGTGCGGCGTGTCGTTAAATTCCGGCTGCAGCGTCCGTACGACCCGCTGTTGCCGTTCGGTCAGCGCCTCGCGCCGCGTCGTGAGCGATCCGGTCTGGATGACAAAGCCGGGCACGACGCGATGGAAGGCAGTGCCGTCGTAGACTCCGAGCTTCGCAAGCCGGAGGAAATTGCGCACGTGCATCGGGGCTTTCGTGGCAGCGAACTCGACCGTAATCTCGCCCATGGAGGTCTCGAGCACGGCTCGATACGCGTCGAGCTGCTCGGGTGTTTCGGCCGTGAACGGTTCGGGCTCGGGGGGCGGTTTGTCGCGGATCGTGACCGATCGGATCTCGACGCGTTCGATCGCCCGGCCATCAGCGTCGACCGGCGTCTCCGAGATCTTCCGGACGATGTCGAGGCCTTCGGCGACGCGGCCGAAGACCGTGTACTGCCCGTCGAGGGCGGGCTGATCGCTGACACAGATGAAGAACTGCGCGCCCGCGCTGTCGGGCCGGCCCGGGACGGTCACCTCCGAGACCGCGCCGCGTGTGTGCTTCTCCGCATTCGGCTCCGCCCGCAGCACGCCAAGACCGCCGGTGCCGTACAGCGCGTGCCTGGCGGGATCCTTCGACAGCGGATCGCCGCCCTGGACGATGCCGTACTTGATCATGCGGTGAAACGTCGTGCCGGCATAGGTGCCATCCCGCGCGAGCTTGATGACGTAGGCGACGTGATTGGGCGCCGCGTCGGCGAGCAGGTCGATGACGATCGTTCCCAGCGTGGTCTCGACGACCGCCTGCTTGCCCCGCAGTTCGTCGATCGGCACGTCGGCGACAAAGACCGGAGAGGGCTGCGTGCCGCCCTGGAGCGGCAGCGCGACCGAGGTGACCAGCACGGCCAGCCCGATTCCGAGGGTCATAGTTCCACCTGTACTCCGAGCTCGACGACACGATCCGGTGGAAGCCGGAAGAAGGCGGTCGCGCGCAGCGCGTTGCGCGCCATCAGAACGAAGAGCTGTTCCCGCCACTCGGCCATCCCCGGCCTGGAGGTGACGAGCAACGTCTCGCGGCCGAGAAAGAACGTCGTGTTCGCCTCGTCGAGCTCGAGCCCCATCGTCTGGAGCCGCTTGATCAGGCGCGGGACGTTCGGCTCCTCCATGAAGCCGCAGCGCGCGATGACCCGGAAGAACCCGGACTCCCGCCGCTGGACCTGCAGGGCGAGATTGTCCGGGACGTGCGGGATCTCCTCGGTCGCAATGGTAAAGAGGACCACCTGCTCGTGCAGGACGCGATTGTGTTTGAGGTTGTGCAGCAGCGCCTGCGGCGTCCCGCTGGGATCGGTCGTCATGAAGACCGCCGTGCCCTTCACGCGCGTCGGTGGATTGGCCGCGATCGTCTCGAGAAAGTCATCCATGGGCAGGATGCTCTCCCTCAACCGCTCCGCGAGGATCGCGCGGCCGCGATTCCAGGTCGTCATCAGCAGATACGCGACGCCGCCGACGACGAGCGGGAACCAGCCGCCCTGCGCGATCTTCAGCATGTTGGCGACGAAGAAGGCGAGATCGAAGACGAGGAAGGCCATCGTGATCGTCAGCGCCGTCGCGAGGCTCCACTGCCAGCGCCACCGCGCCACCATGAACAGGAGCAGCGTGGTAATGACCATCGTGGTCGTCACGGCGACTCCGTAGGCGGCGGCCAGGCTACTCGACGTCTTGAAGCCGAGCACGAGCCCGATCGTCGACACGAGCAGCGCCCAGTTCACCTGCGGAATGTAAATCTGGCCGATCTCCTCCGGCGACGTGTAGCGGATGTCGACGCGTGGGCAGTAGCCGAGCGAGACGGCCTGACGCGTCAGCGAGAACGCTCCCGAGATGACCGCCTGCGACGCGATGACCGTCGCCAGCGTCGAGAGCACGACGAGCGGGTAGAGCAACCAGTCGGGCGCCAGATGGTAGAAGGGGTTGGGCGCCGCCTCCGGGTCGCCGAGCAGGAGGGCGCCCTGACCGAAGTAGTTCGCCAGGAGCGCGGGCAGCACGAACGCGAACCAGACGATCCGGATGGGCCGCTTGCCGAAGTGGCCCATGTCGGCATACAACGCCTCGCCGCCCGTGACCACGAGAAAGACCGCGCCGAGCACGACAAAGCCGATCCAGCCGGTGTGGATGAAGAAGAGGACCGCGTACCGAGGATCGATCGCCTCCAGCACGCGCGGTTCCGACGCGATCGCGAGGGCCCCCAGAATGGCGAGGGTGGTGAACCAGACGATCATCACCGGCCCGAAGACCGCGCCGACGCGCGCCGTCCCCCTCGCCTGAAAGACGAACAGCAGGACGAGGACCACGATCGTCAGCGGCATGACATAGGGACGGAACAGCGGCGTCGCGACCTCCAGCCCTTCGACCGCGCTCAGCACGGAGATGGCGGGCGTGATCATGCCGTCACCGTAGAGCAGCGCGGCGCCGAACAGGCCCAACCCGATCAGCACCGGCTGCGAGTGCCGGCCGCGCACGCGCACCAGGGCCATGAGCGCCAGGATCCCGCCTTCGCCGCGATTGTCCGCCCGCATGACGAAAGCCAGATACTTGACCGAGATGATGATGATGAGCGACCAGAAGATCAGGGACAGGACACCCAGCACGTTGTCGTGATTCACCGCGACCGCGTGCGGGCCGTGGAAGCACTCGCGCAGCGCGTACAACGGGCTCGTGCCGATGTCGCCATAGACGACGCCGAGCGCTCCCAGTGAGAGCAAGAAGAGCGCGCTGCTGCTGTGCTTCCGCTGCCTGGTCACGCCTGCAACAGTCTAACAAGCGTCGGACAATGATGCCGCCACCTCACCCCACCGGCGTGCGATCTGAGGCCGCAATCTTACTCCGCACGCGACCATCCGTGCCGCGCGTCCGTACCACGACCCCGGCAAGTCCCTGTCGATGAGGGATTCTGCGCGTGGATGCCTGGACTGCTGCCCCGCAACCACACCACTGGGCGCCCGCGCTAGGAGCGTGTCCGAGAAATGGGAGACACGCTCCTAGTAGGCCGGCTTCGCCGGCAGAACTCAGAAGGTTTTTGCACAGAGAAGACTTTGTACGGTCTGGGCTC
>JACPPN010000247.1 GCA_016190995.1 Acidobacteriota bacterium | reverse complement strand
TCGACACCTTCAAGACTATTAGACCGGCGCGTCTGGGCAGTTATTCCCCTCGACGCTCGGGCCGACTCCCAGTTGACCTCTCCGAAGGTCGAGCGCCGACGTTGGACGAAGCCTCGGGCTGATCTGGCCGGCCTCGCGTCAGTTGAGGCCATCTGCTTGTCGGGGCAGGCCTTTCAGGCTCGCCCTGGAGTCTCGACTCCTACGGCGCGCAAGAGGAATAAACTGACAGCCCATTTCGGTCTAAGACTTAGAGCTGATGCTGCCCGCCGGACGCCTGAAGGGACCATCGTGGATGCCGATCGGCAGCTCATAGACAGGGCAGCGGCGGGCGATCGAGAGGCGTTCGACGAGCTCGTGAGGCGGCACGAGGCGCGCGTGTTCAATCTCGCCCGCGCGCTGGCGGGCGACGAAGCCGAAGATGTCGCGCAGGAGGCATTCGTGCGGGCCTACCGCGGCATCGGTCGCTTCCGGGGCGACAGCACCTTCGCCACCTGGCTCTACCGCGTCACGTTGAACGTGGCCCGGACGCACCTGGAGCGGCGATCGGCGCGGGCACGCTGGCTCAGTGCGAGCATCGACGAGGAGCGAGGCGTGGCGAGGGTTGAAGCGGTCGCGTCTCATGGCGAGCCGGTCGACGACGCGTTCGCCCGGCGGGATGCGATCGATCGCGCGCTGCAGGCACTGCCGGTGGATCTTCGGACCGCCGTGACGCTGCGCGATCTCGAAGGACTCGAGTATCGCGAGATTGCGACGCTGCTCGATGTGCCAATCGGCACCGTGGAGTCGCGGCTGTTCAGAGCACGACAGCGCCTTCGCACGCTGCTTGGAGATCTGGTGAGGCCCGACCGCTCCAGGCGCCCTCGTCGCGGTTGACTGCCGCGCCAGCACCATGAATGACGATCTGACGTGCGATCGCTCGGCGAGCTTGATCTCGAGACACATCGACGGTCGTCTGACCGACGAGGAGCGGCGCCGTCTCGATGGGCATCTCGAGCACTGCGGCGGGTGTCGCGACGATCTGATCGAGCAGCACCTCGTGGCCGACGTGTTGCGCGCCCGGCAAGCTATCTCCCCGCCTGCGGGGTTCGCCGAGCGCCTGGGCGCGCGCCTCGATTTGGAATCGAGCATTTTCGGCGTCGCCGACTGGCGCCGGTGGACGTGGCGTCTCGCGCCGGTCGCCGCGGCGCTGTTTCTTGTCGCCGCCGTGACGGCCGGTCAGCGTGACGAAACGACGGCCGGCGAGACAACCGGTGCGCTCAGCACGTGGCCAGCGAGCGTCGCCCGCAACACGCCCGGCGGCGCCTCCGTCATGTGGAGCGAGAACGTCAGCGGTGACACACTGCTTTCCAGCGTCCTCACCGGCAGTTCGCCCGCGACGCGGGAAGGAGAAAGCCGTTGACGCCCAGGACGATGAAGCTGTGGACCGCAGTGTTCGCGCTGCTGCTGTTCTCGAGTGGTGTCGCGGTAGGGATGATCGTGCAGGCGAGCCTGTTGCCATCCGGTCCGCGCGGATTTCGTGGCGGCCCTCCACGGTTGGGCGGACCGCTTCGACCCGGCCGTGATGTCCTGGCCGATCGCCTCGCGTCCGAGCTGAAGCTATCGGCCGATCAGCGGGCCGAGCTCGACGAGATCTTCGCGCGTCGCCGTGGACGGCTCGAAGGGTTTCATGCGCAGGTGCGCGCGCGGTTCGAGACGGAGCAGCGCGAGTTGCGCGAGGACATTCGGAAGATCCTCACGCCGGAGCAGCAGCGGCTGTTCGACGAGTGGCTGCAGCGACAGCCGCCGGATCGTCCGCCCGGTCGCCCGCGGGGACGGCCACCGGGTCGGCCGCCCTTCTAGGCCGAACGTGAAAGGTCGAACGTTGAAGGTCACCGCGTCGTCGCGAAGCGCCGGAAGAAGCTCTGCTCGTTCCACTTCGGCCGCTCGGGTCGATTCGCAATTGCCTCCGCCACGTGCAGGAAGACCCGATTGAAGGCACCGGCGGCCTCGAGATCGATCGGCTGATTCACATCGTCCGACGGCGCGTGATAGCGCTCCGCCAGCCATTGCCTCACGATCTCGTTCTCCTTCGATCCCCGCTTGTAGCCGATCTTCAGCGCGACGGCAGGAATGCCGCGACGGATGAAGTTGTATTGATCGCTGCGGGTGAGGCGATTGCGCTCCGGCTCGGGGTCGCGCTGCACCCGGACGCCGAGCGGCTCGACCACCTGACGGACCAGCGGTCCCAGGTCTGATTCGTCGAGACCGAGGACGAGAAGGTGCTTGAACGGCAAGATGGGCAGAAACATGTCGACGTTGACGTTCGCGACGATGGCCGATGCATCGACGGTGGGACTGTTCGCAAAATATCGTGACCCGAGCTGTCCCTTTTCTTCCGCCGTGAGCGCGACGAACAGAAGCGACCGCTTGAACGACCGGCCCGTCTCGTGAATCGTCTCGGCCACCTCGATGAGCGCGGCGCTTCCCGAGGCGTTGTCCATGGCGCCGTTGTAGATGGCGTCTCCGTTGATCGGCGTGCCGACACCCGTGTGATCGAGGTGCGCGGAAAGGATGACGTATTCCGTCTTCAGCCGTGGATCCGTGCCAGGGAGCAGCCCGATGACGTTCGGCGATTCGGGCTCCGATGTGTCGACTCTCACCTTGACGCGAATCGAGAGGGGTGCGACGAACCGCGGAAGCGGCTTCCCGGCGTCGGCCAGAGCCAGGATGTCCGCGAACGTGTGACCCGAGCCGGCGAGGAACTTGTCGGCGCGTCGGGGGTTCACCGAGATCGAGATCTGCTGTCCTGCGGTTTCATCGAACGACCGGTCCGCGAGGCTCATCGACCACTGCAGCCGGGAGAGCGTCGCGCGTTCCCACGGCCGGTCCATGAATCTCGGATTCTGCACGGATATCGTCCCGATGGCGCCGGCCTTCCGCAGGGCCGTCCACCGCACGCCCGGCCTCTGCGCGTGAGAGAGTACCGGAGCCGGTACGCCGGGCGGACCGCCCGTCAGGTAGAAGACGATCTTGCCTCTGAGATCGAATCCGGCGAGGTCGTCGATCTTCAGCTCGGGAATCGCCAGGCCATAGCCAACGAAAACAACTCGCCCCTCGACCGAGGGAGCCGGCTCGACGCCCATGCTGATGTTCGCGTCTTCTCCCAGGAGGACGGGCTCCACGAGATCCGCCGCGCGGCTGTCGAAGGCGTTCCCGCCCCGTGATGGAGACGGTAATGGAGCGGAGCGGACGATCGCGAGGCTCGATTGATCTTCGAGAATGCGACGGGATCGGAACGTCACCAACTGGAAGAACCCGGACGTGCCTGCTGGCTTCAAGCCTGCGGCCTCGAATCTCGCGGCGACGTACTCCGCAGCTTTCCGGTAGCCTGCGGTTCCCGTATCCCGTCCCTCGAGCGCATCGTCCGCGAGGTACTCGACGTGTGACCACCAGCGGGTCGCGTCGGCGGTGACAAGTGTCGGAACGGCAGCAAGTGCAAGGGCGACGAGCGCCGCATGACTTCGCCTCATGAATGGATCCCTCGGCGGATGCAGTTGGGAGCAGCCTTCACCCCTCGACGACCCCGAAACGCTTCGAGCCTCGTCGAACGGCGGGCCTGCCACGATGGATCGTAATGGTAGCCCGGATCGACTGGAAGGGAAGATCGTGTAGGTGCAAGGAGAGGGCGTCGGCTGCGTGGCCGTCTTCTCCGCGGATGTACACGCGAGCACAAGAAGGAGACCGGCGAGGTTCGCCGCGGCGAGCCGCCGGACCGCGCGAATCATCGTTCCCCTCCGGATTTGGAGCCAGTCAGTTAAAGCACAGTTAAAGCCGCGACACAGGATGAGGTACGCGGGGCTCGAACGCCACCCGCGCAGCGGGAAGAAATGTGGCGGGAATCCGGCGGTCAGGCGAGCTGCCGGACGGGTCGATCCGGTTGCGGCGTGACGCGTCCTGGCCGCAGCAAGCGCCCGAGCCATGTCCGCATGAGACGTCCAAGCCGTCGCATGACCTCGAAGCGGGCGGGCGGCTGGTCGCATCCTGCATCGGCTGGGATTTCGGCGGCGATCGCCAGGACCGATTCATCGAGGGCCCGACAGAGACCATCGAGCGCGACGTCGAAGGGATCGCTGACGTCGTACGCCTCGCCGGACATCGTCGTCCATCGATCCGGTGCGAGAACGAGGGTGCGGAAGGGGTGGTTGATCGCATCCGCACATGTGAACGTGAGGCAACCGTCTCGCACACCAGCGGATTCGGCGTGCAGCCGGATCGTCGTTCCTTCCGAGAGTCCGACTTCCCACCGCGCAAGCATACGCGCTCCTCTCTCGAGCGCGAACTCACGCCGGGACGCGGGTCGTGCAATCCCAGGGGAGCGGGCGCTCGACACCCGACTTGTCGGCTCGGAAGCGCCAGGACTTTACACTTCTGCGCACGAGGACGCACGTTCGGCTGGAGTCCTCGAGCAGGGGTCCCGTTCGATGGCGATCCGGTAGGGGCCCTCGAGGCGTTTGACTCCTCCTCAGCACGCCCCTAAGATGCTTGCGGGCTCCAGCCGCTCATGCCGTCCACGGATCCGTTCATCGGCCGGACCATCCTTCACTACCGGGTCATCGACCACCTCGGGGGTGGCGGCATGGGCGTGGTGTACCACGCGGAGGACACGCGTCTGGGAAGACGGGTGGCCCTCAAGTTTCTGCCTGCCGACCTGTCACGGGATCGCGCTGCCGTCGAACGATTTCAGCGCGAGGCGCGCGCGGCATCGGCTCTGAATCATCCGCACATCTGCACGATCTACGACATCGGGCAGGACCGAGAGCAGGGCGGGCAGCACTTCATCGTGATGGAGCTGCTGGAAGGCCAGACGCTCAAGCACCTGATTGCCGGCCAGCCGCTCTCGACCGAGACCCTGCTCGATCTCGGAATCCAGATCGCCGACGCGCTCGACGCCGCCCACGCCAGCGGCATCATTCATCGCGATATCAAGCCAGCCAACCTGTTCGTGACGCGGCGCGGACACGCGAAGATCCTCGACTTCGGGCTCGCGAAGCTGACCGCGCGTCGCCCGTCCGAGCCCGCGGCTGCGACAAGCGTGCCCACGGTTGCCGACGTTGCCGAGGATCTGCTCACCGGGCCGGGGATGGCGATGGGGACGGTCGCCTATATGTCGCCCGAGCAGGCGCGTGGCGCCGATCTCGACGCGCGAACCGATCTGTTTTCGTTCGGCCTCGTGCTCTACGAAATGGCCACCGGGCAGATGGCGTTCTCCGGCCGGACCTCGGCCGTGATCTTCGACGCGATTCTGCACAAGGGTCCGGCGGCGCCCGTTCGCCTCAATCCCGAGGTCCCCATCGATCTGGAGCGCATCATCGACAAAGCGCTCGAGAAGGACAGGGAAACCCGGTACCAGCACGCGGCGGATATTGGCGCGGATCTCAAGCGGCTTCGCCGCGGGATGGGTTCCGTCGGTGCAGACGCCACCGGCGCGACGCCAACGGCGCGGTCCCGTTCGCGATCAACGCCGAAGAAGAAACCTGCGCGTGCGCGACCGGCTGCGAAGGAGCCATCAGGAGCGGCCCGGAAGAGTGGATCGGGACGTTCGAGCGGCGCGGAGGTGGCACCCGCGCAGGGGTGCAGCCAGTCCGCTGGTGTCTCGTGGCGACGATGGCTGTGGCCCATACTCGGTGCCGGGGTCGTCGTTGCGGTCGTCCTCGCATGGTCTTTCTCGCGCAAGCCTTCGAATGGAACGGCGGGCATCGGAGCTGGCGGGCGACCGTCGGTCGCGGTGCTGGCGTTCGAGAATCCCGCGGGCGGGGCGGACATCGCCTGGTTGTCCCGAGGTCTGGCGGACATGCTCGTGACCGGGCTCGCCCAGATCCCCGGGCTCGACGTTATCGGTACGCAGCGCGTGGACGAGATCCTCAAGGACATCGGTCAGGTGGGCGGCGCGATCGACAAGACACGGGCGCTCGAGGTCGGGCGGCGCGCCGGCGCAGGAGCGCTCATCGCGGGCAGCGTTTTCAAAATGGGAAGCGAAGTCCGGGTCGACGTGCAGGTGCAGGACGTGGCGAGCGGCCGCATCCTTGGGGCGCATACGATGCGTGGTGCCGACGTGTTCCCGATCGTCGACGCGCTGACGAACCAGATTCGCGACACCCTCAATGTGAAGGCGACGTCGCCGCGCGCGATCGCAGAAGTGACCACGAGCTCGCTCGAGGCGTATCGATTGTACATGGAGGGAATGCAAGCGCTCGTCAACGTGCGCAGAACCGACGCGCGGGACCTCTTCGAGAAGGCCGTCGCCCTCGATTCGACGTTCGCGTCAGCGTACTTCCAGCTGGTGACCGTGTATCGCCAGCTGGAAGATCCAGCCGCCGCCGACCGGAACCTCCAGAAGCTTCGGGAGCACATCGATCGCCTGCCAGAACGACAACGACTGCAGGTCGAAGCCGACGACGCGTTTCGCCGCGGCGACGCGAAGCACTCGATGGAGTTGTTGGAGCAGCTCATCGCAAAGTACCCGGACGATGAGGTTACCTACATGCTGCTTGGAAACCGGTACGCCAATGCCGGCGATTTGGCGAAGGGGCTTGCCGTTGTCGAGCGCGGTCTGAAGGCGGTGCCGAAATCGGCAACGTTGTGGAATACGTACGGGTACGCCCTCCTCTTCCAGGCGCGCTACCCCGAGGCAATTCGCGCGTTCGAGACCTACGTGGGGATCAGCCCGAACGAGCCGAACCCGTATGACAGTCTGGCGGAAGCCTACCTCAGCGCGGGACAGCCCGAGAAGGCGCTCGAGAAGTACGCACGCGTGTTCGAGATCAGCCCCGCGTTCTACCTTTCACACAGGGGGCGGATGTGGGCGTTCGGCATGCTCGGCCGTTTCGACGACGCCCTGAGCGAACAGCAGCTGGTTGAGAAGGGCATGGCCGCTGTGGGGGCACCGCAAGGGTCGAACCATCTGGCTGCCGCGTTCCTGCTCTCGCGTGTCGGCCGCTACCGGGAGGCGGACGATCGAATTGCTCGCGCCCTGGAGGAGGCCCAGCGGATGAGGAATCCAGGCGGACAGGCGGATTCGCTCGGCATGGCGTCGATGCTGTCTCTCGAACGTCATGATTGGGGCCGCGCACTGCGGGATGCAAAACGTTCGGCGCGGCTCGCCGACGCGATGCCCAGCACACAAGGCCGGCGGGGCACTACGGCTGCCGCGAAGCTCCTCGAAGGGATGGCTAGCGTCAGGAGCGGAGACGTCGGGCACGCCCGCGCGGCGCTGGAAGAGAAGCGCAAGGACTATCCCGCACGGGCGCTGGACGAGATCTGGTGGGATCACGCGGTCGAGGCGGAGATCGCCCTCGCATCGTCCGACCCGCGGGCGGCGGAACGCGCCCTGGCCGCTGGCGAGCCGCCGATGAAGACGTGGTTCTCGCTGAGCCAGCTGACACGGTCCATCGCGGCGAACAACCCGCCCTTCCGCGACGTCGCGGCGCGCGTCAAGCTTGCGCAAGGGGATCTTGATGGCGCCATCGAGACGTACCGCAGCCTGCTCACCTCGGACATCGGCCAGAAGTGGACCTCCGTCTTCGAGCCGCGGTACGTGCTCGAGATTGCCCGGCTGCTCGAGCGAAAGGGCGATCGCTCGGCCGCGCAGATCCAGTACCGGAAGTTCCTCGAATTCTGGAAGAATGCGGATCCCAACCTGCCGGAGCTCGCCGAGGCAAGAGGGCAACTGATGCGATAGGTCCTCACCACGCCGTCAGGACCGCATAACCATCGGCCCTCAACAGTTTTTCGACGAGCGCACGGCTTGCAGGCTCGTCATCCACGACCAGTATCCGCGCGGTCATCTTGCAACCCGAACCGTGCTGTCAGTCTTCCAAGGGGACGATCAACTCCGTTCCGCGTGCGAGCTTCTGGCGGGGGCGAGACGCAACGCGGGTACGACCTGTCAGTTCAGTCATCCACTCGTGTCGCGTGAACGACGAACCGTTTCGGAGCGGAACCGACGTAGTAGAAGGGGTAGCAGGTCACGAGTGTCAGGATCGGCTGGGCTGAATCGTTCAGAACCCAGACGTCGGTCGGTCGCACGACCTGGGTACGGGCGACGCGGTACCGGTGCACGGCGTCCCGTGTTTTGATTCTGATTTCATCGCCGAGTCGGATGTCTTTGAGGCCGCGGAAGAATGTGTCGCGGTGTCCGGCCAGCGCCGCGTTCCCGCGCTCTCCCGGCAACGCCGTGCCCGTTACGTGGCCGACGGCCCGCCGCAAGGTCCGCGCATCATCGCCTTCACGAACCGTTGCAAGCAGGCCGACTCTCGGAATGTCGATGCGGCCAAGCAACGTGCCCGGCCCGATGGGCGGCGGGGCCTCGGGGCTCGGGATTCGGGCCTCGGGGCTCGGGATTCGCGACTCGGGCCTGGCACCCGGCCGTGTCCCCTTGGCTCGTGGCTCTGTGCGTTCGAGTTGCCAGTCGTCGTACCGCTGGTAGACCCAGCGCTCGACTGAGTAGACCGCGTACCAGCCGAATGCGATGAACACGACGACCAGTAGGACGCGCTCGGTCCAGTGGAGCGTCGTGCGGACCGCATTTCGACGTGCGATGTCAGCGCTGCACATGCGTTCCTGTCGAGGTCGAGGCCGCGACGTACCCGGCGCGCGTTCGCACCGTCAGACCTTTCCGGCCGGGCGCCTGCACCGTGACTTTGATCGTGCGGTAGGCGCCATCGCGCGCACTGTTCGTCGGGACATATCCAATCGTGTACCCTTCGCGGATGTCGCGCGCGACATGCTGCAGGAGTCTCTCCACCTCGCCGGGATCGTCCGGCAAAAATGCTTCACCGCCGCTCTCGCGCGCAAGACGCTTCAGCACGCCGGGGTTCGCACCGTCCCCATACTCATCCACCAGCCCGACGGTGTAGATGACAACGTTGGACTGCTGTGCGGCCGACAGGACGTCCCTGAAGGTGGCGCGGCTCGCGTTGTCGCCGCCGTCGCTGACGACGACGAGAACGGGCTTTTCCTGGGAGCCTTTCTTCACGTGATCGAGGGCGAGGAGGAGCGCGTCATAGAGCGCCGTCCGACCGCGCGACGCCACGGACGCCAGCGCCGTGCGCAGCACGCCGATGTCGCCGGTAAACGGCGCGCTCGGCGGCAGCGCCAGTCGCGCGCGCTCGTTGAAATTGACGATGAACAGCTCGTCCTGCGGATTGCTGGCGCGCGCGAAGGCAAGGGCGGCGGCCACGACAAGCGCGCGCTTGGTCTGCATGCTGGAGCTGTTGTCGATGACCAGACCGCCAGTTACCGGCGTGTCTTCATTCGAGAAAAAGCTGATTGGCTGCGGCCGGTCGTCCTCGTGGACCGTGAACGCGTCCCTCGCGAGATCGGCGACGAGGGTGTGCTTGCGATCACTCACGCTCACGTGAAGAACGACCAGATCCGAATGGACCGAGATGAGGGGGCGGTCCTGCGCAGACAATCGCCAGCCGACGAAGGCCGGGATCACCGCCAGGAGACAGATCACGGACGCGCGCACCGGGCGCTTGAACCGTACGACGGACATACGCCAGCCCAGTCTCCCGTTCAGGTTCCCGTTTCGGCTGATTCACTCGGCGTGCGCCAAATCCCGGCGCAGCCCTTCATGGTTGCTCAATCAGTCGAAACGAGAACCCGAACAGAAGCTTTACTACGCCATCCTTCTCGCAACGAGACGCACCGAAGCGACGCCGAAGATCGCGAACAGGCCCAGCAGGCCGATGAACGGTAGCTGGCTGCCGGTCTTCGGCAGCCGGCGCGTCTCGGTGCGCTCAGGTGCCGCCGCGCGGGTCGCGGGCTGCTGCCCGGTCGTACCCACCGCGCGCTCCGATTCCCTCACGCCGCCGGTCGCGGACGTCTCCGTCTGAGCGGGAGGGCTCGCCGTTTTCACCTTGGCGGTCGCCTCGGCTGATTCGGCCGTCAAGACGTCCTGACGGGTCGCGCTGGCGATTCGCTCGGCCTGTTCTTTCGGGTAGATGAACTCGTGGCCGACCAGATCGCCGGGGTAGAACCAGAGCTTGACCGCAGGCGTCATGTGAGCGGGCATCTCCGCGAACATCACCACGTTCTCATCCTTCGGTTCGGTCCGATAACGTGGCACCGCGAGGATCGTCGCGTACATCTCGCTCCCATCTTGCGAGAGGATTTGAATGACGTGTCGCGTGCTCGCCAGATCCGCGAGCCTGAACAGATATGTCCCGGCCGCAAGCGTCACGCCAGGCAGTTGGACGGGAGCGTCGAAGGTCAGAAAGGTTCGCTGGTTCCAGTTCATGTCCTGCGCCGCACCGGCCTGGGCGAACACCAGGCTCGCGAGCGCAATCGCCAACGCGGCGATCGTGAGCTTTCTCGGGATCATCGCATTCCTCCGTAGCAGGTCGGGTCCGCGGTGTGGGCTTACCACGAGCGGGATATCGCTGAGGCCGCAGGCTGACATTGCTTCGAGGCGTTGCACGTTGTGTGCCTCGACACGGCAGAGATTTCCCGAGACCGCGACACATCGATTGCGGCCGGCGCTTTCTGGCTGGCAGGGAATCGTTTAGTCCGACGTGCCAGGTTTAATCCCACCGCCTTTCAGGCGGTCGGCTTTCAGCAGGTCCGATACGATCGCCTGCTTCGGTCAGCCCCGCACGTCGGACTAGGTGGCGCACGAAT
>JACPPN010000035.1 GCA_016190995.1 Acidobacteriota bacterium | reverse complement strand
GGATCCAAGCCGTCCACGATGGCCGCAAACTCCCACGCCCGATTCGTGGACAAGACGAATTGCCTTTGAAATGAGGCGTCTCTGAAAGGTGGGTACTATGCCGACACGCTCCGCATGACATGCGGGCCAACGCGTTTCGTCATGCCAGCCAACCGGGCAGCTTCGGCCACCGCCTTTTGCACCACGGACTCATGAAGGTGATACCGCGACGGCGGTCCGAATCGCGGATCGCGACAGATGCGCGCCGCCGGGAACACAAACTGCCATCCCCACGCTGTTGCAGCCTTGGGATACTTGCGATCCAGCGCAAACGGCGGGACGGCCCGTCCGAATCCGTCGGCGAGATCCCGTTCGTGCTGCCGTTTGACGTCCTGTAGATGGGTCCCGAGCCGCTTCTCGATGGCAAGCGGCAACATCGTCACCCGATCTTTCTGGCCTTTACCTCGGCGGACGACAATCTGATGCTGGTCAAAATCGAGGTCCTTCACGCGAAGCTCCAGACACTCCTGCAGCCGCAGCCCTGCCCCATAGAGTAGCGCCCCGATAAGCCACATCGTCCCCTGCAGGTGTGTCAGGATGTTGCCCACTTCCTCGATGCTGAGCACAACGGGAACGCGATGCGCCATTTTCGCCCGCGGCACCTGTTCGATCGCGCCAATCTCGATCCGGAGCACGTGGCGATAGAGAAACAACAGGGCACTGAGCGCCTGATTTTGTGTCGATGCGCTGACCCGCCGCGCGGTCGCAAGCCACGATAGGAATGCCCCGATCTCTGGCGCTCCCATCGTCGAAGGATGTTTCTTGTGGTGAAAGACTATGAATCGCCGGATCCAGTGAACGTACGTGTTCTCAGTCCGCCGGCTGTAGTGCCGTGCTCGGACAGCATTCCGCACGCGATCGAGGAGCTTCGGGCGTGACCCGGCTTCCGGGAAAGGAACGATGGAAGGCGTCAGGGGACGATCGGGCATGGGCGACATCCCACGCTCTCCCATCGAACAGCGTGCCAGACAATCCTGACGTAACAATCGAGCGAATCTTCAGTCAGTGTCGTCTAACGTGGCGACGAACGAAGCCCCCGATCGCTCCAACCCTGCGCCAATGCGGCACCTGGACGAATGGCCACGAGCGCGCGGGCGCCTGCGCGGCGGGTGGGGCGCCCCGTCCGGCGCCACCCGCGGCGACGTGGCAAGACAAGTGAGTCCAGGGATGACTCGGAAAAACCGGAGGGCTGCCGGTGAGCCTGTCGCGCGGGTCTATCTTGCCTTCCCGATGCAGAACAGACGATCGTCGGTTCGGATGAACAGCTGTCCGTTGGACACGGCCAGTGAGGCGACCGCGCGCTCGCCGAGATCGTTCCTCGCGATCACTGCCGGCTCCCGTCCCGACCGCATCACGATCGTCTCGCCTGTCTCGCTGACGAAGTAGATTTTCCCGTCCGCCGCGACGGGCGACGCGGAGAAGATGCCGCCGACGCGCTGCTGCCAGACTTTTCGTCCGGTCTCGGCGTCGACCACCGTGATCGCCCCGACATCGTTGGCCATGTAGATCAGACCGGCGTCGTAGACGAGCGACGACACGTAGGGCGCGCCGGTCGGCACTTCCCAGACGACGTGCGACGCCGAGACATCGCCACGCCCGCCTGGCCGAACCGCCATGTAGGGACCGCTGCGATAGCCGCGGCTGAAATAGAGGATGCCGTTGTGAAAGGCGGGCGATGGAATCGGATACTGGTTCGAGCCGCCGACATGCCACAGGAACGCCCCGGTCTTGGGGTCGTAGGCATCGACGCGCTCGCTCGAATTGACGATAAGCTCCGCGCCCGTAGCGGCCTCGACGACGAACGGCGTGCTGTACGACGAGCGACCCCGGCCGCGATCGGCCTTCCAGCGATCCTTGCCGGTCCGCTTGTCGACGGCGAGCAGATACGAAGCCGGCGTGTGGTCGCACAGCAGAATCAGCAGGTCCTGATAGAGCGCCGGTGAGCTGGCATGTCCCCAGTTGATGGTGAATGGCGCGATCTCCTTCCCCAGGTGTCGTTCCCACACGCGCCGCCCGCTCATATCGAGGGCGGTAAGCTGACCTGTGCCGAACCAGGCGTACACCAACTGACCATCGGTGACGGGACTCGGAGAGGCGAGGTTGTGCTTGTCGTGCACCCCCGGCAGCGGGCCCGCCGCCTCGACGCGGTACTCCCACAGCCGGCGCCCGTCGGCCCGGTGGAACGCCTCGAGCAGGAAGAAGGTGCGATCGTCGGCGGCCCCAGCTGGCGTTCCGCGTGACGCGCCCAGCGCGCGTTCGCCGGCGCCCGCCGCATCCATTCCTTGAGCAAGTCGCGGATGGTTGCCCGGCCGGCGAACGCCGGCGCCGATCTGCGACGTGACGAAGACCCGATCGCCCACGACAATCGGTGTCGACACGCCGACGCCCCCGAGCGCGGCGGTCCACGCCACATTCTCGGTCGCGCTCCAGCGGACGGGCAGGTCTTTCTCGTCGGCGACGCCCGTGCCGTGGGGGCCTCGCCACTGCGGCCAGTCCGCCGCCGCGACGGAACCCCCGGCGGCGATCGCCAGCGCCACTGCGATGCTTGATGCGCGCATGCGGCGAGGATAGTGGCTTTGGGAAAGTCTGGCAAGGATCCCGTTACCGTAAGGTTGCGCCCGCCGCCTTGACCCTCGTAGGTTCGACATCTACCTTCACGACAGTCAACGGTTCTGAGTCGGCCGACATGCCGACGACGATCGCGCGCTTTTAGCGAATGCGACCCCTCTAGGAGCGTGTCCGAGAAATGGGAGACACGCTCCTAGTTAGGAGCCCGATCAGGCTTACTCGGACGGGCTCCTAGAGTGCGGCCCCGAGCGGAAGCAGCCGGCCGGCCCCGTCGAACGCAAGCGGTCGTGGGTCTCCGAGCAGGGTCAGGTCCGGTCGCCCACCCAGCTCCGGCAGGAACGCCTCCGAGATCTCGAT
>JACPPN010000014.1 GCA_016190995.1 Acidobacteriota bacterium | reverse complement strand
CGGCTCCGCTTCGTTACTAGTTTGCGCGGCCGCTGGGCGGCCGCGCCTAAGCCGGGCTTGCACGGAAATGTGACACATTCGTACACATTTCAGCCGTGCAAGCACGGCTAGTCATTCCTCCGCGCTCTCGGCGTTCTCAGCGGTTTGCGCTTTGGACCGAGGACATCACTGGGTCTGGTCAATGAGATCAATGAGTCAATGACAGAATGAGCTGATGCCGGTTCGTGATGACTACTTCCTCCGGACCGTATCCTTGGCCTTCGCCGTGCCGGTGAACTGAATCACGGCGAACTTCTCCTGGGCTTCGACAACCTCGCCACTGGCCGTTTGTTTCTCGTCGGCGCCCAGCTTCTGACCGCTGTCGGGATCGATGAGGGCTTCCCCCACGTCAACGACGACGAACGTGTCGCCGACCTTGACGCCCGAAGAAGCACCGAGGTTGATCCACGCGCGCTGTCCGTCCACCTTGATGATCTTCCCCTCGGTGATGGCGGCCGCCGCGCCCAGCCTGTCGAGGTAGCCGCCGGAGACCAGCTTCTCGACAATGGCCTTCGAGGCTTTCTCGATGGTTTCGCTGGCGACGCCCCACTCTGCGCTCTGACTCAAGCTCGCGCCCCTGGCAAACCCGCCACCCTTCTTGACCTCGCCATCCGCGGCAATCGCGATCACCCGTTCGGCCGTGGTGGTGTCGATGAACCGGAGGTTGACCGTCGCCTCCGCCGTGACGACGTTGCCACCAAGCCCGCGCAGCGTCGGAAGTCGTCCTTGAGTGCTATTGATGGCAAACTTGTCGATGCCGCCGGTGACGATGTACTTGACGCCGAGAAGGCGGCCGACCTTAGCCGCGGTTTGCGGATCGACGGCTCCGGCCGTGGCGAGCCCCTGCTCTTTCAGGACGAGATCAAGCTTCTCACGCTCGATGACGATGAATCTTCCTGAGAGCGTCGAGTTCTCGGACATCGCCGTGTCGATATGGTTGCGGGCGGCCGGGCCCATGTCTTTCCAGAACCACCATGACGTCGGGGCGTTGTTCTCGAAGTCCCAGATCGCAATGCGGATCTTCCCCTGGGCAGCCACAGGGCTCGGGCACACGGCGCCGAGCGCCAGAACCAGCAGAGCGGCGGCGAGCTTCTTCATGCGATCCTCCAGACGTCTCCGCCAGGCCCGTGCGGGCGCCCAAAGCGTGACGTCCAAATGGCGTGTGCCCCCGATTATTGAAAGCGCGCGCATTTATGTCAATGGCCGGGCGGCGCGACGGTCTCGGCGGTTCCCCGCCACCATTCTCGAGCTGGCGGGCTCTCTACAGCCTGAAGGTGTATTGGAGCTTCGCTGAAGCTTTGTCAAAGCTGGGTTTGTACGCACCGTCGAACCTGCGGAACCAGCCGCGATTGATGACCAGAAACAGGTCATTGCCCGGCTTGAGAATCCATCGGAACCGGCTCTGCACGCCGAGAATCCTGGATTCGTTGTCGTACTGGAACAGGTTCTGCCATGACACGTCGGGAGAGAAATTGTAGTCGCCTCGGACAGTGAAGACCTGCGTGTAGAACTCCCCCGACGGCAGCGAGACATTGTTGCGCTCGGTGCGAATCGCGAGCGCGACGTGCGTACTCGGCTTGAGCGTGACGCCCACCTCGATTTGCCGCCGCGTGCCGTCGTAGAGGCCGCCGTACCCGAGACTCAGATCGACCACCCAAGGCCGCTTCGTGGCTGTGTTCACCTCGATGCGATACCTGGTCCACTGATACGAGCCCGCCGGAACGATCTGGCCCTCCCGGATCTCGAATGGCGCGTCGAGATGCTCGAACTCCGGAATGTAGTTCCACTCCAGATGCTCCCCCGATTCGGTCCGCAGGTTGAACGGTGCGGTGAAGATGCGCCAGTTCTGGACGCGGTTGTGAAGATCGGTGATGTACTCCGGGCGCAGCTCGAAAAAGAGGTTCCGGATACCCCAGCGTTTCGGCCGCGGCCGGAGCCCGACGCCGAGGCTCGTTCTTCGAATGCCGGAGCGCGGGACGAATCCCAGGCGCGGTTGGAAATCTTCGCCAATCTGCTTCCACGTCAGCGCAACGTCCCAGAGATCGTTCGGGTAATCCAGCTTAAATCCGCCCGCCCCATCCGACCGTCCCGTCACCTCGTCCTCGGTCCTCAGCACGAACAGGTCGAGTGACAGGTTCTTGTTCCCCCGGAATGACGATGTGGCAAACCGCGCGTCCGTGCCGACCAGCGTGCTGCCGCCCGTACCGGCGGGATTGCCGTAGGTCACGATGCCGCCGATCCACGATTGCCGAAAAAGGTTCCGGCTGATGCGTGCCGCCAGCAGATTCTGGCCGGCGAGCGGATTGTCGTCGAGGTCGCGCGTCTGCACGTCCACGATGCCGATGTTGAAGCCGGACTGGCGGCCGACCAGTTTCGCGCCGAGGGTGATCGGGACCTCGCGGTCGTCCAGCAGCCCCATGCGCCGGCTGAAGAATGGCAGCAGGTCGCGGTCGCGTCCCCCCGTCAGACCTGCGTTGTCGATCACGCCCGCGCCTTCCTGGAAGAAGGCACGCTTTTCGGGGAAGAACAGCGGGAAACGCGTAAGATTCACCTGCCGTGCGTCGACTTCCGTCTCCGCGAAATCCGTATTGATGCTGAGGGACGCGTTCAGATTCGGCGTGAGGTTCTTGAACACGTCGAGGCCTGCGGTCGCTTCGCGGTTGCTGTTGTCGTCACCGCCGGACAGATACGGCCGGACATCGAGCCCCCGGCCCTGGCGCACCCCGATGAGCCCTTCGAGCCGTCCCGCCTCGGCCAGATTGCCGATCCACACGTCGAGCCGGGGACTCGCCCAGCGGTTGGTTTCGTTGCGCCGCTTCAGATGCCGCTCGACGTTCAGCCCCCACACCGTCTGGCCAGGCTTGAAGCGAAGCGTCTTGAAGGGGATTTCAACTTCCGCAATCCAGCCCTTCTCAGTCCGGCGCGTGGCGGCGCTCCAGATGCCATCCCAGTCGTCCGAAAGGTGCTCGGCATTGTTCGACACCTGTCCGTCAGTGCGGGCGCCCGCGGGGTTCACTTGAAAGTAAAAGCCATTGCGATGATCGAAGAACGGATCGAGGACGATCGTGACGCGATCGTCGACGTCGAGGTTCGAGTCGCGCGTCAACTGCGTCGAGACGACATCGCCCGCCGCGCGGGCGTGACAGACGATGGCGAAGTAGAGCGCATCGTCGTCATACGCGATTCGCACCTCGGTGTTCTCGGTCCCGGGTTGTCCTTCGAGAGGCTCACGCTGGATCAATGAGCCAATCGCCTCGGCCTGCGCCCAGGCGCCCTCGTCGAGACTGGCATCGATGCGAATGGGCTCGCTCGTACGGAAGGCGTGGGCGGTGGGCGTTTCGGCGGCCGCAGCCCGATCGGACGCCGCCGCCGGTGGGATGAAGAGACCGCAGACGAGGGCGGTCAGTGTCAGCGAGGCGCCGAGCGACGTCATCAACCGGGCGATTATTCCGGGGGTGGTCGCGGCAAGTCAATGCAGGACCTTGATCGACAGGACGGATGGCGGGTCAGGTCCACGCACTCGGCCATGGAGGGTAATTGCAATGGAAGAGGCGGAATCGGCCGCGTCCGGTGTTACACTTCACGATTCCACGTCCAGGGAATTGGCGGCATGCCTCCACCGAAGGGCGATCGCGCCGACGCCAAGTTCCACTCGCTGCTCGAGTCGGCACCCGACGCCATGGTCATGGTGAATCGCCAGGGAGCGATCGAGCTCGTCAACGCGCAGGCCGAGCGGCTGTTCGGGTACGGGCGCGAGGAGATGCTCGGCCGGCCCGTCGAGATGCTGGTACCGCCCCGCTACCGTGGCGCGCATGCGAGCCATCGCCAAGGCTACTTCGACGCCGCCCGCACCCGGCCGATGGGCGCGGGCCTCGAGCTGTATGGCCTACGAAAAGACGGATCCGAGTTTCCGGTCGAGATCAGCCTGAGCCCGCTCGAAACGGAGGAGGGCACGCTGACGATCAGCGCGATTCGCAACGTGACCGATCGCCGGAGGGCGGAGGCGAAGTTTCGGGGGCTGCTCGAATCGGCACCCGATGCCATGGTCATCGTGAACGGCGAGGGGTCGATCGTCCTGGTGAACGCGCAGACGGAGCGGCTGTTCGGGTACGCGCGCAACGAGCTGCTGGGACAAGGCGTCGAAATACTCGTTCCGGATCGATACCGATCGAGCCACGGTCACCACCGTCGCGTCTATTTCAGCGCCGCGCACGCGCGTCCGATGGGCGCGGGCCTCGAGCTGTACGGCGCGCGCAAGGACGGGTCTGAGTTTCCGGTCGAGATCAGCCTCAGCCCGCTCGAGACCGAAGAAGGGCTGCTCGTCGCGAGCGCGATCCGCGACATCACGGATCGCCGCCACGCGGAGGCTGAGCGCAACCGGCTGCTTCGCGAGCGGGCGGTGCACGAAGAAGCGAGTCGCGTCAAGGACGAGTTTCTCGCGACGCTCTCCCACGAGCTGCGCACGCCGCTCAACGCAATCGTGGGATGGACGACGCTCTTGCGCAGCGGGGAGCTCGACGCCGTCACGGCAGCGCGCGCGCTGGAGGCCGTCGATCGCAACGCGCGCACGCAGACACAGCTCGTCGAGGATCTGCTCGACGTCTCGCGGATCCTATCGGGCAAGATGCGGCTGCAGGCCGGCCGGGCCAATCTCGCCAACGTCGTCGCGGCCGCCGTCAAGGTCGTGAAGCCCGCAGCCGATGCGAAAAAAATTATGATCGAGACCGCGCTCGCCGCCGCAAACCCCTTCGTCCTCGGCGACCCCGACCGCCTGCAACAGGTCGTCTGGAATCTGCTCTCGAATGCCGTGAAGTTCACGCCGCATGGCGGACGTGTGGACGTCCGGCTGCAGACGATCGAGGATCTCGTGCGGCTCACCGTACGGGACACCGGCCTGGGCATCAGCCGCCAGTTTCTGCCGCATGTCTTCGATCGCTTCCGCCAGGCCGATAGCAGCGTCACACGGTCACACGGCGGCCTCGGCCTCGGCCTCGCGATCGTCCGGTCGCTCGTCGAGCTCCACGGCGGAACCGTCGCCGCCGAGAGCGACGGCCAGGGTCAGGGCGCGGCCTTTACCGTCACGCTCCCGATCGGCCCGAGCGCCGCGGCCGGTGCCGAAGCCGACCGACTCGAGGAGCTGGGGCAACGTCTCGAAGGTGTTCGCGTGCTCGTCGTCGATGATCAAGAGGATGAGCGTGAGTTGTTCAAGGCCATTCTGGCCGGGCGGGGCGCGCGCGTGAGAACAGCCGGCAGCGTCTCGGAGGCGCTTCGGATCTTCGGCCAATGGCGGCCTCACGTGATCGTCAGCGATGTTGCGATGCCCGACGAGGATGGCTATCAGCTCATCGAGCAGATTCGGGCGCTGGAATCGGCAGGCGGTCGTGCCATTCCCGCGGTCGCGGTCACGGCGCACGCACGCGCGGAGGATCGCCAGCGCGCCCTCGCGGCCGGCTATCAGACTTACGTCGCCAAACCGGTGGATCCCGTCCAGTTCGTGAATGCTGTGGCCGGAGTGAGTGCCGGGCACGGGCAGGCCTCGGCATCCGGCTCTCCAGAACGCGAAGCGCTGTCGTGAACAGTCCTGGGTGCGGCCTGGGTCGACAACAGAGGACGGAGGGCACAGAGGAAACTTCGGTCCGTTCTTAGGCTCTGTGTCCTCCGCGCACGCTGTGGTGAATCTCTGAATGCGGAGGGCTGGACGCTGGGTGCTGCAGGGCCAACAGCCGGTGCGAATCGACCTGAGCTACGAGAACGCCGCTTCCAACCGATCGCAGGCCTCCCGCAGGACCTTGATGCGCGCGAAGTACTTGTCGTTGGCTTCCACCAGGGTCCAGGGCGCCATACGGGTGCTGGTCCGCTCGACCATGTCGTTGACGGCACGCTCGTAGACATCCCAGTTCTGGCGATTGCGCCAATCTTCCGCGGTGAGCTTCCAGCGCTTGAACGCGATCCGCTCCCGTTCCTTGAACCGCCGCAACTGCTCGTCCTTGGTGATGTGGAGCCAGTACTTCACGAGGACAATGCCATGCTCGACGAGCTGCTCTTCGAACTGATTGATCTCCGCATAGGCGCGGAGCCACTCGGCGGGTGACGCGAAACGCTCGACGCGCTCGACGAGCACACGGCCGTACCAGCTTCTATCGAAGATCGTCACCCGGCCGGCGCGCGACAGGTGGCGCCAGAACCGCCACAGGTAATGATGCGCGCGCTCCTCGTCGGTGGGTGCGGCAATGGGGATGACCTGGTACGCCCGCGCGTCCAGGGCGGCCGTCACGCGCCGGATCGCTCCGCCTTTGCCGGCGGCGTCCCACCCTTCGAACACCAGAATCGTCGACGCCCCCGTCTCGTGCGCCTTGCGCTGCAGGCGGTTGAGCCGGCCCTGATACTTTTCGAGCTGGTTCGCGAACGCCTGTTTCTCGATCTTCTGCGACATGTCGAGGCGCTCGACGATGGTGGGCTGGCGCGCGTCCCCTCGCGCCCGGGCATCGGCAGCAGCATCGGCCGGAGGGCTGAGCGCCCTCTTCCGGGGGCTGGGCACCTTGCGCGCGGGGCGGGCGACGTCGACGAGGCGGGCACGGATCGCATCCCTGACGACGCCGCCAACCGCCAAGAAGTAGTGGCGTTCGTCCAGCCCTTCGATGATCGTCCACGGCGCGTCGCCGGTGCTGGTCCGGCGGATCGCCTGTTCGGCGGCGGCAACGAATCGCTCGTACATCCGCCAGTGCTTCCACTGCAGCTTCGTGACGCGCCAGCGCGTCAACGCATCCTGCTCGAGTGTCTTCAGACGTTTCTTCTGCGCGCGTTTTCCGAGATGCATCCAGAATTTCAGGATGAGCGCGCCGTCGTCAGCGAGCGTCTTTTCGAACTCCACGATCCGACTGAGGCGGGCGTCGAAGGTCGCCGTATCGATGCGACGGTATGCGCGGTCGAGCACCGGCCGCGAGTACCACGAGCTCAAGAAGAGCCCGACCCGCCCCTTCGGCGGCAAGCCGCGCCAGAACCGCCAGTACTCGGGGCGCTCGCGCTCCTCGTCGGATGGCTCGTCGAACGCGCGGGTGACGATCCACCGCGGATCCATCCACGTGTTGAGCAGGTTCACGGTCTCACCCTTGCCCGCACCGTCGACGCCCGCAAACACGATGATGACCGGAGAGGTTGCCACCTCACGGAGCTGCCGCTGCACCTCCAACAGCTCCGCGCGCAGGCGCGGCACACGCGTCCGGTACTCCTCTTTCGAAACTCGATTGCCCAGCTCCGCTGCTTCGAACATGCTTTGAAGACGGCCGCCTCAGGCCGGCCCGAGGGCGGCTGATGCGAGGGACCGCGCCGCGCCGAGCGTGGCGGCGGTGACGTCGGCGAGCGTCCCGCTGCCGCGGATGGTCACGAGCAGAGACCGGTCGCGATAGTACCGGATGAGCGGCTCGGTCCGCTCGTGAAACGTCGCCAGCCGCGCTCGCACCGTCGCCGGATTGTCATCGTCGCGCCGATACAGATGTTCGCCCTGACACTTCTGGTAGGGGCACGTCGCGAAAGGATTCGCTTGCAGATGAAAGGGGGCCTGGCATTCGCGGCAAACGAGACGTCCGGCCAGGCGCGTCACCAGCTCCTCGTCCGGCACGTCCAGGTAGAGAACGCCCGCGATGCGGCGCGCCAGGGCTCCCATCATCATGTCGAGCGCCTCCGCCTGGGCCAGCGTCCGCGGAAAACCATCGAGCACCACGCCCGCGCGCGCGTCGGCCTGCTGGAGGCGCTCGCGCAACATGGCGACCGTCACCTCGTCCGGCACGAGATCGCCGCCGCGCATGTAGGCGGCTGCCTGCAGACCGAGCGGGGTGCGCTGCTGCGCGTGCCCGCGAAAGAGATCCCCGGACGCGACGTGTGTGAGGCCAAGGTCCTGTTCGAGGCGCTCGGCCTGCGTGCCTTTCCCGGTTCCGGGCGCGCCCAGCAGCACGATGTCCACCTCGACACCACCTTTCAGGGCCGCTATGTATACCGGCCGGACGGGTAATGCAAGATGTTCTTTGCGCCCGTGTTCTTTGCGCCCGGGGAACCGGCCGCGTCGTGTCGTCGTAAGTCGTAAGAGCCAGGGGTTTGGCCGTCCATCACTGCCCCTCGTGCGCGAGGTCCGACATGGAATCGCTCAGCCACGACATCAGGTTCGGCGCCCGCCTGCTGTGGAAGGACAAGGCGTTCACGCTCACGGCCCTCCTGACCCTTCTGCTGTCGATCGGCGCCAACGCGGCGCTCTTCAGCGTCGTCAATTCCATCCTGCTGCGCCCGCTCCCCCTTCCGGAATCCGATCGGATTCTTCTCATGTACAACTCGTACCCGAACGCGGGCGCACCCTACGGGAGCAGCGGCGTGCCCGACTACTACGACCGTCTCGAGTCTGTACGGACGCTCGAGGAACAGGCGCTCTATCAGTTCGGCGGATTTACGATCGGCGGTCGCGAAACACCGGAGCGTCTCAGGGGCATCGCGGTGACCCCGTCGTTCTTCCGCCTCATTCGGATCAAGCCGCAGCTCGGGCGAACCTTCACCGCCGCGGAAGGCGAAATCGGCCACGAACGAAAAATCGTTCTCACCGATGCGCTCTGGCAGCGACTGTTCGCGCGGAACCCGTCGGTCATCGGGCGCGATCTCCGGATCAACGGCAATCCGTACACGGTTGTCGGCGTCATGCCGCGCGACTTTCTGTTTCTCGATCCCGACGTTCGACTGTTCGTTCCGCTGGCCTTCACTGCCGCTCAAAAATCCGACGAGGCGCGGCACAGCAACAGCTGGACGAACATCGGACGGTCGAGGCGAGGCGCGACGCTGGAGCAGACGCAGGCGCAAATCGACGCCCTGAACGCCGCGAACCTC
The DNA here is from genome assembly GCA_016190995.1 of Acidobacteriota bacterium. Classification (GTDB taxonomy): domain Bacteria; phylum Acidobacteriota; class Vicinamibacteria; order Vicinamibacterales; family JACPPN01; genus JACPPN01. Next base: position 1,864 of record JACPPN010000014.1, on the reverse strand, counting down.
GAGCGATTCCCGGAGTTCAAGCAGATCCTCATCAACGCGGGATTCCACACGAAGGTGGTACGCCTGCAGGACGACGTCGTCCGGGAGGTCCGCGGCACCCTGTATCTGCTGTGGGGCGGCGCGTGCTTCGTCCTGCTCATCGGTTGCGTCAACGTCGCGAACCTGATGCTCGTACGATCGCGCGTTCGTCTGAAAGAGCTTGCCACACGCGTGAGCCTCGGGGCCGGCCGCGTCCGCATCATCAGGCAATTGCTCACCGAAAGCGTGCTGCTCACGACGATCGGTGCCGCCCTTGGACTGCTGCTCGGCTATGCGGCCCTTCGCACCTTGAACCGATTCGATATCGAGGACATTCCCAGAGGAGCGGAGATCCAGCTCGACGCGATAGCGGTCATCTACACGCTGTCGGTCGCGGCGTCGGTCGGCGTTCTCATCGGGCTCATTCCGCTGGCCGCGATCCTCCGGGCGAACTTGAGCAGCGTGCTCCGGGAGGAATCGCGAACGGGAACAGGCGGCCGCGGCGCGCGCGCGCTGCGTCGCACGCTGGTCGTGGCGCAGGTGGCGTTCGCGTTCGTCCTGCTCCTCGGCGCCGGCCTGCTCGCCGCCAGCTTCCGGCACGTGCTCGCGGTCGATCCGGGCTTCAGGTCGCAGGGCGTCCTGACAGCCGCCGTCTCCGCGCCCCCCGCACGGTACAACGGAGACGATGAACTGCGCGTGCTGGCGACCGAGTCGCTGCGCCGCATTCGCGCGCTGCCGGGCGTGATGGCCGCCGGCACGACGAGCAGCATTCCGTTTGGCGGCAGCTACAGCGACAGCGTGATTCTGGCGGAGGGCCATCAGATGAAACCCGGCGAATCCTTGATCTCGCCGGCGCAGCTGCGCGTGAGCCCCGGCTACTTCGAGGCAATGGGTGCCAGGCTCGTCAGCGGCCGGTTCTTCACCGAGGCCGATACGAAGGACGCGCGGCGCGTGCTCATCATCGACGACCGCCTCGCGCGGCGGTTCTGGCCCGGGCAAGACGCGGTCGGGAAACGCATGTATCAGCCGAACGACGCGAAAGACCTCGTCGCGACCAATGAAAAGACCGAGTGGCTGACGGTGGTCGGCGTCGTGCGCGAAATGAAGCTTCGCGGCTTCGTAGAAAGCACCGAAAGCGTCGGCGCGTACTTTTTCCCATACGCGCAGAGCCCGACCAGGCGGCTCACGTTCGCGATCAGGACCGCCACCCGCCCGACAGCCATCGTCAGCGCGCTGAGGCGCGAAATCGCGCAGATCGATTCCGAGTTGCCGGTGTACGACGTCTTCACGATGGATGACCGCGCCGCGAAGTCACTCGTCACGCGGCGCTGGCCACTTCTGCTCGCGGGCGCCTTCGCGGTCATCGCGCTGTTTCTCTCTTCGATCGGGATTTACGGCGTGCTCGCGTATCTGGTCGCCGAGCGACGGAAGGAAATCGGCATCCGGATGGCGCTCGGCGGGACCCCGCGCCGGATCTTCGAGCTGGTGCTGTCGGAAGGCATGATCCTGCTGGCCGGGGGGTTCGTGCTCGGCATCGCCGGGTCGATCGCCCTTCGAAAGAGCCTGGCCAGTCAGCTTTACGGCGTCACACCCCTGGATCCGACCGTGGTGTTGCTGGCCACCGCGGTCCTCGCGGTTGTGGCGCTCATTGCCTGCACGGTACCGGCAACCCGCGCCACGCGAATCGATCCGGTGGGTGCGCTCAATGCCGAGTAGCCCGTGAGGTTCGGCGCGGGCGGGCCCGGCTAAAGAGCTTGTGAACAAAAGCCATCACCGTGGAGAGCGCAAAGGACGCGGAGCCAGGGTTTCCCTGAGAATCGTTTCTCCGCGCGCTCTGCGTTCTCTG
>JACPPN010000250.1 GCA_016190995.1 Acidobacteriota bacterium | reverse complement strand
TGTCTCCCGTCCGCTCGCCCGGCGAGGCCGCACCCATCGTCGTGCGCGCCGTGCGGTTCGGCATTACGCCCGCGCTCCGGGATCTTCCGGCGCGAAACGGGCCGCTCAACGTGCGCCCCCCGTTCAGCTTGGACACCGCGACCGAACGTGAGAAGCGCATCGAGGCGACCAGCCCACACGCGCTGGCCGGCGTCGTCCCGTCCATCGATCCGGTCGTGCAATTCACGTTGCCGTCGGCGCAGGCCATGCCTGCGCCGATGCTATCGTTCGAGGGCATCAGCAGCCAGGACAACATCCGCATTTTTCCCAATGGCATCGTTCCGCCGGACACCAACGGCGACATCGGGCCAAACCATTACGTGCAGGCCGTGAACGTCCAGTTTCAGGTGTTCGATCGGCATGGCACACCCGTGACGTCCGCCCGGCGCATCAGCACGCTGTTTACCGGCATCGGCGGGCCGTGTGCGACGTTCGATCACGGTGATCCGATCGTGCTGTACGACCCGATGGCGGACCGCTGGCTGATCAGCCAGTTCTACATCGCGAAGTATCCGGACCCCCCCTACGCGCAATGCGTCGCCGTCTCGAGGACTTCGGATCCGACGGGCCCGTACAACGCGTACGAGTTCCCCATGCCGAATCTGAAGTTGAACGAGTACCCACACTTCGGCGTCTGGCCGAACGCGTACTACATGGCGGACAACCAGCTCCTCGGCTACTATCCCGAGAGCGCGGGTGCGTTCGCGTTCGACCGCTACAAGTTGTTGATGGGCGATCGCGATGCCAGCTATATCTATTTCGATCTGCACTCGATCGATCGCACGCTGTATGGCGGCCTGCCGGCCGATCTCGACGGCGCGCTGCCGCCACCGCCCGGAGCACCGGGGTACTTTGCCTATTATTCGGCCAATGAGTTTGCCGACAAGGGCGGAGACGCGCTCCGACTGTTCGAGTTCCACGCCGATTTTGCCACGCCGTCCAACTCGCGGTTCATCGAGCGCCCGGACAGCCCGCTTCCCGTAGCGCCGTTCGATCCGGTGCGGCGCGACGTGTTCCGGATCGTCGATCAGCCGCCCCCCGGCACCCAGCTCGACGCGTTTCAAGGCCGCTTGATGCATCGCCTGCAGTACCGCAACTCCGGCGCGTACGAATCCCTCGTGGTCAACCACACGGTCACCGTCAGCCGCAGGACGTTTCAGGCCGGGGTCCGGTACTACGAGCTGCGCCGGCCACTGCCGGGCGGCGTGTTCTCGGTGCACGAGCAAGCGACGTTTGCGCCCGACCGGGATCACCGGTGGATGGGCAGCGCGGCAATCGATGCGGTTGGAAATCTGGCGGTCGGCTACAGCGTTTCGAGCGCCACAACGTTTCCGTCCATCCGATACGCCGGCCGCCTCGCCACGGATCCGCCTGGCGGGCTGTTCCAGGGCGAGGTCAGCCTCATCGAAGGCAGCGGCGTGCAGCTGAACCGGTCGGGGAGCTGGGGCGACTACACGGCGATGAGCGTGGACCCGGTCGACGACTGTACGTTCTGGTACACGAACGAGTACTACACCGCGGCGAGCTCGGCGGCGCATCCCAAAGGGTGGGTCACGCGTGTCGGCGCGTTCAAGTTCCCGACCTGCACCACTCCCCCGACCGGCATCGTCCGGGGACGCGTCACGACGAGCAGCGACGCCCCAGTAGCGAACGCGATCGTGGTGACGAGGAACGGGTTCGTTCGCACGACGGACGGCTCGGGAGCGTATTCGATGGTCGTGCCGCCGGGAACCCACGCGATGACGGCCTGGGCGACAAGCCTCTCCGCGACGGCGCCGCGCGACGTCATCGTCAGTAACGGCGGGACGACAACGGTCGATTTCGTCCTGTCCGCCTCGAGCCGTCGCCCCTGAATAGTCAGTCGTCGTGTCCGGCTTGAGCCGGACCCAGGTCGTCAGTCGTCGTGTCCGCCTTCAGCCGAACCCAGGTCGTCAGTCGTCGTGTCCGCCTTCAGCCGAACCCAGGTCGTCAGTCGTAGTGTCCGGCTTCAGCCGGACCCTTCTCATGCACCAGGAATATCACCGCTGGTACTCGGACCGTCTCCGGCGTGAGATGGGGCTCGTCGTGTACGGACACTACGGTCCACCGCTCCTCTGCTTTCCCACGAGCGGCGGCAACGAATGGGAGCAGGGCGACCAGAGCATGATTGGCTCGCTCGCGGAGTTTCTCGAGGCCGGGCGTGTGAAGATCTTCAGCGTCAACGCGCTCGGAGGCGGCGGGTTCTACGACAGGGGCGCGCATCCGTTCCACCGCAGCTGGATGCAGCGTCGCTACGATGAATACGTCCGCGAGGAAGTGATCCCCTTCATCCATCATCACTGTCGATCGCCGATTGGGGTTTCGACGATGGGGGCGTCGCTGGGCGCGTACTACGCGGCGAACACGCTGTTCAAGCATCCCGACGTCGTGAAGCGGTGCTTCGCCATCTCCGGCGTGTACGACATGCAGCGGTTCATGGACGGCATGTACGACGACAACTTCTACTTCAACAACCCTGTCGACTACCTCTCCAACCTGTCGGACCCGTGGGTGCTCGAACAGCTCGCGACCTGTGACATTCACATCGTCACCGGTCACGGTCCCTGGGAGAACAGCGGACCTTCCTACGACCTCTCGCGCATTCTCGCCAGCAAGGGCATCCGTCACTCACTCGATGATTGGGGGCCAGAGGGCGGACACGACTGGCCGTACTGGAAGCGCCAGATGCGCGAGTATCTGCGCCGATTGTCTTGATCCCGCTACGCCACTGTTGTGGCCACGATCGTCGTGCGCTGGACGACCACCGCTCTACCGGCGCAGCCTGGCCCGACCAAACCTTGGTGTTGCCCTCATCGTTGTTCGCCGCCCGGATCCGAGTCGCTGGGATTTCACCCGGCTCGCCGCGCACGGCGACGACGATCTCGCCTTGGCGGAAGCCGGGCTTGCCGAGTGGGCCGCCGCTCTCGATGACGAGGATCCCCGTTGAAGCGTGGCGGGATCTGGTGGGCGGACCTTGGTGTCTACCGCCCGCAGGAGCAAAACTGGCCGACGACCGTTATCGTGTGGCAGAGCGACAGGCTGCGACTTGAGCGGCTCGTGATTGACCGAGAGCAGCTCTTTCTGAGGGCGTGGGATGAGTACTTCACCGCATCGAAGGCCTTCTTGCAGAGCGGCCGTCGGGTGAAACACAGGCTTCGCTGCGGCGCTGGCTTGAAAGCCGAAAGGCTGACTAAGAACAAGGATCTTTAGGGTCCTTGTTCGCGAACAAGGTGAAGGTTACCGGCTTCCAGGGGCTGATCTTCAGGTCGGCCCATTACCCGCGAGACCCGGAGCGCGGATCGAGACCGAGACGATCCAGCAGGTACGTTCCCTCGGCAATCACGCGCTCGTCATCGATCCACACATCGCAGCGGCGGGTCAGGACATCGACGTGCGTAGTCGATCTCCAGTTCGCGTACGTCTAGTGGCCGTACGGATCGCCGAACGCGATGTGCACGCCTGGCACCTTCTCGTCCTGGAGCAGGACTCCAATCATTTCCGAGAGGCCCAGGTTCGTCCCGAACGCCAGCTCACCGACGCGATCGCTGTTCTCGTCGGTGTGACAGTACTCCCAGAACTCGCGCTCGAGATCCGAACGCTCGCAGGTGACCGATAGGAGCCGGCCTCCCTCGATGCCGAGCACGAGCGGCGCGTCACCGAGATCACCGTACTTGCCGTTGAAATGGTCCCCCGCCGTGGCGTCGCAGATGAACGTGCCGTCGACGCGGGCCGGGGTCGTGAACACCTCTCCCGCCGGGAGATTGGACCAGTATCGCGGGTTGATGAGGCCGCTCGTCTTGACCCATGCGAGCGACGGATCGAAGGTGGCGCGAAACGACGTGCCCGCCTGCGTTCGAACCATCAGGGAACGCGCTGAGGACATCCGTTCGCACAAACGAGTGCAGAGGCGATCGACCAGGTGGTAGTCGGCCCGCATGCCCTGCCTCATGATCTCGGGCGTGACGCCGACCATGTGCGCGTAGCGAATCTGACGGCGCTTGATGACGGACACCATGGTCATGCGCGCGCCGAGCTCGCCCTGCTGCGGTTGCATGCAGAGGATGCCGACCTCCGCGGCCTCGAGCGCCTCGAGAATCGCGCGTGGGGCTTCGCGGATCGGCCTATCCGAATATTCCTCGAGGCAGTAACGCGTCCACAGAGCGCCGGCTTCCTCGAGCGCCGAGGCGAGGCTGGCGGCCACTCCCCCGCTCGTTTCATCAGCGATGAGCGCGACGCGCTCGCCCGGCTGGACCGCGAGACAGGTGTTGACCGCGTTTCGTGCGCCCGGCAGCAGGCCGGGATCCGTCGCCGGGCACATTGGACTCATCAGCGCCTTGGGTCCGGCTGAAGCCGAACACCACGAAAGTCCGGCTGAAGCCGGACACTACGACTGCCGTTCCTTGACCACGAAGACGGGCACCTGACCGCCGCCGGCGGTGACGTTGGCCAGGCCGGTGGCGCTGAGTCTCGTCAGATACCCTGCAAGCTTGCCACGGAACAGGTATGGCGCAAAGTCCACGAGCATGTCCTGCATCGTGACCCCCGCGCCACGCTCGAAGCGTGGAAACACCTCCCGCCGAATGTGAATCCGTTCCTGCACGATCCATGCCCCGGTCGCGAGCCCCGGCCGCAAATCAAACCAATGATCATCGTGGAGGCTCCGACACTGACTCACTGACGTGATCAAATCAACTGGCCTGAACCCGGCGGCGTCAAAAGCACTCACCGCAGAGCACGCGGAGACCGGGAGACAGGAAAAGGGACGTGATTCCTCCATACTCTCGGCGCCCGCTGCGGTGAAGGCTTCAGATCGATGAGACCGATTGACTCATGCAGCGGTGAAAGCTTTTGGCGCCGGCGTCAATTTCTCAGAGGTCGATCCCGGCGGCCGTTTCCGTCACCAGATGGTGTACAACCGCGCGGAGGTCTCCTGTCTCCGCGAAGACCTTGAGCTGCCGGTCCGCGCTCGTGCCGTCGCGCAAGATCGTGTGCACGGAGTCGACCGCCGCCCGGCTTCCCAGCTCGTCGACGACGTCGTCGACGAACTCGACGAGCTCCAGCGCGAGCGCTCGCATGGGCACCTCCGCCTTCTTCCCGAAGTCGATCAACAGCCCGTCGATGCCCCAGCGCGCCGCGCGCCACTTGTTCTCCTCGAGCAGCGCATGGCGATAGAGCCGGTATCCCATGTTCTTCCTGTACAGCCGGTGGAGCTTGACGACGATCGCCTGAATGAGGGCGGCCAGCGCAATCGCCTCGTCGACGCGCGTCGTGACGTCGCAGACGCGGAACTCGAGCGTGCCGAATGTGGGGTGGGGCCGGACGTCCCACCAGATCTTCTTGGGGTTGTCGATGCAATGCAGCTCCGCCAGGAGACTGACGTAGCTCTCGTACTCGCCCCACGAGCCGAAGTACTCCGGAATGCCCGTACGGGGAAACTGGCGGAAGATCGTCGTGCGGTAGCTCTTGAGCCCGGTATCGCGACCCAGCCAGAACGGCGAGCTCGTGGACAGCGCGAGCAGATGCGGCAGGAAGTATCGCGCCGCGTTCATCAAGTCGATGGTCGTCGCTCGATCGGGCATCGCGACGTGGACGTGCATGCCGAAAATCAGGAGCGAGCGCGCCAGCTGCTGCATCTCCTCGATCAGGTGGGCGTACCGCTCGCCTGGCGAGATCGTCTGATCGACCCAGCTCGAGAACGGATGCGTCCCGGCGGCCGCCACGCGCAGGCCGACCCGCCCGGCCGTCTGGACGAGCTCGCGACGCATCCGCCGGATGTCGCCGGTCAGCTCGGCGACGTCACCGCAGATGCGCGTCCCGACCTCGACAATCGACTGATGCAGCTCCGGCTTGATCTGATCTCCCAGCGTGGTGTCCGACGCGATGAGCTCGCTGACGTGCGACCGCAGCTCCCATGTCTGGGGATCCACGATCTGGAATTCCTCTTCCACCCCGATGGTGAAGTGGTGGTCCATGGCGGGCTCATCCGAGAGGCGACATCACTGGAGCGGAGCGGTTCCCTATCATATGCGAGCGCAGCCCACCGAGGCTCGCCCGGGCGCAAAGACTCGAATAGCCACAAAGGCGTGGAGGGGCCAAAGAGCCACGCATTGGATCCACATGAATCCATGCGGGATTCTTTCCGTGAGTGCCTGTGCCGCTGTGGCTGTGATCGGGTGTGGAAAGCCGAGCGCCGCGATGCGATCTCGCGACCGCGCTGGAGCCCTACCTGGGCTTGTCGCCCTTCGCGACAGGATTCGCTCCGAAGATCCACGCGGTGTAGCCGCCCAGCAGAGGTCGTGCCATGATGCCCATCCGACGAAGCGTCAGCGCCGCACCGGCGCTGGTGTGTTCCTCGTGTCAACTACAGTAGGTGACGATTTTCTTGGGCGTCTTCCTGAGCTCGCCGGCGCGCTTCTCGACGTCGGCCAGCGGAATCGAGATGGCGCCTGGAATGTGTCCTTCTCTGTACGTCTCATCGCCGCGCACGTCGACGATGAGCACGTCGTCTGCCGCGATGAGCTTCTTGAGCTCCTCCAGCGAGACGCGCGGCACCGAGGCGGTGGGATCCTGCGTTATCGGCCGGACGGTCATGCCGCCGCGGACCGGCGGGACGCCCTGCGCGCCGGCGTGCGCCCAAGTCCCGCCAATCGCGGCAAGCGCCACGACTGCGGCGGGTACCAATCTTGTGAATCGCTTCATGATCGTGTCCTTGCACGCGACGTCCCGCGTGCCGATGTCCCTGCGAGCGTGGCCCGAATGAACACGCCATTCTACCGCAGCGGCTGCCCCAACCGGCCGTTGCCGAGCCCCGTTGGCGCAAACGCCGGAACGGCCTCGATGAGATCGATTGATTGATGCAAGCGCATCAATGGATTCAAGACGCGTTGCCCGAGGCTACTCCTTGTGCTCGTGCTTGGGAGGCGCTGACCCTGCCGGAGGCTTCCCTTTCGCTTCGCCTTCATTGTGCTCATGTTCTTCGGCCGGCTCCTGGCCTCCCTGGCCCGCCCCCTGAATCTCCTCCATCTCCTCTGCCGTGTAGTTGGGAAGATGGCGGATGAATGAGACCAGCTTCCACATTTCCTCGGGGCTGTCCTCGCCGCCCCATCCCGGCATACCGGTGAACCGGACGCCATTGTCGATGATGTAGTACAGCTCGCCGTCGGAGAGCCCCTGCGTCCGCGGCCTGGTCATGTCCGGGGCTTTGGGATAGAGGTTCTTTCCGATCTCGCTGCGGCCGCGTCCATCGGATCCGTGACACATCGCGCAATGGTCCTCGAAGTGGGCGACAGCCTGGCGCCACGCGTTCGGCTCGTTGCCGTACGGGTTCACCTGCTCCTTCGCATCGGCGGGAGTCGCCAGATCCCGCACGCGCAGCGCGATGAACTCCTCCGCCGCGTTTGGCGCCACGCGCGTCGAGTAGCCGTTCCGGCCGAAAAAGTACAACGCCGCAACCGCGGCAATCCCCAGAAGAACCAGCGTCAGGATCGCGTCTCTCAAGAACCGCATGACATCTCCCTCGTTCGATGACCGATGCGTGCGCTCACCGGGAAACCTCCGTTGATGGGGTCTCGTTACAGTCGCGTCACGAATCGCTACAGAATAAGGTTACATGCCGGGCGACGCCCTGACAACGACGCGTCGGACCACAGCCTTTTTTCCGGCGGACGAGCGGCGAAGCTGCCCCCAAGGCGCCGAGAATGAGGGCCAACCTGCGCGGCCTTGTTCCCAGACGCCCGATTGAGGTCGAGGTCCGATTCTTGCACAGGTTCTCACTGGACTTATCTGCCAGGCTCACGCAGTAAACAACAGGTTCAGGTCTGATGCCGGGGCGGTGCCAGGAATCATCGCATGCCAGGAGGACGAATGCCTACCCCCGCTGCAATGCTCGTGCAGAAGCAGCTCCTTGAACGGATCCGAGGAGAGTTCCTCGAGATGCCTGGCCTGCGGCTCACCTCACGGCAGGCACAACGCTTATGGGGCCTGGATCGCTTCTCATGCGAGCGCGCCCTCAAGGCGCTGCTCGATTCGCGATTCCTCACCCGCACGCGCGACGGATCGTTCATCCGGACCGAGTAGACTTCGCCCGGCACCCCAGCAACCCCGCGAGCTTCGTGTCGGCTCCCTTCTCTTCGTCGAGAGTCTGCTCGAGAAGACGGGCCGCTTCCCCATCAAGAAGCTGTTCACCGGCGGCCTCGGCCTGGTGGCCCTCTCGAACCAGGCCCGGATATGACACAGCTCCACGGTGCCCGGTCTGGGCACCTCATTCGGACGCGGCGGCGCGACGACCGCGCAGCAAGACCTGCGGAATGCGGACGCCATCCTGATCATGGGATCGTCGATGGCCGAGAACCATCCGGTCGGTTTCCGCTTTGTCGTCAAGGCACGTGAGCGTGGCGCGAAGATCATTCCTGTCGATCCGCGGTTCACGCGCACGTCCGCGATGGCCGACCTGTGGGTCCCGCTGCGGGCGGGCACGGAATTCTCTTTCTCGGCGGCCTGATCCACTACGTCCTCGAACACGGCAGGGATTTCCGCGAGTACGTCGTCCACTACACGAACGCCCCCACAATCATTCGCGACGATTTCCGTGACACCGAGGATCTCGACGGCGTCTTTTCGGGCTGGGACGAGGAGCACAAGAAGTACATCCCCGAAAGCTGGCTCTACGAAGGCGCGCCCGAGCAGGATGTGGTCGATCCGAAGCAGAGCTTGTATGCAGCGTGCCCATAGAGTTGGTCACCCAACTCCTCGATGTCAAAAAGTACTCCGATCGCGGCCACGGCTCCTCCTGTCATTCCTGTCATGTACTCTGGGTGATTGACCGGCCCACTTCACGCGGTCTAACGGCCCGGCGCTCACCAGCGGCCGCACCCGCTCTTCGACGGAACGGCCGTCTCCAAAGCGACGCCTTCAACCGGAGTCGTTTGCAGACGGTCATTGCGGTCGTGTTGAGCATCAACCTTCGTCTGGTCGATGCTCCAGGAAATGTGTTGATTCCGGCTAAGGCGTCGGGCTTGAGAAAAGACTCGGTGGCGAATGTATCGCAGGTCATGAGTCGTCACCTCCCTGGGTGAGAGGATGTTCAACGCTCGGTAGCCCAATTGTACGTTCACTTCATTGAACAGACGAATCTTCTCGAGTCGCACGATGTGCCGAAAGTTCCAACTGACCAGCGGCATCGACCTCAGCCCAGGGTCGCCAACGCGATGTGCCTCATGTCCGCCTCATACTTTGGGGCGAGAATCTTCCGGGCCTTGTACGCCGCCACGAGGTCGAGAACCGTCGGCGTGATCGGGAGGACGGAGCCGGCCAACGCCAACATTTGCTGATGGAGCTCTCGAACCGCTTCCGGCGCGTCCGCCGCCTCGGCCGCTGTCACGTCGGACAAGACCGGAATCAAACGGCCGGCTCGGAAGTCGCGGATGAGTCCAATCGACCATGTCGAGAATTCGGTGTCGAAGCAGCCACCCAGCACCGATGTGTCGATGTAGATCCGAAGGCGTTGCACAGGATCATCCGTTTGATTCATAGAGTCCGGCTAACGATCGGCGCTCACCCGCGGCCGGACATGACGGCACGTGGCCGTCGGGTGCAGCGCCTTGTTAGCGGGCCCCCTTCTTGCTGTTGCACCTTCGACACATCAACTGGGCGTTCCTGACATCAGTTCGACCTCCTCGGGTCCAGGCCTTGACGTGGTCGACGGTGAAGTCGTTCCAGCTCAGATGCTTGCGGCACCGCGCACAGAACTTGCGTTCGTCGGTGTTCCAGAGAAGACGCCGTTGCTCCGCTGAGAACGTGCGCTTGTCGTCCTTGAACTCGAACAACGACCGAAGAACCCCACGAAGAATCTCAGCTCGCCGGGTACGGTTTGCTGCGCTGTCCGTGTCGCCCTGCACTGTCAGGAGATAGCGGGCGTAGAACTGTTGAGACTGCTTCGCTGGCTTGGCACGCCTGAGCTGATCGCGGAGGTCGTCCACCCCAACCGACAGGGTGCGCAACAGCCTCGCGGCAATCGCATTGCGGCGGCGGTCGCCGAGAACGAGCCTTTTCTCGCGCATCTCCCAGACGATCATGAACAAGCTGTAGAAGTCGACTGCGTTCCTGAAGCGCGTTTCCCTGATCTCCGAAAACATGCGCTTGACCGTGCCCAAGGTCGCCGCAAACTCCCGAGACACGCGCGCCAAAGTGTTGCCGTTGACGCTCTCGTTTCCGATCGCGCGGTCGAGCGCCGTCTTCTTGTTGATCGGCCCAGCTTGGTGAATAGACATGAGAAGCTCGGACACGAGCTCCGTTCCCTTCATCCGATCAAGCTGTGCCCGAGAGAGGACTCGGTTTCCGATGAAGTACCGCTCGTACCGTCCAACGAGGCGTTCCGCCTCCTTGAGGAAGCGGCTGGTGTAGAAACGCGCGTGCCTCTTCTCCCCCGAGGTTAGTGGCTTTCCGGTCGAGTTGATGCGTACGAAAAGATCGATGATGTCACCAAGATCGCCCTCTACCTCTACGGTTTGGATCTTGTACGACTCGATCCGATGTCGTCCCTCGGGGTGCCGCCTTCGGAGTGCAGGCCAGTCGTACCAGTTGACGTCCCCGTCAAGCGCCAACTTGACGTCGAATGCGTCGCGGCGGAAGCGGCCTTGCTCCATGAACATGAAGATGGTCTCCAGCCGCTGCTTGCCGTCGATGACGTCGTAGACGAGCCGACCCCGATTGCTGCGCTTGTAGAGAAAGATGCCTGGGACGGGGTACGCGGAGAGGATCGAGTGGATCAGTCGAGTACGGTCGCGGAGTGTCCACACTGACTGTCTCTGGAAGCCCGGTTCGAGATTGATTTGGTGATTGCGGAACATGAGGCACAGCTCGTTGATTGTGCGCTCACCAAAGTCACTTCGAAGGTCGGCCATCGTCCACCTCCTTGGCGATCCTCCCTGTGTCCCGCTAACGATCCGGCTCACCTGCGGCGCCGCGCGTCCACTCGGGCCGGACTCGAATCGCGCCCGGACACGGCGGCCGGAGTGAAGCCGAATGCCTGAACGACCCAGAGGTGAAGCGAAACGCCGAACGCCGCACAGTATCGCACCACCGGCGATTCGGCACGGCCTGAATCTGCACGACGCTCGCGCGGCGCCGTCAGGTGCAGCCGGAGGTTAGACGGCCTTCAAGTGAGGGCTGCCGCCACAAGCGACCCCATGGCGCGGCCCGTCTCAGCATGTTCCGGACGTCGTGCCACAACGTCGCCCAGTGTGGCAACCCCAGACCAATCCTGCGCGCTACCAGACCGCACGAGCGT
>JACPPN010000248.1 GCA_016190995.1 Acidobacteriota bacterium | reverse complement strand
GCCCGTTACCGTCTCGGCCTGGGGGGCTCGAGCGAACGGTGGCGCGGGCGCAGCCTCGATTGAGGCTGTCACCTGCAGCCCGGACGCCGACGTGCCCGTTGCCGCATAGGGCGGGGAACCGTCAACCATAGTCACACGAATAGCCGGCCAAAACCCGCTCAAAACTGCGAAGGCCTCTGAGCGCGTTCACTGGGAGCGACAAATATTAGCCGATCTCGCGCCGGCTCGCGGCCGGGACGCGCGCCACGCGAACTGAAGTGGTGTGGATTCTGGTGGATGCCGTGACGCTGCGCGATTTGGAGCTGGGGCCGGAGTCTTGCCCTGTAGAGGCACGGCCTCGGCGTAGTTCCCGCGGGCGCTGCCCGACCTCCAGCTCCATCGCTGGTGCCGAGGCCACCCACTTCCGGCACTCGATCACGCTCGCTTGCCGTCGCTCTAAGGAGGAGCACCATGCGTCGAAGCACGTCGGTCATCATTGCGTTCCTGCTGTCCCTCAGTGTCGTGGGAGAAGCCGTGCGCGCCCAGGAGAGCCCGCAGAACGCGCCGGCGCCGGCCACGAAATCGGCCCAGGCGCCGGTCAATCTGAACAGCGCCACGCAGGCGCAGCTCGAGTCGCTGCCAGGCATCGGTCCGAAGACGGCGACCCGCATTCTCGAGTACCGCCAGAAGAACGGCGGGTTCAAGAAAATCGAGGAGCTCATGAATGTGAAGGGCATCGGCGAAAAAAGCTTCCTCAAATTGAAGGCGCTGATCACCGTGACGCCGCCCAAGACGGACCGGGCCGGCACCAGTGCCTAGGCACCAAAGTCCCGGGAACACAAGTTCCCGGGACCTGCTCACGTCGGGTCGTCCGCGTTCCCCGGCCGTGTGCGGGTTCTCCCTTCTCGAATTGATGACCGTCGTGTCGCTCAGCATCACGGTCACCGGAATCGCGGTGCCGATGTTCCTGGCGGCCAGACATGCTGCCCTCACGGCGGCCGCGGCGCGCTACCTCGGGTCACGCTGCGCCTTCGCGCGGATGGAAGCGGTGAAGCGGTCGCGCGCCATCGGGTTCCGGTTCGACAGCGCCGACCAGGGATACAGATTTGCGCTTTACGCTGACGGAAACCGAAACGGCATTCGGACGATGGAGATCACGTCGGGTACCGACGGACGCATCACTGAGTTCGAGCGCCTGAGCGATCTGTTTGGCGGCGTCACCTTTGGCATTGCGCCGGGCGTAGAGCCGATTGACTCGGGCGAGGCGCTGGAGGGCAACGGCAATCCGATTCGCATCGGTCGAACAACGATTCTCACGTTTACCGCGCTGGGGACTGCGAGTTCTGGAACGTTGTACTTGCTCGGGCGCGGGCCGACGCAGTATGCGGTCCGCGTGCTCGGCGCAACAGGTCGGACTCGGGTTCTCGAATACCGATTCGGCGATGGCCGATGGATCAGTCGTTAGGGCCACGCGTCCGCTTGGAGCGGCGTGCGGCACGGCGCGTGGCGGCCCGTTATCTGCCACTGGCTCTTACGGTCAGGCTGCGTCCAGCCGTGCCCGTGGTGCTGCTGGACATCTCGCCGCGCGGCGTGCTCGTCGAAAGCCCGTGTCGCTGCGGTCCCGGAACGAGGGTCGCGTTGCAGGTAACGTCGCGCGATCGATCGTGGGTCCTCCAGGGGCGTATCGTTCGATCGGCTGTCGTCCGCCTGGCGCCCTCGGGGCCGGTGTTCCGCAGCGCCATTGCGTTTGATGATTTTTGCGATCTGTTCGGGGTAGTGAAAGCCCAAGCTGGGTAGGCGATTCTCTGGTTCCGGTGGTATCTCCATCCATGCCAGTGCACGAGATACCCGGCCAGCGCCAACGACGCCGCAGCGGCCGCGGGTCCGAATCATTTTGCGCGGAGAACGCGCGAGGCAGACATGGCACCATCCTTGTTTAGCACGTTCCTCCCCTGGCCTCCGACAATCGGCGCGAACATGACGACTACCACTCGAGCAGCGGAGCACGAGCGCACCGCGTCACGTGGCCGGGAACGCCGTGCCGGCATTTTCGATGTGTTGTCTGCGCTCGCTGCGGACCTCGAGTTACGGCGCGACGCCACAGCCCTGCGCGCGCGTCTCGAGGAAGGACTGCGGCGCGTTCTGCCGGCCGCGCATGTTCGGCTTCGGGATTTGCCAGCCACCGGCCCTGTGCTCGCAAATGTCGGCGAACCCTCCTCACCGGCTGCATCTCGGGCGGATCCATCTGGCGCCGGCGGGTCTCGGCCGGAGCTCGATGACTGGCAGCTGCAGCTGTTGCAAGGAGGCGCGTGCCTTGGCGCACTCATCGCCGAGATTGATCGGGCGCACAACGGCCACCAGCTTGCGCTTGCGCGCCATCGCCGCGACGGCGCCGCGCCGTTGATTGGCTCGAGCGCGAAGATGCACAAGCTCCGCGAGCGCATCGAGCGTGTTGCGGGCACCGATTTCACCGTGCTCATCGAAGGCGAAAGCGGATCGGGCAAAGAGCTGGTCGCTCACCAGATCCACGACCTCGGTCGTCGACGCCGTGGACCATTCGTCGCGGTCAACTGCGCGGCGCTTGTCGAATCTCTTCTCGAGGCGGAATTGTTCGGAATCGAAGACCGCACGGCCACCGGCGTTCGCGGGCGTCGTGGAAAGTTCGAGAGCGCAGACGGCGGCACGTTGTTTCTCGATGAGGTGTCGGATCTCTCGCCGGCAGCGCAGGCGAAGCTCTTGCGCGCCCTTCAAGAACTGTCGGTCGAGCGGGTCGGCGGCCACACGTCGCGCCGTGTCGATACACGTATTGTCGCGGCGACAAACCGCAGCCTCGCCCGGCTGGTTGAGACGGCCAGCTTTCGAGCGGACCTCTACTATCGTCTCAATGGCGTGGAAATCCGCGTTCCACCGCTTCGGGCACGCCGCGACGACATCGCCGAACTCGCCGAGTATTTTCTTCAACGCCATCGGTCCGTTCGGCGGCTGCGGCTGTCGAGCGCGGCGCTGGATGCGCTCAAGACCTACGACTGGCCTGGTAACGTGCGCGAGCTCGAGCGTGTGATGGAGCGCGCGGTCACGCTCGCCAAGAGCGATCAGATCACGCTGGACGATCTGCCGGCATGTGTGAGTGGCGAATACGCAGATGTTCTGCTGCCGTCGCTGACGCATGCCGAGACGATGCGCGCGTGGGGCACCCGGTACGCGCGTCTGGTGCTGGAGCGGTGTGCCAACAACAAGCGCCGGACGTGCGAGGCGCTGGGCATCAGCTACCACACGCTCCAGGCCTATCTTCGCTACGAGCCGCGAGCGAAGCCCTCGCCGATCGCCGCTCACTCGGACCCGCGCAAAGGCCGGGCACGAAGGACGCGGGGCTCGAAGCCAGGGACTCGGGGCCAGGGCGACGAAACTGAACGGGAAACGGGACCCGATAGGACGGACGGCGGTCCGGGGCCAAAGACCGGGGCTGAGGCGGAGTCAAACTCAGGGACTCGGGACGTACGGGAGGTCGAGTCACGAGCCAGCAAGGGCATTTGCCCGCAGCAGTGTGGGCAGTGACGCTCTCGCACGAGAGCGGCGCGTCGACGTGCCGTCGACGAAACTGAAGCGCGAGGCAGGGCGGGAAGTGTCCGTGAGGTCGCACGCTGCTTCCCCAGGCGCTCGCAGGACGAGCGCACGACCAGCATGGTCGGAGGAGTGGTTATGCGGATCACGAAGGAAGGGCTCGCACGGTGCGCGGCCCTGGCGCTGCTGCTGGCGGTGTCGGCACCGCCGGCAGCCTCCGGATCGGCCACAGCCGAAGAGAAGACAGGGCAATCCGCGGATCGTGAGATCACAAATCGAACGCGGCGGCCAGACGAACGGTCCGTCCTGCAGTTCAGCGTGAGCCGAGCACCCGAAGGCATTGGCCTCACAGGAACTGTCGGCGACTTTCAGTACCACAAGCTCGTTCGGCGTGATGGGACGACGAAGCTGGAGCTGCGGGTCGGGCCCGAAACCTTCCACCTCGATATGAGCCCTACTGCGGTTACGATGGCTGCGGACGGAGCATCCCTGACGGTCGACCTGACAAGGCAGCCCGATTCCGAACGGATTGCGCACATCAACCGCATGCTCGACGGCTCGGCGGCGATCAGGCGGTTTCGTGATGTCGTGCGCTCGGTCGGGATGGTGCCGGCGACGCCTGTGCATCTGTCGGTGTTGGTGAGCGCAACACTGCTCGATGCTCTGGCTGGGGATCTCGAGGCGCCGCGTCGCCTGGCCGCACGCGTAACGGACCAGCGGCGGACCGGCGTTCGGTTCGTGCGGCGCAGTAGTTGCTTCGACTCATACGAGAAAGACGTAGGTGGCGCCATGGACGACCTGTACGGCTGTCTCGAATCGGTGGCGTGGATTCTGCGGGACGGCTGTGCGTGGCGCTGGACCCTGCAGGTGGAGTCGGCGTGGTTCAGTTTTCTGAGCTGCAGCGCGTTCCCGATGAAGTATTAACGAAGCTTCGCCTGCAAACGCACGCGTGAAGGGACCCGAAAGTTCGAACGCAAATGCTTCTGACCAGGCCATCCAGCCCGGAATGCGTACGGCGCTCGTCTGTGTCGCTGCGATCAGAGGAGGGCGGCTGCTCATGAAAATGATCCTGCTCGTTGCTGCCAAGGTCGCTGCCGGCCTGCTGCTGGCCGGCATACTCTTGCCGCTCGTGGTTCGGTTCGTGCCGATCGTCGGCAATCCGTGGCTCGCCGCCTTGCTGGCGGTGATGTGCGTCATGTTGATGCTCTGGATGACCTCGCGGAAGGTAACCCGCTGATCGTCCTGGGGGCGGAACCCTTTTCGCCGTCGGTTCCGCTCTCGGACGCGCGGCTGCGGTGCTCGGGCGCGTCCCCTGCGCATCAGGGTTGCTCTCGCATCCCCGTATTCTTGACCCCACCCCACGCGCATAGTACCTTTACGCGGTTTCGGCCCCGCATTCGGGACCTCGCCTGTATCCGTCCACATGACCGAGGCTGCGGCCCCGCCGCTCAGGAAAACCCCTCTCAACGCCGTGCATCGTGCAATGGGCGCCCGTATGGTGGCGTTCGGCGGTTGGGACATGCCGGTCGAATACAGCAGCATTTCCGATGAGCACCTCGCGGTCCGGACGCGCGCCGGCCTGTTCGACGTCAGCCACATGGGCGAAATCGAGATTGCCGGAGCCGACGCGCTGGCTGCGGTGCAACGCATAACCAGCAACGACGCATCGAAGCTGGAGGTTGGGCAGGCGCAGTATTCCGCCCTCACAACGCCTGAGGGAACCTTTGTCGACGACCTGCTCGTCTATCGCTTTGCCGACCGCCATTTCCTCTTCGTCGTCAACGCCTCGAACATCGAGAAGGATTACAACTGGATTGTCGAGCAGATTAGGCCTGGCGGCGATGCGATCGCGGTGAACTCGAGCTCGCGCTACGCGCTGCTCGCGCTGCAGGGTCCCGCGGCCATCGGGATTCTTCAGGCGCTCACGGGTGTCCCGCTCGAGGCGGTCAGATACTACTGGTT
>JACPPN010000249.1 GCA_016190995.1 Acidobacteriota bacterium | reverse complement strand
TTTCGCGCACTGGGTTACCCGCCTGCGCCGGGCCGGAGCTACATGTCGAACGAGCAATTCACATGGCTGACACCTCGCAGTCAGCTAGAGAGATTAGGGTTACCCTGGTGTACCAGAGAACACGGAGCACGCCGAGACTGGAAGACGAGTAATTCCTCGGCGCTCTCGGCGTTCTCCGCGGGTCCAGGCTTGGATCGAGGAGATTCGGTCGGCTGCGGGTGGGGCTGCCCGGCGGCTCCCGGCGACAGGACCCCGCGACCACTGGCAACACAACTGACCCCGGGGATTAGATCGCCTGCATGCGGCGGACGAGATCGTCCACCGCGCGGGCGCTCCCGGCCGCTTCGTCCGTCACCGGATAGAGCACCCCCTCCTCTTTCATGTTGTGTGCGGCCAGTACGCCGTGGAGCTCGCCGATCGACGCGGTGGCGCGCTCCGCATGACCGGCCGCGAGGGCTGACGCCACTTCGCCGAGCAGCCGGCGGATCTCGACGTGTTCGAATCGCATGGCGGTCGTGGGACCCTCCGTCACCCCGGTCAGCTGCTCGAACGCAGGAAAAAGCACGTCCTCTTCGGCGTCGATGTGCCGGTTCAGACCGGTGCTGAACTCGCCGAACGAACCCGCCGCGCCCTCCAGCGCTCCTCCGCGTGCCTGCCGCCGCACGTTCTCGAGTATCCGATCCAGCCGGCGGTGATCCGCTTCCAGGTAGTCGGTCACCGTCCGACTCGGACTCCCTTTCCGGCGTTCAATCTCCACGCGATGCCGATCGGGACCCGTTTCGAGCACGTTCCATTCGAACTGTCCGGGATGCTCCATCTGGAACTGATAGAGCAACGGCTTCGGGTAATGGTCGTTCACGAGCACGAAGGCCGCGCCCGGCTCCAGCGCATCGAATGCCCGGAAAATCTCGGCGTGGCGGCGTACGGGCGGCAGCGATCGGACATCGAGCGCGGGCGTTTTCTCCGGCATCTGTCATCCTTTCGATGGAAGGTCCGGTTGGAGCCGAATCGCGGTCCGGCCAGACCGGGACAGGAATCTGTTTGGTTCCGGGTTCCGGGTTCTAACCCCAGACATCGCTTGGGCCTGGAACCGACGTGTTCACAGGCTGTCTACCCGGACTTCGACCGCACTCTATCGGGAGGGTCCAATCCCCCCTATGACGGACGTCATGCCCGATCGTGGAGAGGACCTTGAGAAGGAAGTGGCCGGCGGCGCAAGAGCCGCCGCCGGCCGTCTGGCGAAGGAGAGTCTAGGCTGTCAGTACGCCGCGATAGCTCTTGAGGAGGGCGTACTTGCCGTTTTCGTACAACCAGAGGTCGACGTTCTCGTATCGCGCGATGTCGTCCCCCGACGCTTCCGCGCGATCCTGATCGGTGAGGTGAACGCCAACACCCGGTGACAGCCGCTCAACTCCGTCCTGCAACACGCACCATCCGCCATCTTTCGATTCGCGCAGCACGATGTCGTGTTTCCGAGGCTTGTCGGCAGGCATCTGAACCTCCTCTGCAGCACCGAACCGGGTGTCGGTAGACATCTTCTAAAGCCAATGTCCTTACAAGTGAAGGAAGTTTTCGTCGGTGCGGCTTTAGAAGCTGTCTTAGGTGCGGCCGCCGAGCGGCCGCCTAGTAACGAAGCTTCGTCGCTCCGCCCCAGGGGCCTTCACTCGCCGGTTTGAGGCGAGGCTTCGTTACTGGCCCGGTCGGAGAAGCCGTCAGTTCGCGCGACGCGGGACGGCCACGAACGGACGGCAGGTGGGAGCGACCGGAAGTATTTTACGCCGGCGCGGTGAGGCTGGGGCGATTTTCGGCGGCAGCCGAACGGCTGAGATGGCCGTCACTCGAGCCGAAGCGTCCGAGCGGGATCGACCTTTACCGCGCGGCGCGCGGGAACCGACGCAGCCACCAGGGCGATCAGGGTCATCCCGAAGATGCCGGTTTGGCGCGCTGGCGCCCGCGCGCATAATGGTCGGGCCCTGCATGCTGGTTCCTCTCTCTCGACGGGCGGGGATCGTCGTTGCCGGCTTCGTGGTGTACGCCCTCATCTGCATCCCCACGGTCGGCCCGAACTGGGATGATCCGTTCGACAAGCGCCGGGTCGAGCTGTACGCGCAGTACGTGCAGTCCTTCGATCCAACCATCCTGAAGACCCTCGACGTCGAGCGTTACTACGGGGTCGCGTACGACGTGCCGCACGCCATCGGGCAATGGGCGCTCGGCAGGATGCACGTCACCGACGATTGGGTGATGACGCGCCGGGCCTACAACAGTCTCACCGCGCTGGCCCTGCTCTTCGTCACGATGCAGATGGCTGCACGAATCGGTGGTCGGGAATGGGACTGGGTAGGCGGCGCCGCGCTCGTCGCGATGCCCGCCTATCTGGGGCAGGCGATCATGAATCACAAGGACGTGCCGTTAGCGCTGGGCGTTGCCGTCCTGGCGTGGGTGACGCTGAGCCGCCTGAGAGTCGGATATTTCAACCAGCAGGCGGAGCGCGCGTTCCTCGGCGACGCCTTGACGGTCGGACTTGCGCTGTCGATCTGCACGCTGCCCCGCGGCGTTCCCGGTCTCCTCGGCATCGTCGCCGTCGTCCCTGCGCTGGCGCTGTCGCGGCCGACGCCGATCGCCATCGCGCGTTTGGTTCTCTTCGTCATGATCGCGATGTCGGTCGCGATTGCGGCGATCGTGCTGCTCAATCCGTTCTACTGGTCGCCCGCGATGTTCGCGCGCCTGGCACAGGCGGTAATCATCTTTTCCCAGTACCCCAACGAGATGACGCTGCTCTACGGCTGTCGTTCGATTCAGTCGGTGGACGTGCCATGGCACTACATCCCGTGGAGCCTGGCGATCACCACGCCTGCGCCGCTCCTCGCCGCCATCGCCGCAGGGGGTGCCGTGATCGCGTGGCGTGGGCTTCGCGGGACCATCTCGTTCGAGGAGGCGGTCGTCGGCTCCTGGCTGGTCGCCCCGCCACTGTATCTGATGGCCACCGCTGCGGCACTGTTCGACGGCGTGCGTCACGTCATTTTCATGATGCCCGCGATGGCACTGCTGGCACTGATCGGCCTGCGAGCGGCCGTGAGACGCCTCGCGACGGTGTGGGCGGGGGCCGAACGGTACGGATCGGCAGTCGTTCTCGCGTGTCTCCTGCCCGGCTTCGTCGCCAGCGCGCGCCTGCATCCGTACGAATATGTCTATTTCAACTCGCTGACGGGCGGGCTGCGCGGGGCGGCGAATTGTTACGAGAAGGACTATTGGGCACTGTCCTTCCGAGAGGCGGCCCGCTGGATCGGACGCCACCGGCCGGAGGGCGCAAAGGTGTTCACGGCGGGCCCGGCGCTCGCGCTGTTCTATGACCTGCCGGCGACGGCCCGATACGAGCGTGTCGAGCACGCCGACGAAGCAGACGTCATCGTCGCGCTCAATCGGTTCGACGTTCTCGGCAACCCGGACATCTCCCGCAAACCCGAGGTGTTCCGCGTCGAGCGGGAGGGGGTCACGCTTACGTCGGTGCGATGCGTGAGGTGCGCGGCGCGGCAGTGATTCACTGATCTCCTCGATCCAAAGCCTTCACCGCGGAGGGCGCCGAGAACGCGGAGGCATTGGCTGTTCCAGTCTGCGCGCCGCCCCGTTCTTTGCGGCGAGAGCTCTCGACGCCGGATTCAGGGTTGATCTTGGTATGAAGCAATCGATCGCATCGCCCTCTAGAGAGTTTTCTCTGTGCTCTCTGCGCCCTCTGTGGTGAATCAGCGGTTGTCCACCACCCTGCTGAAGCCTCACCGGTGGAGGGCCCGAGAACGCCGCGGAATTGCTTGGCTTTTCCAGTCTCCGGGTCCTTGCGTTCTCTGCGGTGAGAGCTCTTGAAGGACAACGGGAAGTATTGATGCGCGGCCCCGAGTCTCGCGAGGTCAGCGCAACAAGTCACGGACTTTCTTCTGCGCCCTGTCGTAGCGGGGCGACGAAGGCGGCACGTTCGCGTACGCCGTGCGCGCGCGATCACGATCCTTCACACGCCGCTCGAACAGCTCCGCGGCGCGGAACCAGGGATCGAGCGGGTGTGCCGGCGCACGCGTTCCGAGATCGACGTACGCCTGGGCGGCCAGATCGTACCGCTTGATCGATTCGTACAACGTTGCGAGGTGGGTCAGGGCCAGCTCGCTCGTGCTCGGATATCTCTGCAGCAGGAGGCGCCACGTCAGAAGGGCCGCAGGGACTTCCCCCAGCTGCGGATCGTTGACGCGAACGCGGCTGGCTTCCTCGAGCTGCGCCTTCGCGATGAGCGCCGGCGAGGCCTCCGGAGATCCCGGGTACTCGGTTGCCAAAGCGTCGTAGAGCGCGATGGCTTCGCGCTGGTTGCCCGTGCGTCGCGCCTGAAGGGCGAGCGTCGCGACCTTCATCAGGGCCTCAGGCGCACGGGGGTGATTCCGGTACCGCTGTCGCACGTCGTCGTACGCCGCCGCGGCGTCGGCCGTCCGGCCCATGCGTTCGAGCACCGTCGCCCGCAGGAATACGGCCTCGGCCGCCACGCGACCGGTCGGGCGCGACGCGATGAGCCCGTCGAGATCCGTGAGCGCGGCGTCGAACTGTCGCGTCCTGACCAGCTCACGCACCGATTCGAGGGCGTTCGCCGTCCCCTCCTCCGGCGTGGGCACGCGCACGGCGCGTGCGCCCGCAGCCCGGCCCGGCCGGGGGCGGATAGGCACGTCCGGCAGCGGGCGTGGACCGCTGACGCGCGAACCGGCCTGCTCTTCACGGGCGGTCGCAGCCTTGTCGGTTTGGGGAGGCGGTGCCGGAAGCGCGGACGGCGGTGACGCGGCAACGGGACCCGTCATCGCGGAGGGCGCAGCAGCGTCCGGTGTGGCTGACGGTGCCGACGGCTCCGCGCGCCCGGCGACTTGTGGCGGTGCCGCGGGTGCCGGCACGTCAACACGCGGCGCGGGGCTCTGAGCCGGCGGAGGCGCGGCGGAATTCGATCGTCGCCCGATCACGAGCATGGCGCCGCCAGCGCCAATAGCAATCAGCGCCACGACCAGGAGGATGCCCATCAATCCGGTCGCGGCTTTTCGCCCGGCTGCCACCGGCGCCGGCCCCACGGGACGGGGCGGCGGCGGCACAACGGGCGCAGGAGCGGGTACGACTGGCGGGGATGGCAGTGGGGCGGCGGCGCCCATCGGGGCGGCGGCACTGGGCTGCACCCTCGCCGCCATGACGGCGGCCGCACTCGCCGCCGCACTCGCGGCGGCGGTCATGGCCGCCGCCGATTCCAGATCCCGTCGAAGCCGCTTCAGATCGGACAGCAGATCCGCGGCAGTCTGGTAGCGCATCCGCCGATCCTTCTCGAGCAGTTTCTTGATGATGCGCTCGAGCTCCGGCGGAATACTGGGATTGAGTACGACTGCGGGAGCGGGCTCTCGGTTGAGAATCGCATCGAAGATGACCGCGGTGCTCGGACCGGAGAAGGTGCGCGTGCCGGTCGCCATCTCGTAGAGAACGAGCCCCAGGGAGAAGAGATCGCTGCGTCCATCGAGATCTTCCGCGCGCGCCTGTTCCGGAGACATGTACGCCACGGTCCCGACCGTCATCCCCGGCATCGTCATCAACGACTCGGCCGTCGTCATGGCGGCGGAGGCGACTTCGGCGCTCCGGCGCCTGCGCGCGAGCTTCGCGAGGCCGAAGTCGAGGATCTTGGCCTGGCCGCGCTTCGTGATGAAGATGTTGGCGGGTTTGATGTCCCGGTGCAGAATGCCTTCGGCGTGCGCCGCGTCGAGCGCGTCGGTGATGTGAATGGCGTACTCGAGAGCCTGCCGTATCTCGAACGGCCGGCCCTGTATCGCGTCGTGCAGCGTCTGGCCCTCCAGCAGCTCCATCGCGATGAACTGCTGCCCGGCGTGCTGATCGACCTCGTAGATCGTGCAGATGCCGGGATGGTTCAAGGAGGACGCCGTGCGGGCTTCTCGCTGGAACCGTTCGAGCGCCTGCGGATCGCCCGAGAGCACCGGCGGAAGGAACTTGAGAGCGACGTGCCGGCCCAGACGGTTGTCCTCCGCCCGGTAGACGATGCCCATGCCGCCCGACCCGATTTTCTCGATGATCTTGTAGTGCGTGACCGAATCGCCGGCGTTGAAAGACACTCCTGTATCGCTCATGTCGCCTGCCCCTGGAGGTGAGTATGCGGCGCCATAGTAGGGCTGCAAACGGCGGGAAGTCAACGATCCGACATTGCTGGGTAAATCGACGATTGGAGATTGACGATTGAAGACCGTCGATTGAAGATTAGTTGAGCTGAAGAACGCTTGCCGTGGTCGGCTGCTCGCACGCAGCTCCTGAACCGGTCGTCCCCCGTGCCTGACTTCACCGATCTGATCGATCTCGCCTCCGAACGTGTCGGGGGCGCCGTCATCGCCGCCAATGACGAGTTCTTCGCGGAGAAGGAGAACCTGGTCAAGGCGGCCGCTCCGATGTTCATCGAGGGCAAGTACACCCATCGCGGCAAGTGGATGGACGGGTGGGAAACCCGCCGCCGCCGCGACGAAGGGCACGACTGGTGCCTCATCCGGCTAGGGCTGCCCGGGACGGTGCGCGGCATTCTGGTCGACACCACGCATTTCACGGGCAACTTCCCGTCGGAATGCGCGGTCGACGCCCGCGCCGTCAAGTGGCATCTCGATGGCGATGAGCTTCTTGGGGACGAGTCGCAGTGGCGCGAGATCGTGCCCCGCTCTGCGCTTCGGGGCGACAGCCACAATCTGTTTCCCGTCGCCGACACCGGTCGGGTCACGCATCTGCGCCTGAGGATTTTTCCCGACGGCGGGGTCGCGCGTTTGCGTGCGTTCGGGGTCGCGCGACCGGACTGGGATCGCCTGATCGGCGCGGGTGGGTTGATCGATCTGGCCGCCGCGGAACATGGCGGGCTCGTGGTGTCGGCAAGCGACATGTTTTTCGGATCGCGCCACAATCTCATCATGCCGGGACGGCCCGCCAGCATGGCGGATGGATGGGAGACCAGACGACGAAGAGGGCCGGGGCACGACTGGGCGATCGTGCGGCTCGGAAGGGCGGGCACAGTCCGCCGGCTCGAGATCGACACGACCTACTTCAAAGGAAACGCCCCGGGCGCCGGCTCGGTGGAAGGATGCGCGACCGGCGACGATCGCATGCCGGAAGAGCTCGCCACGATGGACGCCTGGCGGACCATCCTTCCGATAACGAAGCTGCAGCCCGACACGCGACAGGTCTTCGAGGACGAGCTCAAGAACGCCGGCCCCGTGACCTACGTGCGCTTGAACATCTTTCCGGACGGCGGCATCGGGCGTCTGCGCGTCTGGGCCAAGGTCCGGGACACGCCGTGAGCGAAACGTCGCTCGACCGCTTCAACGCGCTCGGTCCCGACGAGGCGCGGCTTGCGCTCCTTGCCTGTTGCGGATCGATCCCTAAACCGCCAGAGTTGTCGTAGGAACAGCGATGACCGTTCCCGCTGCGTCGCGTGAGGCGAAGCTTCGTTATCTGGAACTGTCTGGCGCGACGAACTTCAACCATTCGGCAACGAGCGGTTGGTGCGGACCCCTCGTCGCGGCGTACGACTGCGCGTATTTGGTCAGCCGATGACGGTCCTGCTCGAATGTGGTGATGACGCCACCCGAGGCGTGCGCTTCGTAGATGATCCGGCTCGCCGCGAACAGCACCGCCTGGTCCTGCGGGCTCGACGCCAGGTACCGATCGAAGTGTTCGAGCGCCTGAACGCCGTCGCCGACAATCGCGAAGGCGAGACCGGTGCGGCGGGCGATGTCGGGATCGGAGGGCCATTTTTCGTCGGCTTCACGAAGGACCGCGAGCGCGCCTTCCGGATCGCCGCGGCGCAGCAGCGCATCCGCCAGCATCCGATAGATCAGCGGCGTCTCGCTTTCTGAAATCAACGACGTCTGCCATGCCCCGACAGCGTCCTCGTCCCGCCCGGCGGCTGCGTACACGGCACCCAAGTAAAACACGGCCGGAAAGAAGTCCGAGGCGGCCGTGATGGTGGCGCGGAATTCGGACGCGGCGCTCTCGAGCTGATTGCGAGAAAGAAGGGCAAGGCCGCGGACGAAGCTCGCCGCGACGCGATCCGATTCGAGTAGCGATCCGCCGAAGCTCGTCGCATCGAATCTTCCGTTCCTCGCGGCCTCCACCGCGGTCTGCACGGCCTTCGACGCGGGCGAGAGCCCCATCTCATTCATGCGATCCAGGAACGAGGTGACGACTGCCGGCTGCAGAATAGCCGCGCGATCGAACGGGACCACGGCGCCTTCGAATCCCGCGATGCGGAGGTGGGTCGCGACCCGGGCGGCCGCCAACGTCTTGCCGCCCGCGACGGCGGTCGGGGACACGGGCGCGGAACGCACCACTCTGATGGGCCGCGGCGCCGTCATGGTCTCACGGCCCTCGACGGAGACCACGGCCCTGACGACGTAGTCGCCCGGCGGCAGCAGCGCGAGCGACATGACGCTGCGGGCGGAAAGTGTTCGCTCCTGTGGAACCGAAGCAATCTGGGTCGCGCCGGAAAGCAGCGGCGGCGACGATTCATCGCGCGAGACGGCCATCGTCACCTGGGGAAGGTCCCCGCCCCGCGCGCCGTACACCTCGACGAAGCAGACCAGACGATCGTCGGTAACGACGAGATCGACCCCGGGAACGAAATCCTCGGCGCTTGCTCCCTGCGCGCGGATGACCACGAGGTCGCTCACCTGAACGTCGCCAACCTTCCCGAGCCTGGCGCGGACGACACGCTCGACGCTGCCGCGGCGTCCGTCGGACGCCATCGCGGCCAATCTCAGGATGTACTCACCCGGATCGAGCGTCACCGCGCGCAGATAGTGAAGCGGCCCGGCTTTGCCCGGCTCGACGGGACGGAGTTCCGCCCGCTCGTGCGCGGACGCCGCCAATCGTCCGTCGCCCGCGACGAAGGCGTAGCCAACGGGGAGGGCGGCCGCCTCCATGCGATCGCGGTCGAGGTCCGCGCTGATGACGACCCGCATCTTTCCCGACTCCGACTCCTTCAGCGAGTAGGTGGCGAGCCGGATCGGCAGCGCGGTCGAGACGAACGGCGCGCGCAGGGTCTCGCCAATCAGCTCTTCGTCGGAGCCGGAGCTCGCGGCGGCCACGACGGGATCGATCCGAAACTCGCGCCGCGAGCGCACCGTCAGGCCCTTTCGCCGCGCCGTCACGCTGACGCGGTGAGTCTTCCCATTGCGATCGTTTTCGCCAGGCTCGAACGACAACAGATACTGGCCGGAAAGCTCGTCGGCAATCCGCCGCAGGGGATAGGTGAAGTCGGTGACCGCGCGAAACACCGCGCCTTTCGCGAATCCGACGAGTAGATCGAAGCCCTGCTCCTGAAGGCGCGAATCGGCGTTCTGGCTGAGCGCCGAACGATTCCCCGTCAGATCGATCTCCGAGTCGAGTCGCAGGCCGTAAATGGATGTGCGCGCCGCCGCGGCGGTTGCGCCCAGCTCCATCAGCTCGGACATCGTCTGATCGAGCAGCAGGCCTTCCGAGACGAGGACGAGCGTCTTCGGCGCCTCGACGTGGCGAAGCATTCCGAGCAGCGCGTTGAGCGCCAGGATCGACGTCCGCGCCTGGTGCCGGGAGGTTGTCGCCATCGCGACCGCCTCGGTCTCCACCATCGTGTCGCAGCCCGTGCCGGCGCCGTCGGGCCCGCATTCTCGCGTGACGACCGCGTTGAAGGTCACCGGATCCCGGCTCTCGATGGCGATGGCCTCAGCAAGGCCGATGTTGAAGGAAAACGACGTGCGCTCCCCGTACCCGACGATTCGGCCGAGAGCCTCGCGCACCAGGGCGTGATCGGTCGTGAAATCGAGGCGCGGCCCCGGCACCGGGATCGCGACGACGCCCACGCGATCCGCGGGCGAGAGCCGGCTCAGAAGCTGATCGGCAGCCCGCGCGAGGAGGCGCGCCTGCCCGGCGCGAATGTTTCCCTGATCGACGACCAGGAGCAGCAACCGGCCCGCTTCGACATGTTCGTTGCTGCTGTAATTGCGCGGTCCCAGGTCCGGCGGGGCGGCGCCAGCCCGCTCTCCGACGAACTGAATCGACACGATGCGCCGCGGTGCGCCATCGACCTTCAGGTCAAAGTCCGCGGCCTGCAGATCACGGACGGGATGGCCGGCGCTGTCGACGACGGTCACATCAGCGGTGACGAGGTCGACGCCCGATCGGAAGACCGGTGACGGCTGCTGCGGCGGGTGGCTGGCCGACCCCTGGATCGCGGCACTGGAAGGAAACACGATGGCGCACACCGCGGCTGCGCCGCAGCCACAGATACATCTCATTGGTCCCGGCATCGGTGAGTCCCTGCGTCAGCGGCGCGCCATGGCGCGGTATCCCTGACGCGCCCGTACCTTGTACTGTCCGTCCGCGACGTCCAGCCTGATGCGGCGCCACGATCCGTCACGGAGGGTGTTGCTGGGGGCGTACGCCAGCAGATACTGATGGGACAGCTCGTCGAGAATCCGGCCGAAGGCCTCGTCGAGCTCGCTGACCCGATCGGTGCCGAAGGCGCGTCCCCCGCTCACGGTCGCGAGCTTCTCCATGATCTCCTTCAGACGGTGGACTGCGGTGCCGCGTCCCTGTCCGATCATGTAGACCGTCGCGTCGCTCGCCTCCACCCGGCGCGTCGCTTCCTCCAGCGTCACGTGACTGCTTTGATCGTCGCCGTCGGTGAACACCACGACCGCGCGGCGTCCGACCTGCCGGCCGAGCAGATCGATGGCTTTCACCAGGACGTCGTACAAGGCAGTGCCACCCCAGGGCGCGAGGCGATCGACGGCCTTGAACCTGACCGCCGGGTCGGCGGCACGGCGCGCGAGCGTGAAGATGCTGTCATTGAACGCGAGCAGGGTGACCTGGTGCTTCCGATCGAGGGCGTCGAGGAAACGCCGGACGGACTGTTTGAGGGTGGCCATCGAGGGTCCCATGCTGCCGCTGACGTCCACCGCAACCACCAGCTCGAGTGGAATGTTCTCAGTCTCGAAGTGCGTGATCTGCTGACGTCGATCGTTTTCGAAGACGCGAAAGACCTCTGGTGAGAGTCCCTGCACGAACCGGCCGCGGCCGTCGGTCACCGTGGCCGTGACCTGCACTGCGTCCACCTGCACGGTCTCGGCGTACTCGGTGCCGCGCGTGCGCACGTTGTGGACAAGTCGTGTACCGTCCAGGCGTGTCGCTACCACCCGGACCTGGTGCTCCACGACCATCTCACCGGCGTCCCATTCACACTCATAGGGGAGCGCGTCAATTCGGCAAACGAGCTTCCCGTCCGCGTAGAAATCGACGCGGGCGATGTCCCGCGCGGCACCTGGCGGGTCGAGGAGAGCACGGAGCAGCAATCCGCCGCTGATGTACGCATCATCACCGGGAGAGACGATCCGGATGGTGGCGTCCGGC
>JACPPN010000036.1 GCA_016190995.1 Acidobacteriota bacterium | reverse complement strand
CTGTGCCACTGCCGGGCCGGCGGCCGCTGAACTCGTCCTTGCCGAAGCGACTTCGGCCGCCCGCGCCGCTGCTCCCGGCGCGGCGGGCTTGACGACAGTACCGGACCGTGCACCGGCGGCAGGCGCCACGTGCTCGGCCGTCAGGGGTTGAGCGGGGGGATTCGGCGCCCGACGCTCCGTCCCGGCGGTCTCGTCGCGCGGTCTCCCGGGCGCGGCCGGCGGCACAGGAGTCGGCGCTTTCGGTTCTTCAGCCATTTCGTCTCGTCAACACTCCGCCCGGAGTGGAAGCGATTGATCGAACAGGCGGAACGCGCTCACGCGCCAATCTGCTTCAACGCATTCATCGCCGCCTCGCGCACCCGCAGGCTGCGATCGTGCTCCGACAGATTTCTGGCGAGCTCGCGAGCGGTCGTGTCGTGGAGCGCTGCAATCGCCCTGAGAGCGCTGACCATGATGTCACCGGCCGGATCGGCGTCTGCATCCGATCGCGGCATGCGTGCAATCTGCTGTTCGACGCTCGTGCGGTCGAGCATTCGGTGGAGCACGGGGCGCGCCTCCGGGTCGCCGTGACGCGCGAGCGCGACGGCCGCGTTCCAGCGGACGTCGGCCGCCGGATCCGCGAGCGCTGTGCGCAGGGTCACCATCTGCGCGTCGCCGCCGAGCGCGCCCAGCGAATACACCGTGATCTTCCGGATACCGGCATCCGACGACTCGTACATCTGCTGCAACGCGGGTGCGGCGGATCGATCGCCCAGCGCGCCGAGCGCCCAGATTACGCTGATGACCGTCTCGCTGTCGGGATCCCGCAGCGCATCCGCCAGCACCGTCGACGCATCGGCTGGCGGCGGCTTCAACCGCCCGATAGCGAGCGCCAGATAGCGGCGGACGCGCGGATCGTCCCCCTTCGACTCCGCAAACGCCTGGACGAGCGATCGACCGAGCGTCGGATTCCGCTGCTGGACGGTGGGATCGGCCATTGCGTGCGAGAGCTCGTACGCAGCCGGCCAGCGGCGGTCGCGCCCCCCGAACCGAATGTCGCTCAGATACTCCTCGGCGGTACGCTCCTCCTTCGTCAACGCTCGAAACCCGGCGTAAATAGAGACGAGAACGGCGATGACGGCAAGCGGGACGAGGAAGAACTGAACGGCGAGAGCGGGCGCTCCTCGGAGCGAAGATCGGGGCAGCGCTTTGTCGCGCTCGACAAGTTTCTCCATGGAGACTGCAGGACCCGTCTGATTTTCCTATAACGGCCGGGGACGGTCAAGCGACCTCGGGCGGTGTGACCGGGCGGCGGCAGTCAGATTCGCGGCAGCGTCACGTCGAGCTGCGCCTGGTACTTCCCCTTCTTGTCGCCGTACGACACGTCGCACGGTTCGTCGCTCTGAAAGAAGATCACCTGCGCGATTCCCTCGTTCGCGTAGATACGGGCAGGTAGCGGCGTCGTGTTCGAGATTTCGAGCGTCGCGGTGCCCTCCCATTCCGGCTCGAACGGCGTGACGTTCACGATGATCCCGCAGCGCGCGTAGGTCGACTTCCCGAGACAGAGCGTCAGCACGTCGCGCGGAATCCGGAAATACTCGACGGTCCGCGCCAGGGCAAATGAGTTCGGCGGAATGATGCATACCGGCGCCTGCAGATCCACGAACGACCGCGGATCGAACTGCTTCGGATCGATCACCGTCGTGTTGATGTTGGTGAACACCTTGAACTCGTCGGCGACCCGGATGTCGTAGCCGTACGATGACAGCCCGTACGAGATGACGCCCGTACGAACCTGGCTGTCGACGAACGGGTCGATCATCCGGTGGTCGGCCGCCATCCGTCTGATCCAGCGATCCGGCTTGATCGTCATCGCACTCCTCTGCTCACGGGTGACGACCGCGCTAGCGGCGCAGCAGCATCAGCAGCAACGTCAGCAGCACGCTCACGACAACCGAGGTGAAAATCGGGAAATAGAAGGTGAAGTTGCCGCGCCGAATCACGATATCGCCGGGCAACCGGCCGAAGGGCAGCCCGAGCATCACCAGGAACCCGATGGCCGCAATCCCCAGCCCGACCGCTACCAGAACCTTACCCATGTCGAGTCACGAAGCTCCGCTCAGACCGACGAGTCAGAACGAAGCGGTCGCGGCGAAGCTTCGTTACGGAGACATAGCGCATTTCCGTCGCACGCGTCGCCTATCCGGCGGACGCGAGCTCGATGCCCGGGAAGAAGTAGCCAACCTCGAATGCGGCGGTCTCGGGCGCGTCGGAGCCATGGGTCGCGTTGCGCTCGATCGAGCTCCCGAAATCCTTGCGAATCGTTCCGCCGTCGGCTGTGGCCGGATCCGTTGCGCCCATCAGTCGCCGCCACCTCCCAATCGCTTCTTCCCCCTCGAGCACCAGGACGATGGCGGGCCCCGACGACATGAATTCGGTCAGCCCCGGAAAGAACGGGCGTTCGCGGTGCACGGCATAGAAACCTTCTGCCTCTACCTTGGATAACCGCACGAGCCGCATGGCACGGATCTGGAGTCCCGCTTCTTCTATGCGCTGGAGAATCCGCCCGGCGATCCGCCGTGCGACGGCATCAGGCTTGATGATGGCCAATGTACGTTCCATCTTCGGCGATTATAACAACAGGATGGCACTGCAGGTTCGCTCCAAGCGCCGTACACGCGCAGGTGTGAAAGGGTTGAAGCTTCCTAACGGAGTTCTTCATTGATGCCATCGATCTAGAGCTGAGCCCCGGAGAACGCCGAGCGCGCGCCCTACCGCCCCACCACGATCGTGCCGTTCATCATGCGTGAGTGCGGCGTGCAGACATAGTCATGGCGGCCGGCCTGGTTTGGTGCGCGGAATACCACGCTGCCGCTCCCGACCCCTTTCAGCGGCTCGATTGACGCCCCCAGAGATTCAGCGACGAAGTCGTGCGTGACGCCCGGCTGCTCGTTGCGCAGAACGAGTCTGACT
>JACPPN010000251.1 GCA_016190995.1 Acidobacteriota bacterium | reverse complement strand
GTCGGTGAGTTGCTGACACACCAGAGGATCCAACATCCAGGTCGGGACGGCCACCTGCACGTCATCCGCGAGCTTGATGACCACGCAATCCGCCGTAAAGCGGCGGAGGCGACGGACGATCTCTACGTGTTCGCCGTGGAACGGATGGTGCCGGTAGTGAATGATGGCGGGGGACCATTCATGGGCAGTGTGAGGATGCGCTGAGTCATTGCTTTGCCACGCACCTGCTCCTCAACGGCGTGGACATCCGGCAGATTCAGGAGTACCTGGGGCACGCCAACGTCGAGACGACCATGATCTACACCCACGTCGTAAAGGAACTGCGCACTCCGGCGCGAAGTCCTCTTGACATCCTCCGAGCCCACGTGGAACGGCAAACCGGATAGCAGCTCCGACACGAGACTGCTCCCTGGAGACGGTAGGCCGTATTGCCCTTCACTGCACGGAACTGCACCGCGCCCCCCTTGATGGTGTCGGAATTACTCCCTCCAGCCGAAATATCGAGGAGACGTTCGCGTCCGTGAGGAGCATCGACCCTGGCCCCAGAGGTCTACCAAACCGCGGCAATCTGGTTCTTCACCTTGATCCTGGTGGGGGCGGTCGGATACCGCCACCGGGTGCGGCGGCTCGTGCGCGAGAAGCAAGAGCTCGAGGCCAAGGTCGATGAGCGCACGGCCGAGGTCGTGCTCCAGAAGGACGAGCTGTCGAAGGCCAATGAAGCGCTCAATCGCCTCATCATCCAGCTCGAGGAGAAGTCGCGTCAGTTCGAGGAGTCGAAGGTCAAGGCCGAGCAGGCAAGCGAGGCGAAAGGCGAGTTCCTCGCGAACATGAGCCACGAGATCCGGACGCCGATGAATGCCATCATCGGCATGACGGGGCTCGCGCTCGACACGGAGCTGACGGCCGAGCAGCGACGGTATCTCAACACCGTCAAGACGTCCGCCGATTCGCTCCTCACCATCATCAACGGCGTCCTCGACTTCTCGAAAATCGAGGCGGGCAAGCTGGATCTGCATCCGCTCGCGTTCCGGCTCCGCGAAAGCCTCGGCGGCATGCTCAAGACGCTGGCGCTGCGCGCCCACAAGAAGCGTCTCGAGCTCGCTTATCACGTGCTCGACAGCGTGCCCGACTTCCTCATCGGCGACGCCGGCCGCCTGCGGCAGATCATCCTGAATCTGGTCGGCAACGCCGTGAAGTTCACCGATCGCGGCGAAATCATGGTGCGGGTCGAGCCCGATTGGAAGACGGCGGAGGAAGTCTGCCTCCACTTCGCGGTCTCCGATACCGGCATCGGGATTCCCGATGAGAAGCAGCGGGCCATTTTCGAGGCGTTCGAGCAGGGCGACGGCTCGACGACGCGCCGTTACGGCGGCACGGGGCTCGGCCTGGCGATCTCATCGAAGCTGGTGGAGCTGATGGGCGGTCGCATCCGCGTCGATAGCAAGGTCGGGAGGGGCAGCACGTTTCACTTCACCGCCCGGTTTCGGCGACAGGCGAAGCCGTCGGCCCGGCCCGGCCTCACCCCCCCGCCTGGCCTTCGCGATCTGCGCGTCCTGGTGGCGGACGACAGCCAGTCGACGCGCCGCATCATCGTCGACATGCTTCGCGCGTGGCACATGCAGCCCTTCGAGGTGGAGAGCGGTCGGGCTGCGCTGGACGCGCTCGACCGCGCTGACCCCGACGGTCTGCGGATCAGGATCGTGCTCGTCGACGCGCAGATGCCCGGCATGGATGGATTCGCGGTCGCCGAGCAGGTGAACCGGCGGCCTGAGCCACGACCCTCGACCATCATGATGCTTGCGTCGGCCGGGGAGCTGCGCGACGCGGCGCGCTGTCGCGAGCTTGGCGTCGCCGCCCACCTGATCAAGCCCGTGACGCATTCGCAGCTGCTTGATGCCATCACGAAAGTGCTCGGTCTTTCGGGCGCGGAGGCCGCGGCCGAGGGCCTTGGCGCCGTCCGCCTGCTGCCGCGACCGAAACGTCCGCTGCACGTGCTGGTCGCGGAAGACAACGCGGTCAACCAGGAGCTCGTCGTCCATCTGCTCAAACGCCGCGGGCACACCACGACCGTCGTCTCGAGCGGACGCGACGCGCTCGCCAGGCTCGAACAGGAGAAGTTCGACGTCGTCCTGATGGACGTCCAGATGCCGGAGATGGACGGGTTTCAGGTGACAGCCGCGGTCCGCGAGCGCGAGCGCACGGCGGGCAGACACATCCCGATCGTCGCCATGACGGCGTCGGCGATGAAGGGCGACCGCGAGCGCTGCCTCGAGGCCGGAATGGACCGATACATCTCCAAGCCGATTCATGCCGCGCATCTGTTGCAGGCGTTGGAAGGGCTCGTGACCGGGCCCAACGGCGAGGACGGCCGCGAGGACGCCGAGCCAGACGACACGATCGATCGGAAGGCGCTCGTCACGCGCGTGGACGGCGACCTCGAGCTGCTTCGGAGGATGGCGGATCCGTTCATCGCCGACTGTCCGCGACGGCTCGGCGTCATCAAGGTCGCGATCGCGCGACAGGACTGCAGCACGCTCGAACGGGCGGCCCACTTCCTCAAGGGCTCGGTCGGGAATTTCTGCGCGCCGGCCGTGTTCGAGGCAGCACTCCGGCTCGAAAGGATGGCCCGCAATGGCGATCTGAGCGGCGCGGAGGAAGCGGCCGCGCGCCTCGAGGACGGCATCGAACGCCTCAGGCGGGCGCTCCTCGCGCTCCTGGACGCGTCGGGGGTGCGCGCCTGATCAACCACTGTCCACCCCGACTACCGTTGCTGATTCTATGACCCAAGAAAACATCGAGTCGCGCCCGACCGTTCTCGTTGTCGATGATGACGAGAGCGTGCGGGTGTTCCTGCAGTATCACCTCGAAAAGGCGGGCTTCAAGACCGTCATCGGCCGCAACGGCCGCGAGGCGCTGGAGCTCGTCTCGGAGGCGATCAACGTCGCGCTGCTCGATCTGAGCATGCCCGACCCCAATGGCATCACCTGCCTGCGACAGATCCGCAAGTCGCATCCTGAAATCGAGACGATCATCGTCACGGCCAGCTCCGAGATTGGCGATGCGGTCGAAGCCATGCGGAGCGGCGCCTTCGATTACGTCACCAAGCCGGTGAACATCGACGAGCTCGTCGAGACGCTGCAGCGCGCGGCCCGGACCGCGCAGCTCACGAAGGAAAACCGACAGCTGCGCCAGGCGATGAGTCTGCCGTGGTCGGAGGTGCCCTTCATCGGCGCGTCCGGCACGACCGAGCGCGTGCTCGATGCGGTCGATAAGCTCGCGCATCTCGACAGCACGGTGCTCATCTCCGGTGAGAGTGGCGTCGGGAAAGGGCTCGTGGCGCGCATGATTCACAACGCCGGTCCGAGAGCCGTGCGGCCGTTCATCACCGTCAGCTGCACGGCGCTGCCCCGCGAGCTGGTGGAGGCGGAGCTCTTCGGCCACGAAAAGGGCGCCTTCACCGGCGCGCACGAGCGCAGGCCGGGACGCCTCGAGATGGCC
The DNA here is from genome assembly GCA_016190995.1 of Acidobacteriota bacterium. Classification (GTDB taxonomy): domain Bacteria; phylum Acidobacteriota; class Vicinamibacteria; order Vicinamibacterales; family JACPPN01; genus JACPPN01. The sequence goes on along the minus strand of JACPPN010000251.1, from coordinate 1,815 downwards.
GACGGCGGCTCCCTGTTCCTCGACGAGGTCGGCGACATGCCGCTCGACTCGCAGCCGAAGCTGCTCACGTTCCTGCAGGACCGCGCGTTTCAGCGGATCGGCAGCAACAAGACCATCTCGGTGCGCGTGCGCATCATCGCGGCGTCGAACCAGAACCTGAAGCTGATGTGCCAGGAACGGCGGTTCCGCGAGGACCTGTATTTCCGCTTGAACGTCCTGCCTCTCCACATCCCGCCGTTGCGGGAACGACACGAGGATATCTTGCCGATTGCGGAGTACCTGCTGGGACGCATCGCGCAGCGGCGCAACATTCGCCCGTTCGAGCTCAGTGAGGAAGCGCGCCGCGCGCTGGTCCGGTATCAGTGGCCCGGCAACGTCCGCGAGCTCGATAACGTGCTGCAGCGCACCACCGCGTTCTCGGCGGGCCCGACCATCGCGCCCGACGACCTGCCCGCGGAGATCCACGAGCACGGGTTCCACGCCGAGGCCCTGAGCCCCGTGACCCTGGCCGACGTACCGCTCCGGGAAGTCGAAAAAATGGCGATTCTGCAGACCCTGGAGTCGTGCCGCGGAAATCGGGCCGAAGCCGCTCGCCGCCTCGGGATCAGCAAGAAGGGGATCTACATCAAGATGAAACGCCTTGGGCTGTCGCCCGCCATGTAAGGACGGTTCGGCCAGGGCGCTTGGCGGAGCGCCCCGCCTCTGACAGAGGCAGGCGCACCACAGAGTGCACGGATTACAGATCTGAGCTCCTTCTGGAGCTCTCTCTGTGCTCTCAGCATTCGCGGTGGTGAGAGACGTTCACCACAGAGCACACGGAGTCCAGGCCAAGGTTTTCTCAGTGGCCTGAGTGTGCTCTGTGGCCCATCAGGGTTCCTTCAGGATCCTACAAGCTTCGACGCCACCGAGGGCTCGTTCCGGCTCTCATGGTTCCACCTCGGATGGCCGCGCGTTCTCTCTTGAACCCTCGCCGGCACTTGCAACAAACTGGGCCTTCCCAGATACACGGCGGGCCGCACCCGCACCTCTTCCCAGCGAGGGTAAACGATGGCTTCCCATGTCTGTCGCGCGATTTCCAGGGTTACCTCTTACTGGCTCGTTCTCGTCACCATGGCGCTGTGCCTGGCCGCCACGGCCCGCAGCGCCGGCGCCCAGGTGTGTTTCCCCACCTGCAGTCAGATCGACGGCCGATTCCTGGTCGTACCCGGGGGGCCGCCGAGCGCCGGCGACACCTTCGCCAACTTCGACATTGTCATCGGGCTGCACGCGCCCTCGTCGAGCACGCTGCCGCAGGTCGATATCTTCGATGGCGACACGGGCGGGGGAGTGAACGGCGGCCATTGGGATCAGGGAACGACCCCGATGGATTACTCGATCTATCTGGACCTGGACGGCGACGGGCAGATCGACGCCGGCGACACGCTGCTCGTCAGCGAGTCGGGCGCCATCATGCCCGACAACTCGTGGTTTTCTCTGACGATCCCGGCGGGATCGCCAACCGCCGCCAACTACTTCCTCGTCGTCCACAATCCCGATCCGGACACCTTCGCGTGGAATGCGTTCAAGATGAGGACGACCGGCACCTTCGAGATTGCACCGCAGACGTTCGCCTTCCTCGCGCCGCTCGGCAACATCAACGACGCGCAGACGATTTACCCGAACTATCCCGGACTCGGCAACACGTCCTACGTCGGCAGCTGGACGTTTGCCTTCAGCGTGCCTTCACCGCAGCAGTCCATCACGCTCTTCGACGGCGACATGGACTTCGGGTCATGGAACTGCACGACGCGGGACACCGACGATCCGGATACCGAT
>JACPPN010000244.1 GCA_016190995.1 Acidobacteriota bacterium | reverse complement strand
GCACAGAGAAAACTCTAGTACTATCTGGACTCCGTGTGCTCTGTGCGCTCTGTGGTGAGCCTTTTTCATCACCCTGCTAGTAGAACAAACGCTTTCTTGTCAGGAAAACACGTTCTCCGGCGTTTGTTCTGCAGAGGGCACTAGCCCGGGGGCCAGAGAAAACGTCGTCCGCCGAGCACGTGAAGATGGATGTGAAAGACCGTCTGGCCCGCATTCGCGTTGCAATTGAGCACGGTCCGATATCCGCCTTCCGAGTGGCCCCTCAACTTCGCCAGATCGGCCGCCAGCCGCACCATATTGCCGACAATGGCGTCGTCTTCTTCGGTGAGGTCGTTGAGGTTGGCGATGTGACGGCGCGGTACGACGAGCAGGTGCATCGGCGCCTGCGGATTGATGTCCTGAAAGGCGACGAGCTGTTCATCCTGATGGACGATGGTTGCGGTGATTTCACCGCTGACGATGCGGCAGAAGAGACAGCTGCTCATATGGATGTTCAAGGTGGCCGTCACAATATGGCGGCTCTCAGCGACTGTCAACGGCCTTGATGACCGCCACCCGTGGAATGTCCTGAAAGTCTGGGCGCACGCGCACCAGCTCGAACTGTGGAATTGAACGAATGAGCCGCCGGACGGCGGCCTCCTGGTCGAATCCGAACTCGACGATCATCCACCCTCCGGGGCGCAGCCGCCCGACGGCCTGGGCGAGCACGTCCGCGACGGCATCCAGTCCGGTCGGACCTGCGTAGAGAGCGGTCGCGGGTTCGAAATCACGCACCTCCGGGCTCAATCCGGCCGCATCGATCGTGCGGACGTACGGGGGATTCGAGACGATGAGATCCACGGCGTCACGTATGGGCTCGAGGAACGTGCCGTGCACGAACTCGATCCGGCTGGTCACGCCGTACCGCTCCGCGTTACGGCGTGCAATCACGAGCGCCGCGGCTGAAATGTCGGTGGCCATGACTGTCGCATCGGGGAACTCTCGCGCCAAGGCGACCGCCAGACAGCCGCTGCCGGTGCCGGCATCGACGATCGTCGAGGGCCGCCCCGCGCGCGACACCGCCAGGGCCTCTTCGACGATCAGTTCGGTTTCAGGGCGCGGCACCAGCACGTCACGCGAGATCGCGAACGTCAGACCCCAGAATTCGCAGGTGCCGATGATGAAGTCCATCGGCTCGCGCCGCTCGCGTCGCTCCAGCAGACGATGGAATTGGTCCGGAAAACCGGCGGGTGGCGGCTCGGGCGCATGCGTCAGATACTGCGCGCGGTTCCATTGGAGGACGTGGCGCGCCAACCGTTCGGCATCGCGCGCGGCAGTCTCCGGCCTGATGCCGACGTGCATCAGCCGCTCGCGCGCGACGGTCACGTGATCACGCAGTGATTCGGGAAGCTCCAGCGTCACGTGGGAATCGGCAGGCGGCGGCATCGATCAGGCGGTGAGCTCGGTCGCCGTCGCGTCTTTCAGCTTTTCGGCCCGGAAGTGCGTCACGACCTGATCAATGAGCTCGCCGAGGTCACCGTTGAGCACGTCCGCGAGCCGGTGCGTGGTGAAGCTGATTCGATGGTCCGTGATGCGGTTCTGCGGGAAGTTGTACGTGCGAATCTTTTCCGCGCGGTCGCCCGTCCCGACCTGGCTCCTCCGATCCTTCGCAATCGCTGCCTGCTGCTTCCGCAACTCCATTTCGTAGAGGCGCGACCGGAGCACCTTCATCGCCTTCGCGCGGTTCTTGATCTGCGACTTCTCGTCCTGTTGCGACACCACCAGGCCCGTCGGGATGTGGGTGAGCCGCACGGCGGAGTAGGTCGTGTTCACGCTCTGACCGCCGGGCCCGCTCGAGCAGAACGTGTCGATGCGCAGATCCTTTGGATCGATCTGGATGTCGACTTCCTCGGCTTCCGGCAGGACCGCGACCGTAGCGGTCGAGGTGTGAATTCGTCCGCTGGCTTCGGTCGCCGGTACGCGCTGCACGCGATGTACACCGCTCTCGTACTTGAGACGGCTGTACACCTGGCGTCCCTCGATCAGCGCGATGGCCTCCTTGAGGCCGCCAACGCCGGTCTCGTTGGTCGACAGCACCTCGAGCCGCCAGCCCTGCCGCTCGGCGAACTTGTTGTACATCCGGAACAGATCGGCCGCAAACAGCGCCGCTTCCTCGCCTCCCGTACCAGCGCGGATTTCGACGACGACGTTCTTCTCGTCGTTCGGATCCTTGGGGATGAGGAGCGTCTTCAGCTCGGCCAGCAGCGCGTCACGTCGCCCTTCGAGTTCCGCGAGCTCCTCGCTCGCCAGCTCGCGCATGTCGGCGTCGCTCGTCTTCAGCAATTCCTCCGTTTGCGCGATCTCTCTCGCCACCGTCTTGTATGCCCGGAAGCGTTCGACGAGAGGCTCGATGTCGGAGAGCGCCTTCGCGTGCGTACGGTATTCGGCCGGATTGGCCTGGACGGCCGGATCCCCAACGAGCTTCATCAGCTCGTCATAGCGCGCCTCGACGGTAGTGAGCTTGTCGAACATGACGATCAATGGCGGATTTCAGATTCGAGATCCCGTGTGCCTCCCCCCGACACCGGCGGCAGAAAGGCCACTTCGTCGCCGTCGCTGAGCGACCTGTCCATCCGGGCGTACTCGGCATTCACGGCCGAGGAAAGCGATGCGCCGAACGGCCCGAGCGCCGGATGGTCCGTGACCAGGCCGTCCCACAGCGTCCGGATGGTGGCACCCGGCGGAAGCTCTCGGTGCACTTCACCGGCTCCCGCGATGTCGCGAAGCCGCGCAAACAGCCGGACCGTTACGCGCATGCGCGTCGATAGGCCTCTTCCCGCGCCGCGCGATCGGCGGGATCAGCAACGGCGCCCTCGATCCAGACGTCACCGCCCTCAAAGAACTCGTGTTTCCAGATCGGGGCAATCTGTTTGACGCGCTCGATGGCGTAGCGGCTTCCGGCAAACGCCTCCGCCCGGTGTGGCGCCACCGCCGCAATCGCGACGCTCGCCTCACCGATCGCCAGGCGCCCGACGCGATGGTGAATCGCGACGGTCATCGAGGGCCACCGCGCTCGCGACTCGTCGCTGATGAGCTCGAAGGCCCGGACCGCGAGCGGATCGTACGCCTCGTACTCGAGATGCGTGACGCGTCGCCCGAGATTCTCCTGCCGTACCACCCCGATGAAACACGCGACGGCGCCGAAGCCCCCGTCAGGCCGCGTGTGAAGGGCCGCCTCGACAATCGACGGCAAATCCAATGGATTTGCTCGAATGGCGAAGAGCTCGCGCATATCCTCCAGTATAGCAGCCGGCGCGAGGCTGTTCCGGGCCTGGGGATGTTGCGGGACGGCCAGTCGGGATGTTGGGGGCGAGGCTAGCCGAGGTTCTGCTGCCAGAAGTGGTTCAAGGTTCCGTGCCCGTGCCCGATCGCGATTCCCTGCTCGATCGCGCGGGTCACGTACGACTTGCTTCGCTCCGCGGCTTCCAGCAGGGGGCGCCCGAGGGCGAGATTGGCCGCCAGGGCGGCCGCAAAGGTGCAACCGATGCCATGTGTGTTGGCGCTCCGAAGCCGGGGTGCGCGCAGTTCGTGTACAGCGTGGCCGTCGAACACCACATCAACCGAGTCCTGTTCATCGAGGTGGCCACCCTTGATGATGACCGCGGTTGCGCCGAGACGGTGCAGGGCCCTCGCCGCATTCTGTGCGTCAGGCACTGACCGCACGGAACGCTGGAGGAGCGCCGCGGCCTCGGCTGCGTTGGGCGTGATCACGTAGGCGCGGCCGATCAAATGCGTCTTGAGCGCCCGGACCGCGTCATCGTCGAGAAGACGATGACCGCTCTTGGCGACCATGACGGGATCGACCACCACACGCGGGATCTCGAGCGCATCGATCGCCGCCGCGACGGCCTCGACGATGGCGGCGGTGGCGAGCATTCCCGTCTTGGCGGCGTCAATCCTGATGTCGCCGGCCACGGCCTCAATCTGTGCCGTGACGAACTCGGCCGGCACCGGAAAAATACCGGCAATGCCAAGCGTATTCTGCGCGGTCAGGGCAGTGATGGCGGTCGTTCCGAAGACGCCGTGCGCGGCGAACGTCTTCAGATCCGCCTGAATCCCTGCGCCGCCGCCTGAATCGCTTCCTGCAATTGTCAGGGCTGTACGCATAGGTTAGAATCCGGAGCGATGTTTGCTGAAGCCGCGACCCCACATCCTGCGCACCGAACGGCTGCGCTCATCGAGATCATCACCCAGGCGAACGACTTTTCACGAGCGCTGTGCATTGCGGCAGCCGTGTTCGTCGCGGTCCTGACCGCGGCAGCGGCCCAGATCAGCATCCCACTGCCGTTTACCCCTGTGCCCCTGACCCTGCAGCCGACGATCGTGCTGCTCGGCGGCGCGCTGCTCGGCTCGCGGCTCGGCATGCAGGCTCAGATTCTCTATCTGTCGGCGGGCATCGCGGGTCTTCCGGTTTTTGCCGCGAGCCCCCTTCTGCCACAGGGCTTTGCGCGCCTCCTGGGTCCGACCGGCGGATACCTCCTGGCCTACCCGGTGGCGTCGTTTCTCGTCGGTGTGCTAGCCGAGCGCGGTTTCGATCGGCGCTATCTTTCTTCGGTCCTCGCCATGACCGGCGGCCTGTTGGTCATCTTCGCCGGCGGCGTCGCCTGGCTCGCGCTCGCTTGGCAGCCGGCCGGCGGTTTCATGGCTGCGGCTCGGGTCGGTCTGCTCCCCTTCTTGTGGCTCGACCTTGCCAAGATTTCCGTCGCGGCGGCGCTGCTTCCAGCCTGCTGGAAGCTTGTCGGCGCGCGCGCGTCCGCCCAGTAACAAAGCTTCGCCGCCACCGCATTGTTCTTGCTCGCCTCAGGCGGAGCTTCGTTACGGGTCCGAGCGTCGCGCACGAATATCAGCAGGTACTGGTACGGCAGGAAGGTCTCGCGGCCGAGCAGTCGCAGGCCTGCGGTTTCCGCGGCTTGCACGACGGCCGCCGGAGCGATGCGCTCTTCCGCCGGTGGTCCTGGCCCGCCTCCTTCCAGCTTGAAATCGATGATGCCCAGCCGTCCCTTTGGCTTCAAGGATCGGGCGGCGTTGCCGAGTAACGTGAGCGGTGCCTCTATCTCGTGGTACGCATCGACGATCAGGATCGCGTCGAGGCGCCCGATAGGCAAG
>JACPPN010000245.1 GCA_016190995.1 Acidobacteriota bacterium | reverse complement strand
GTCCTGCAGAGTGCCTGACCGCGTGACGAAAAGGCTCACCACAGAGGACACAGAGCACACAGAGCCCAAGATCGTACCGGCGTGGCCTCTGTGGTGAATCCGTGGAGAATCAGTGGTGTTCTTGGGCGCCCGGGCTATCCCAGAATCTGCTTCGCGATCGTCTGCAGCTGCATGTTCGACGTGCCCTCGTAGATCTGGCCGATCTTCGCATCGCGAAACAGCTTCTCGACCGGGTAATCCCTCGTGTAGCCGTACCCGCCAAAGAGCTGCACCGCGAGCGACGTGATCCGCTCGGCGACGTCGGATGAAAAGATCTTGCACATCGCCGCTTCCGTGAGGAACGGGCGACCCGCATCGCGCAGGCGCGCCGCGTTGTACACCATCAGGCGCGACGCCTCGAGCTCGGTGGCGGCCTGGGCGAGCTGGAACCGGACGCCCTGGAAATCGGCGATCGGCCTGCTGAACTGCCGGCGCTCTTTCGTATAGCGGATGGCGTGATCGAGCGCGCCGCGGGACAGCCCAATCATTTGGGCGCCAATCCCGATGCGGCCCTCGTTCAGTGTCTCGATCGCGACGCGGTAGCCCTTGCCGACCTCGCCCAGCACGTTGGCGCGAGGGACGCGACAGTCCTCGAGCAGCAGCTCGCACGTGCTGCTCGCGCGAATCCCGAGCTTGTCCTCCTTCTTGCCGACCTCGAAACCGGGGAACCCGCGTTCGACGAGAAACGCCGTGATGCCGCGATAGCCCGCGTCCGGGTTGATGGTCGCGAAGACAATGAAGAGGTCGGCTTCGTGGCCGTTGGTGATCCACAGCTTGCGGCCCGTCAGCACGAACTCGTCGCCGCGCTCGGCCGCGCGGGCGGACAGGGCGAACGCGTCGCTGCCCGATCCCGCTTCCGACAGCGCGTACGCCCCGACCGTGCCGTCCGCCAGCTTCGGCAGGTAGCGCCGCTTCACATCCTCGCTGCCCCAGCGCAGGAGCGCGTTGATCACGAGCGTGTTCTGGACGTCGACGAGCACACCAATCGACGGATCGACGCGGGAGAGCTCCTCCACCGCCAGGACCGCGTGGAAGAAGCGGCCGCCGGCGCCGCCGTACGATTCGGGAATCTCAATGCCCATCACGCCCAGCTCGAAGAGCTGCGCGATCAACGGCTGGGCGATCTTGGCGTGCTCGTCCATGTCGTGCACGAGCGGCGCCACTCGAGCGTCGGCGAACGAACGGACGCTGTCGCGGAAGATGACCTCGTCTTCAGTGAGGTGTGTCAGGGGAGGAATGAGTTCGAGCTGCTGTTCGGCCACGATGTCGTTCCCTCTCGTGTCTTGGTTAGAAACTAGGACTTTCCTGACGCGGGACGCACCCCGCGGCGCGGCAGCGTGAGATGTTATCATTGAAGTCACGAAGCTCCGCCTCAAGCCGCGAGCAACAGCTCTGACGCCGGAGGCTCCGCTTCGTGACGAGATTGGACGGAACTTGACACAGTCGCACACATGTCGGCCGTGCACGCACGGCTCCATGCCGAGCGCTGCCGCGTCCCTCCGATTCTGGCAAGACGAACCATGTCGCGACATCCGCGTCGTTTGATTCCCGTTCTGCTCCTTCTCTTTCTCTCGGTGACCGGCCGTGCTGAAGAAGCTTCCGAGGGCCAGGCGCCTCCGAGCAGCGGGGGCGCCACCCCGCAGGAACCGAATCCGCCGGCGCCCCAGCAGCCGACGTTCCGGGCCGGCATCAACTTCGTCCGCGTCGACGTGATCGTCACCGACAAGCAGGGGACGCCGGTGGCGGACCTGCGGCAGGCCGATTTCGAGGTGTTCGAGGACGGGAAGCTGCAGACGGTCGAGTCATTCAAGCTGATCAACATCACCGGCGTTCCGCAGCCGGGCGCCGAGCCGGCGCGCCAGATTCGATCGCCGTCGGACGAGGAAGCGGAAGCCGCACGCGAGGACGTCCGCTTGTTCGCCATCTTCCTCGACGACTACCACGTCCGCCGCGGCGCGAGCATGGCCATCCGCGAGCCGCTGATGCGCTTCCTGACGACCCAGCTCGGGCCGCTCGACATGGTCGTCGCGATGTATCCGCTGACGCCCCTGTCCGATCTGCTGATGACCCGCGATCACGACGCGGTCGCCGGCGCCATCCAGAAGTTCGAAGGACGGAAGTACGACTACACGCCTCGAAATCAGTTCGAAGATCAGTACTCCCTGTATCCGGCGACCACGGTCGAGCAGATCAGGAATCAGGTGTCGCTGTCGGGGCTCAAGTCGCTGGTCACTCACCTGGGCGCGCTGCGCGAGGGGCGCAAGACCATCATCGTGGTGAGCGAAGGCTACACGAACATCCTGCCGCCCCAGTTGCGCGATCCGGTCGCGAGCGTGCCGGGCCTCGGGAATCCGAATCGCGGGAACCCGAGCAGTGGCGAGGACAGTCCGCGCGAGCAGAGCGCCGCGTTCTTCGCGGACGCCGACATCCAGACCGATCTGCGAGAGGTGTACGGCAACGCGAACCGCAACAATACCTCCATCTACACGCTCGATCCGCGCGGTCTCGCCAGCTTCGAGTTCGACATCAACGAAGGCGTCGGCATGCGGACGGACCGCGCCTATCTGCAGTCGACCATGGATACGCTGCGTGTGCTGGCGGAGAACACGGACGGCCGGGCGCTGGTCGGCCGCAACGACATGGAGAACGCGCTCCGTCAGGTCGTACGGGACTCGAGCGCGTACTACCTTATTGGGTACAACTCCAGCCAGGCGCCCAGCGACGGGAGATTCCACGAGATCAAAGTCCGCGTGAAACGTCCGGGCGTTCAGGTGCGCGCGCGCAAGGGCTACTGGGCCCTCACGGCTGAAGAAACCGCGCGCGCCCTCGCGCCCAAGCCGCCCGGGCCGCCTTCGGCGGTCGGCCACGCGCTCGCCACCATCGCCGAGCCGGTGCGGGCTCGTCGTCTCGTCAGGACCTGGATTGGAACCGAGCGCGCGGGCGGCGGCAGGACGAGGGTCACGTTTATCTGGGAGTTACAGCCCCCTGTGGCCGGCCTCGACCGCGAAGACGTGGCCCGCGTCGCCGTCGCCGCAAGCGGCGCAGGGAAGGCGTACTTCAAGGGGCGCGTGCCTGACGAGGTCGGGTCGGGCAATCCCGGCACCCGCGGCGCGTCCGACGGGAGCTCCGACGGCAAGATCCCCGCAGGCGCGCGCGCGGTATTCGATGCCGAACCCGGGCGGATGCAGATCCGCCTTTCAGTCGAAGACACCGAGGGGAAGGTCATCGATACGGACATGGTCGAGATCACCGTCCCCGATTTCACGTCCCCGCAGGTGGCGGTGAGCACCCCGGAAGTGGTGCGGGCGCGCAACGGCCTCGAGCTCAAGACCGCCATGAACGACCCGGACGCGCTTCCCACGGTCGCCCGCGAGTTCAGGCGCACGGACCGTCTCCTGATCCGATTCGAGGCCTACGTGCCCGGTGAGGCATCCCCGACGACGTCGGCCCAGTTGCTCAATCGCAGCGGCAACTCGATGGCGCAGCTGCCCGTCGGGGCCGGTGCCGCCGGCACCTATCAGATCGACCTGCCGCTGGCCAGCCTGCCGCCAGGGGAGTACCTCGTCGAGCTCAAGGTAGCAAGCGCCGGATCCGAGGCCAAGGAGCTCGTGGCGTTCAGAGTCATCAGTTAGCCCCAGTTAGCCCGCCAGTTAGCCCCAATGCGTCAAAACGAACGACAGGTGTTGTCGTGGCGTCCGGCTTCAGCCGGACCCGTGATCACGCCGTCCGAATACGGAACAGCCGCTGGCCGTGGGCACCATCGTTCGTCTCACCACTGCCAACCCTTCGCCGTGCCGGCATTCCGGCAAAGGGCCCGTGGGAAACGCCAAAGCAGGCCGGTTTCGCGCAAGTCGGCGTCTGGTATACAGTTTGCCCGCGTGCAGCGGAACCTGGTGTGGCTTCATAAACACTCATGCAGGAGCGGAACATGTCTGATGTTCACGGAGTGAGCGGCGTAGCTACGGTGGATGCGACGGCAATCGATCGATCCTTGTCCCGGGAGCGGCCAATGTCTGATTTCGTCATGAACTTCATCGCCGACGTGAAGGCGAAGAACCCGGCAGAACCCGAGTTTCATCAGGCCGTGCAGGAGGTGGTCGAGTCGCTCGAGGTTGTGCTCGAACGCCGGCCGGAGTACCGCACGGCGAAAATCCTGGAGCGCATCGTCGAGCCCGAGCGGGTGATCCTGTTCCGAGTGCCGTGGCAGGACGATCAGGGACAGATTCACGTGAATCGCGGCTTCCGGATCGAGATGAACAGCGCCATTGGTCCCTATAAGGGCGGCCTTCGTTTCCACCCCTCGGTCAATCTGGGTATCCTCAAGTTTCTGGCCTTCGAGCAGACGTTCAAGAACTCGCTGACGACCCTGGCCATGGGTGGCGCCAAAGGGGGCTCCGACTTCGATCCGAAAGGGAAGAGCGACAATGAGGTGATGTGGTTCTGTCAGAGCTTCATGACAGAGCTCTTCCGGCATATCGGCCCGAATACCGATGTGCCGGCCGGCGACATCGGCGTGGGTGGACGGGAGATCGGATACCTGTTCGGCCAGTACAAGCGGCTCCGCAACGAGTTTTCGGGCGTCCTGACGGGGAAAGGATTGAACTGGGGCGGCTCGCTCATCCGCCCGGAAGCGACCGGGTACGGCAGCGTATATTTCGCCGCGGAGATGCTCGCGACGCGGGGCCAGACGCTCGAAGGCAAGACGTGTCTCGTGTCTGGCAGCGGCAACGTCGCGCAGTATACGGTCGAGAAGCTGATCGAGCTCGGCGCGAAGGTCGTGACGGTGTCCGATTCGGGAGGCTACATCTACGACGAGGCGGGCATCACGCGCGACAAGCTCGCGTTCGTGATGGAGCTGAAGAACGTCCGCCGTGGCCGTATCAAGGACTACGCCGACCGGTACCACGGCGCCGTGTACACGCCGGTTGATCCGACGCACGATTACAATCCGCTCTGGGATCGCAAGGCGCAGTGTGCATTCCCGAGCGCGACGCAGAACGAGATCAATGCGAAGGACGCGGCCAATCTTCTTCGCAACGGCGTCTATGTCGTGTCGGAAGGCGCGAACATGCCGACGACGCTCGACGGCGTCCGCCTGTTCCTGGACGCGAAGATCCTCTACGCGCCGGGCAAGGCGGCCAACGCGGGCGGCGTTGCGACGTCAGGGCTGGAGATGGCGCAGAACGGTATGCGTCTCACGTGGACGCGCGAAGAAGTCGATCGCCGGCTCCACCACATCATGAAGGCCATCCACAAGGCGTGCTGGGACACCGCCGAGCAGTTCGGGATGGCGGGCAACTACGTCAACGGCGCGAACATCGCCGGGTTCATCAAGGTTGCCGACTCGATGATCGACCAGGGGCTGGTGTAGAGGTTTGAGGCCGCAGATTCTCAGGTTGCAGATCGAGCCAGCAGGGCGCATGTTGCGGATTCAGCTTCAATCTGCAATCTGAAATCTGAAATCTGCAATTCCCCATGGAGTGGTCGCTCCCCCTGACGCCGCCGGGCGGTCCGCCCGGCGGCCGCGTCAGGTACCGCCGGACGCCGCTGGCCTACGGCAGCCGTTTGCGCGGATTCCAGGAGCTCATGCGGTATCGGGTCCAGGACATTCTCCTGGTCTCGAGCCTCTACGACGCCTACATGCTGACGGCTGACGGTCAGCTGGACGAGCTGATCCTCAGCGAGTTCCTCGAGTTCAACATTCGTCACACGCCGGGCCTGACGCACGTCGCGACCGGGCGCGAGGCGCTCGAGCTGGCGCTGGCGCACAGCCGGTACAACCTGATCATCACGTCGATGTACGTGGGCGACATGAACGCCCTCGTGCTGGCGCGATCCGTCAAGCAGGCGGGGCTCTCGACGCCCGTGATTCTGCTGGCGTACGACAACCGCGAGCTGAACGACTTTCTCGAGCGGTACGACACGTCTGACATCGATCGGGTGTTCCTCTGGCAGGGGGACGTCAGCATCCTGCTGGCGATCGTCAATTTCGTGGAAGATCGCCTGAACGTCGCGCACGACACGGGCGAGCTCGGCGTCCAGGCGCTCATCGTCATCGAAGACAACACGCGGTTCTACTCCTCTTTCCTGCCGGTGATCTATCGCGAGCTCATGCATCACTCGCACCGGCTCGCGCCCGAAGGCGTGAATCTGTCCCACCGCCTGCTGCGCATGCACGCGCGTCCCAAGGTGCTGCTGTGCCGGACCTTCGAGGAAGCCTGGCAGTATTTCTCGACCTACCAGGAGAACATCCTCGGCGTCATCTCGGACATCGAGTTTCCGAAGGATGGGCGGCTCGACGCGCAGGCCGGCGTGGCGTTCGCCCGCACCGTGCGGGAGCTGCAGCCGGACGTGCCGGTCATGCTGCAATCGAGCCTGGCGGAGAACGACGCGTTGGCGCGATCCGTCGGTGCGGCGTTTCTGCTGAAGGAATCGCCGCTGCTGCTGCACCAGCTCCGCCAGTTCATGGTGGAGCAGTTCGGCTTCGGCGACTTCGTGTTCAGGCTGCCCGACGGCACGGCCGTCGATCGAGCGTCGGATCTCAAGATGCTCGAGGAGAAGCTGCGGACCGTGCCGGACCGGAGCGTCGCGTATCACGCGGAGCGCAACCATTTCTCGAAATGGCTGAAGGCGCGCACGGAGTTCGAGCTCGCGCACGACCTGCGCCCGCGCAAGGTGTCCGACTTTGCGACGGTCGGGGATCTCCGACGGCACCTGGTCGACTCCATCCAGGTCTACCGGCAGCGCCGCGACCGCAGCATCGTGGCCGACTTCAACCGGGGGACGTTCGATGCGACCAGCAGCCTGTACCGCATGGGCGGCGGATCGCTCGGGGGCAAGGCGCGCGGCCTGGCATTCGTGAATCTGCTGCTCAACGACTACGGCATCCGCCAGCGCTTCCCCGGCGTCGAGGTGGCGGTGCCGCCCTGCGTGGTGATCGGGACCGATGTCTTCGACGAGTTCCTCGACTCGAACGATCTGCGGGACTTCGCGATTGAGTCGCGCGACGAGCTGGAGCTGCAGCGACGGTTCCTGCAGGCGCCGTTTCCCACGCGCGCGCGGCAGGATCTGGTGTCGTTCCTCGACACGATTCAGTATCCGCTCGCCGTGCGATCGTCGAGCCTGCTCGAGGATTCGCAGTATCAGCCGTTCGCCGGCATCTACGACACCTACATGCTGCCGAACAACCACCCGGAGGCGAGCGTCCGGCTGGAGCAGCTGCTTCGGGCGATCAAACGGGTGTACGCCTCGACCTTCACCGATCGCGCGAAGGCGTACCTGGAGAACACGCCCTATCGTCTCGAAGAAGAGAAGATGGCGGTGATTCTGCAGAAGCTGGTCGGGTCGAGGCACGGGTCCCGCTTCTATCCGGACTGCGCCGGCGTCGCGCGGTCGCACAACTTCTACCCGGTGGGCCCGATGGCGCCCGACGACGGCGTCGCGGCGATGGCGCTCGGGCTCGGCACCGCCGTCGTGAACGGCGAGGTGTGCGTGCGCTTTTGCCCCCGTTTCCCGCGCCACGTCCTCCAGTTTTCATCCGACCGCGACGCGCTCCAGAACTCGCAGGTGCGCTTCTACGCGCTCGAGCTCGATGCGGACCGGCGCGACGAAGGTCCGTACGGGTCCGCGCTGCGGCAGTACGGCCTCGAGGTCGCTGAGGCGGATGGGACGCTGGCGCTGGTCGGCTCGACGTACTCGGCGGAGAACGAGACGGTGTACGACGGGATCTCACGCCCGGGCGCGCGCCTGGTGACCTTCGCGGCGATCCTCAAACATCGCGTCTTCCCCCTCGCCGACATTCTCGACGTGCTCCTGGACCTCGGCGTGCAGGGCACCAGCTCGCCGGTGGAGCTGGAGTTCGCGGTCAATCTGCGGAGCACGCCGCCCGGCGCTCGGGGCGAGTTCGCGTTCCTCCAGCTACGGCCGCTCGCGCTGTCACGCGAGCTCGCGGAACTCGATCTCGGCGCGTTCGATCCCTCGCGCGTACTGTGCCGAAGCACGAGCGTGCTCGGCCATGGCAAGCTGGAGGACCTCCGTGACATCGTGGTCGTCGACGTGCACCGGTTCGATCGCTGGCGCAGCCAGGAGGTCGCGCGTGACGTCGCGAGGTTCAACGCGGAGCTCGTGGCCGCGCGGCTTCCGTATCTGCTGATTGGCGTTGGCCGGTGGGGATCACGGGAGCCGTTTCTCGGCATCCCGGTGGGGTGGCACCAGATTGCGGGGGCGCGCGTGATTATCGAGGCGGGATTCCGCGACATGAAAGTCAGCCCCTCTCAGGGCTCGCATTTCTTCCAGAACCTGAGCTCCTCGAATGTCGGATACTTCACCGTCAATCCGCAGGCCGGCGACGGCTTCGTCGATTGGGAGTGGCTCGCGGCGCAGCCGTCGGCGGTGGAGACCGCGTACGTGCGCCACGTCCGCTTGCGCGACCCGCTCGTCATCCAGATGAACGGCAAGAAGAACGAAGGGGTGATCCTCAAGCCGGCGGAGCGAGGGCGACGGGAGGTCGAACAGTCGAAGGTTGGAGTGATCTAAAGCTTGAACCACAGAGGGCGCGGAGAGCGCAGAGAGATTCGCTTTAGTCCGACGTGCCAGGTTTAATCCCACCGCCTTTCAGGCGGTCGGCTTTCAGCAGGTCCGATACGATCGCCTGCTTCGGTCAGCCCCGCACGTCGGACTAGGTGGCGCACGAATGTGCGCC
>JACPPN010000243.1 GCA_016190995.1 Acidobacteriota bacterium | reverse complement strand
TAGCGGTGTCGTCGAGGTCCGCTGCGGCATCGTGGACGTGTGGCTGCCGGGCATGCGCGGTATCGGTGGCGTCGTGCTGGGACGCTGTCCGGCATTCGCTACGATCGGGGAGAACGCAAGCTGCACGGCAAGTGCGACAGCCATCGAACGTTTGCGATCCATGCTGGGTGCTCCGTTGGTGATCGACAGCACTTCAGAACCGGCGTCGGGCTTGCGCCGGTCGTCCAAGCGTTGAAAGTCGGAAGGCGTGCATCCTACCGCGACCCGGCGCCTCACCACAAGGGATGAGTGGCCGCCCAGCCGAGGCCTCCGTCGAGAATCTCACGAGTTTCGCCCGCTTTCTCGCGAAAATACACACCGGGCCGCTGCCACCGGTGCCCGGGGCGGTAGCAAAAGGACTGCCGCCTCAGCCCGCGGTCTCGTAATCGGCCGCGCCTTGGGCTTGGAGGTGTTAGGCTAGGAAATCAGACGGCCTTTCGTGCAGCGCCGCCGCCGCCGACCCGGGCCGATTGCAATATTGAAATCGCGGGCCCTCTCTGAACACAATTCCGTCAGTGTATATTTGCATCTCAGGTCCTCGGCGAGTGCACATTTTTCTCCGGCAGCCCGTACTGTGATCAGCCATTCCACGTCCCCCCTGCCAGGCTTTCCCGCTTTTTCACGTGGGGTTCCGCTCCAGTGACCTCGTCGATCGCGGTGGAATATGCGAACCACCGAAGGTTGCGCGTGCGGAACAAGGTGTCCTATCGGATCGCGCATTGGCCCATCTGGATTTGGGTGTTTTTCATCACGCCCGGTCCCCTGACCTTCGATCTGTTCGCCCGCGGGTTCGACGCGCGGATGGCATTGTGGCTCGGAGCCGTCATGCTCGTCACGGGTGTTCGCGGGCTGCGCGGGCGCTTGCCCGGAGTGGAGCCGCGGCCCTACATCATTCGCTTCACCGAGGATCGCCCCAATCCGCTCTATCGGCGCGTGTGCTACACATTCGCATGGAGCGCGGTCGTCACATTCGCCCTGCTCAACCTCACAGGTCTGACGATTGCGGCCATCACCGGCACGTGGATGCTGAGGCAGATCTACGATGTGGCGTATTTTCCTATTGCCGGAACAACGTGGGTCCTGGGCGCGTTCGGACGGCTCCCGCGGGTCAAGCGCTCGACGAAGGGCGAGGGGCACGAGCGCCGGTACTTCTACGGATCGGTGTGGGGCGTCTGCATCGCGCAGCCCGCCTTGTTGGTGCTGTGGAAGGTCCTGCCGCCGGGGCGCGGGTGGGACGCGGTCAAGCTCGCGGTCTTCGTCGCTCTCCTGGCCTTCATGGGCCACCTGGCGCGTCGTGGCCGCTTGCCACGCACGCGGCCGATCGTTCCGGGTGAGCTGGCGATCGCCGACTGAACTGACAACTCAGAGCGTGTGAAAAAAGCTCTCACCGCAGAGAACACAGAGGGCGCGGAGGAACGATTCTCAAGGAAATCCGGCCTCCGCGTCCTTCGCGTTCTCCGCGGTGATGGCTTTTCTTCGCAGTCTTGGCTGGTGCCCATGGCTCGTGACATCGATGCGCTGACGGCCGCCACGCTCAAGCACCTGCGCGATCGCTGGTGGGACGAAGCGTTTACCTCGTTCGTGCGGGTGACCCTTCAGCCACGCGCGGGCAATCGCATTCTCGACGTGGGGTGCGGCACCGGGACCGCGGAAATCAACATCTCGCGGCTCGGTCTCTCGCAGGTCGACCTGTGCGCGGTCGATCTCCTCTACGCGCGCGTCCGCGAGGCCCTGATGGCAACCCGGGCGCGCAACATGCCCGTTGGATTCGCGGCGGCGGACGCGTGCGCGTTGCCGTTTCGCGATGGCGCGTTCGATTCGGTTTTCTGTGTCGCGGTGCTTCAGCACGTGCGCGACGTATCGTCGGCGCTTCGCGAGTTCGCAAGAGTGACCAAACCGGGCGGCCGCGTGCTCGTGGTCGAGCCCGACAACAGCGCCCGCTACTGGTACAGCGCGTCGGAGGCGGGCCGGCGCGCGTTCGAGCTGGGACAGCGGTTCTTTGCCACGCTGGCACAGAGCCGGGACGACTTGACGGACCCGGCGGTCGGGCCGAAGCTGGCGGGCTTGTTCCCGCTGCACGGCATCCAGCCGCTGTCGGTCCATCTGTTTCCGGTTTCCTCAACGCGCCTCGGCGCACCCCCGCCCGCTGTCTGGGAAGCTCGACGTGAAGCCGTGCGCGCAGCGTTCGCGAAGGCGCCCGACGAGGCGATCCGGCGACTGGGTGCCGACTACGTGAAGCTGCTCGACAAGTACGCGCGGGAGGCTGCGGACGCGGGTCCTTCGTTCGTGGAAATCCAGAACACCATGCTGTTCGCCGCCGTGGGGCAGAAGAACGAAGAATGACCGCCACGTCAATGGAAGGGTGGCACGGCTGGGACGCTTACGCGCGGTACTACGATTGGGAGAACGCGCGCACCTTCGGCCGGCGTGACGTGCGCTTCTGGCAGCGCCTCGCCTCCGAGGTCCAGGGCCGGACGCTGGAGCTGGGGTGCGGAACGGGCCGCGTGTCGGCACCTCTTGCCCGGACGGGCATCCCGGTCATCGGTATCGATCGGTCGGCCGAGATGCTCAGCAGGGCGCGCCAGCGCCTGCGTCGTCAACAGTCGGCGGGCGCGCGCCTGGTGAGGGGAGACATTCGTGCCCTGCCGTTCACGATGGCCTTCGATCTCGTCATCGCACCGTACGGCATCCTGCAGTCGCTCGTTCGCGATGAGGATCTCATCGCCACGCTGCAATCGGTGGCGCGCGTCACCACTGCGGGAGCTCTCTTCGGAATCGATCTCGTGCCTGACGTGCCGAGATGGGCGCAATACCATCGGAAGGTGACGCTGCGCGCCCGCCGCGGACGCTCCGGGCCGATCGTGACGCTCGTCGAATCAGTCCGGCAGAATCGCGTCGAGCGGCTCACCATCTTCGATCAGGAATTCATCGAGGTCCGGCGCTGCCGCGCGCCCCTCGTCAACCGGTTCTCGATCGTGTTCAGGACCGTCAGCGTGCCAGAGCTCGCTGATCGGCTCGAGGGCGCAGGCTTTGCGGTCGAGGCGGTGCTCGGCGACTACGCCGGCCGCCCGTGGGATCCGCGCGCGGAGGTATGGGTCATCCTGGCGCGGCGGCGCTAGCAGGATGCTGATAAGCCCCTGGTTCACCACAGAGGACGCAGAGAGCACAGAGAAAACTCCAGTACTATCTGG
>JACPPN010000031.1 GCA_016190995.1 Acidobacteriota bacterium | reverse complement strand
TGTGTATAAGAGTCTGGCGTCCTCTGTGGTCAATCAGGGATTCTTGAGCATCCTGCTGGGGGTGCGCGTCTCTCGTCCGTCATGACCGTCGTCGGGCTGCTTTCCGTGGAGCTTCACCTTCCGGGTGTTCACTCCCTGAAGGACAAACGGATGGTGCTGCGTGGCCTGAAGGATCGACTGAAGAAGTTCAACGTCGGCGTCGCCGAAACCGAGTATCAGGATCTGTGGCAGCGCGCGATGCTCGGCGTGGTGGCTATCAGCACCCAGAACACGGCGGTCGAACAGGCGCTGGCCGCCGTCGTCGACGAAATCGAGCGCGTGGAGCCGGGGCTCATCACGAGAACCCAGCTCGAATTCCTCACGTGATGTATGCCGCACGGCTCGCGCCCTGAGCGCATTGGCGACCAGATCAAGGTCGAGCTCTCGGGCCTGCTCACCCGCTCCCTCAAGGATCCGGGCATCGGCTTCGTCACCTTCACCCACGTGCGGGTGAGTCCCGACCTGCAGCTCGCGCGCGTGTACTACACCGTTTTGGGAGACGCGCGCGCGCGGCAAGACTCGGCTCGAGCGCTCGAGCGCGCCAAGCCGTACCTGCGGCGGCAGGTCGCCGGGCGGCTCCGGCTGCGCCGGGCGCCCGAGCTCCAGTTCTTCTACGACGAGTCGATTGAGCGGCAGGAGCGGATCGAGCAGCTCTTGCAGGAGATTCATGCCGCCGAACCCGAGCCACCCCCGGATCGCGACGATGAAGACGAGTGACGCCGCGGTGGCGATCGCTCGCATCCGCGATGAAGTGCTCGCCCGTCGCCGCTTTCTGATCACCTCTCATGCCCGGCCCGACGGCGACTCGATCGGTTCGCAGCTCGCCATGGCGTACGCCCTGAGGCTTCTGGGCAAGGACGTCCGTGTGGTCAATCGCGACCCTGCGCCTCCCCACTATCTGATGTTCCCGGGCGTATCGCAGATCGAGATCGCGGACAGCGTCAGCGGTGAGTTCGATGCGCTGTTCGTGATGGAGTGCAGCGACCTGAAGCGGACCCAGGTGGCGGGACTCGAGCGGTACTTCGCCGTCAACATCGATCACCACGCCGGCAACACGATGTTCGGGGCCATCAACTGGTTCGACGTGTCGGCCGCCGCCTGCGGGGAGATGGTGTTCGACCTGATCATGAGCCTCGGCGTCGGCCTGACCCGCGAGATCGCCACGCACATCTATCTGACCATCCTCACCGACACCGGATCGTTTCACCACTCGCACATCACGGCGCGGACCTTCGACATCTGCCGGCGCACCGCAGAGGCCGGCGTCGATCCGGCCGCGATGGCGCGCAACGTGTTCGACAGCAACAGCTTCGGCAAGCTGAAGCTGATCGGCGCCCTGCTCGACCGGATGGAGCTTGCCGACAACGGGCGCCTCGCGGTGCTGCAGCTCGACGATGACATGCTGCAGCAGGCAGGCTGCACGCATCACGATACCGAGGGGCTCATCAACCTGCCCCTCACCGCCCGCGAAATCAAAGCGGTCGTCTTCTTCAAGCTCGCGCTGCCCGACGAGATCCGCGTCAGCCTGCGGTCGAAAGGCAGCGTCGACATCCGGCAGGTCGCACAAGCGTTCGACGGCGGCGGCCACCAGAACGCGGCGGGCTTTACGGTTCACGGGCCATTCCAGCAGCTCCGCCAAACCATCATCGACCGCGTCGTGGCCGCCATCGCATCGACTCCCGGAAACTGAGGCCCGCTCACACGCCCTCTTCAGACGTGCACGGCGTTCTCGTCGTCGACAAGCCGGCCGACATCACCTCGCACGACGTGGTGGTGCGCGTGCGTCGCGCGTTGGGAACACGCGCCGTCGGCCACACCGGCACGCTCGATCCCATCGCCACCGGCGTGCTGCCGCTCGTCGTCGGCAAGGCCACGCGCCTGGCGCGCTTTCTGGCGGGACGCGAGAAGGAGTACCTCGTCCAGATTCAGCTCGGTCGGGCGACCGACACCTATGACCGCGCCGGCCGGCCGACCGCGATACGGGAGGGCGCGTCGGGTGGAGCGGCGGAGGGGACCAGGGCGATCGGGCGGATCGCCGTCGAGCAGGCGTTGCGCGAGTTCAGCGGAACGTTCCTGCAGGCCCCGCCGCCGTTCTCGGCGAAGAAGATCAGGGGCACGCCGGCGCACCGCCTGGCGCGGAACGGTCAGGCTCCCATGCTCTCACCGGTGAGTGTCACGTTGCACGACGTTGACCTGGTCGCCCTCGAGGATGATCGGTTGACGCTGCGTGTCGTGACGTCCGCTGGTTTCTACGTGCGCTCCCTCGCCCACGATCTGGGGCAACGGCTCGGCTGTGGCGCCCACGTCCGGGAACTGCGGCGGCTCCGTAGCGGCAGGTTTACGCTCGCTCAGGCGGCGACGCTCGATCTCATCGAGGCCGAAGGGCCCGAAGGGGCGCGCCGCCTAATTCCTCTGGCACAGGTCGTGTCCGAGTTTCCCGCGGTTGTCCTGACTGCGGCCGGCACCCGGCGCGCTCGCCAGGGAAACCCCGTGAGCCCCTCAGACGTTCGACCGCCGGGACCTGCAGACACCGAGACACAGGTGGAAGGCGGGCCCGTGCGTCTTCGCCTGCTCGACGAGTCGGGCGAACTGGTGGCCATTGCCGAGCGGCGCGAGGCATCCGGCGTTTTGCACCCTACGATCGTTTTGGGGTAAGATCTTCACTCTTCGGGAAATAGAACCGTTCCCGGGTTTTCGAACGGCGGTCTGGTGTCCTCACCCTGTCGCTGACGCGCTGACTGGACCGTACGTGGAGGTAATGAGTTGACCCTCAGCAAGGAACGCAAGACTGACATCATCGGAACTTACAAGACGCACAACGCCGACACCGGTTCTCCTGAAGTGCAAGTCGCCCTGCTCAGCGAGCGCATCAACTATCTGACCGAGCACTTCAAGACGCATACAAAAGATCACCATTCACGACGGGGGTTGCTCAAGCTCGTTGGCCAGCGACGTCGCCTGCTTGACTATCTGAAGAGCAAGGACGTTGACCGGTACGCGGAGCTGATCCGCCGCCTGGGCATTCGCAAGTAACCGCAGGAAGGCTTGGCCGGGCCCGCCGCCGCCGATTCCCGGCTCGGGCCTGAGGGCCCCGCCTCGTCCTCTCCTCGCCTCATCCGAACAACACCGAGACACACAAATGCACACACGCGATGTGAACGTAGGCGGCAAGGCGCTCTCGATTGACACGGGCAAGCTTGCCAAACAGGCGGACGGCTCCGCCCTGGTGCGGTACGGCGACACGGTCGTGCTCGTCACCGCATGTCATGCAGCCACCGCGCGGGAGGGCATCGACTTTCTGCCCCTCACCGTCGACTACCGCGAATACACGTACGCCTCGGGTCGGATTCCGGGCGGGTTTTTCAAGCGTGAAGGGAAGCCGACGGAAAAGGAGGTCCTGACCAGTCGGCTCATCGATCGGCCCATCCGGCCGCTCTTCCCTTCCGGCTGGCGCTACGAGACGCAGGTCATCGCCCTGGTCCTGTCGGCGGATGCCGACAACGACTCGGATGTCCTGGCGCTGACGGGCGCGTCCGCGGCGCTGGCGATGTCCGGCATTCCCTTCGAGAAGACGATCGCCGCCGTGCGGGTCGGCTTGATCGACGGCCAGTACCGGATCAATCCCACCTACGAAGAGCGCAAGCGCGGCCGGATCGACATCGTCATCGCGGGCAGCCAGGATGCCGTCGTGATGGTCGAAGCGGGCGCGAAAGAAGCGACCGAAGAAGAAATGGTTCAGGCGCTCGAGAGCGGCCATGAAGCCATCAAGCAGATCATCGCCGTGATCGACGACCTGAAGCAGGCCGGTGGCAAGGCGAAGCTCACCGTGGCGAAGAAGGAATTCGGCCACGAGTTCTATCGGGAGGTCGAGGAACGCGTCATGGTGCCGCTCAGCGAGGCCATGCGCATTCGCGGCAAGTTGGAAAACTACGAGCGCGTCGATGAGGTCCTCGAGGAGCTGATCGCGTCGCTCCCCGAGGGAGAAGTCGAGCGGCGCGTCGAGGCGAAAGCCATCTTCAAGGAGCTGAAGGAGCGCGTGCTGCGTGGCGAGGTGCTCGATCACGGCAAGCGGCTCGACGGCCGCGCCTTCGACGAGATCCGGCCGATCTGGATCGAGGTTGGCGTCCTGCCACGCACGCACGGATCGGCCGTGTTCACGCGCGGGGAGACGCAGGCGCTGGTGACCGCGACGCTGGGAACCGCCGAAGATCAGCAGAAGATCGAGCTGGTCGAAGGGGAGACCTACAAGCGGTTCATGCTCCACTACAACTTCCCGCCGTTCTCGGTCGGTGAGGTCGCCTTCCTGCGCGGGCCCGGACGCCGCGAGGTCGGCCATGGCGCACTGGCGGAGCGTGCGCTCGCGTCGGTGATGCCGCCTGAAGACAACTTCCCGTACACGATTCGCGTCGTATCGGACATCCTGGAATCGAACGGCTCCTCGTCGATGGCGTCCGTCTGCGGCGGAACCCTCGCGCTCATGGATGCGGGCGTTCCCTTGGCGGCGCCGGTTGCCGGCGTGTCCATGGGCCTCATCATCGACGAGACGACCGGACGCTACGCGATCCTGACCGACATCGCCGGCGCTGAAGATCACTACGGCGACATGGATTTCAAGGTGGCGGGCACGCGGGCCGGCCTCACCGCGCTGCAGATGGACATCAAGGTGAGCGGCATCACGACCGCGATCATGCGCGAGGCGCTCGAGCAGGCAAGACAGGGACGGCTGCACATCCTCGCCAGGATGGAAGCCACCATCGCGGCGCCCCGCGAGCACATCTCCACGTTCGCGCCCCGCATCGTCACCATCAAGATTCCGGTCGACAAGATCCGCGACGTCATCGGCCCTGGCGGCAAGATGATTCGAAGCATCATCGACAAGACGGGCGTCAAGATCGACGTCGAGGACGATGGCCGCGTGAACGTCGCCTCTGTGGACGAAGCGTCGGCAAGCCGGGCGATCGCCATGATTCGCGAGCTCACCGCGACGCCCGAGCTGAACAAGACGTATCTCGGCAAGGTGCAACGCATCACCGACTTCGGCGCGTTCGTCGAGGTTCTGCCCGGCATCGACGGGCTGCTCCACGTCTCCGAGATCGCGCACTATCGCGTCAAAGACGTACGCGACGAGCTCAAAGAGGGCGAACAGGTCCTCGTGAAGGTGATCAACGTCGATCCCTCCGGCAAGATTCGTTTGAGCCGCAAGGCGCTGCTTCCGCACGAGCCCGGAGACGCGGCCGCCGGCCAGGGAGAATCGGGTGGAGACCAGGGGGATCGCAACGCGGGTGGCGAACAGGGTCGTGACCGACGCGACTTTTCGGGCCCGCGCCGGCACCACCCTGGCGATCGTCGGGAGCCGGCCAAGCGACGGTAAGGAGCCAAAGGTTGCGCCGTTGACATGCCGGCGCAACCGGTAAGGCTGCCCTCTGAGTCTCCGCCGAGCGGCGCTGAGTGGACGACCCGTTGCCGTCCTGACGCTTGGGCAGTTTCAGCGTTCGTGACCGGGACTGGCGCGCTTTCACGGAAGAGCCGATAAAGGGGCGTGGGTCAAGCCAACCATCCCGGCGGCTCACCCGTCACCTAAGGACGTGGGGTGTTATGGCGCCAGCTCATGAATTCCGCTCTCGCGTGCTGATAGCTGCGGCGGTGCTGCTGACTCTCGGAGTGACCGGCTCGATGTGGCGCCTCGACGCCCGCGAGGACGCGCCTCCACAGCGCGAATTCACGCTCAACGCACGGCGGTACGCCTTCAATCCTGCCCACCTCGAGGTCACCCAGGACGACATCGTCAAGATCACGTTACACGCCGAGGATATCGCGCACAGCTTCACGATCGACTCGTACCGTATCGCCAAGCGGGCGGGTGCGGGCCAGACGGTGACCTTCGAGTTCCGCGCCGATCAAGTCGGCCGGTTCCCCTTCTACTGCAATCTGACCAACGACGAACGCTGCCGCGAGATGCGTGGCGAGCTCGTCGTCCGGCCGCGGTAGTGCTGCCAAACCCCTGATTCACCACAGCGCACACAGAGCGCACAGAGAAAACCTTGGTCCGCTCTCTGTGTGCTCTGTGAACTCTGTGGTGAGCCTTCTTCATCGCCCTCTCACGGCCTTGCCCAGCGCCGCGCCGCCTCGATGCGACGCCAGAGCGGCGGATGAGTGTGAAAGAGGATCTCGACGAGCCGTGAGGGCGACTCTTCCACGAGATTCTGGGCGCCGAGACGTCGCATGACCGCGATGAAGGCCGCCGGATTCCGCGTCATCTCCAGCGCGTAACGGTCGGCTCGACGCTCGTGGGAACGGGACAGCGCGTTGAAGAGCGGAACGGCAATCAGCGAGACGCCGCCGGCGGTCAGGAGAATGACCGGCAAACCGGCGATGTCACCCGCCGCCGCCGCTCCAGCGTTCGATGTCAGCCACGAGAGCACCCGGGCGGACACGTAGAATCCCGCGAAAATCAGCACCGTCTCATACGCCATGGCCTGCCAGATATCGCGATGCACGTGGTGCGCGAGCTCGTGCGCCAGAACGACCTCGATTTCGTCGTCGGAATACTGATCGAGCAAGGTGTCTGACAGAATGATGCGGCGCGTGCGGCCGAGCCCGACCAGGCCGGCGTTTGCCTTGCGGGTCTTCTCCCCGAGACTCCATTCATAGACGCCCAGCACGGGAGTGCGTGCGCGCGCGGCGAGCTGCACCAGACGATCGCGCAGCGACGCGCGCTCGAGCGGCTTGAACCGGTAGAAGAGCGGCAGCAGCACAACCGGAGCGAGATTCGCGAGCAGGATCATCGCGCCGCCGAAAACCGCGGCCGCGACGATCCACCAACGCGCAGCCCACTGCCAGATGGCGCCGTAGACCACCCACGTTGCGAGCAGCCCCCAGACAAGGCCAAGCGCCAGACCCTTCAGATGATCGACGGCCCACTCGGGGATGCGCCGCCTCGACAGCTCGTAGCGGTGCTCCAGGACATGGCCCCGGTAGAAGGCGAGCGGCAGCCCAATCAGCTCGGCCATACCGACCAGCAGCGCGACGTAGATGCCGACGACGACCCAAGGGAGGAGCCACGCTCCGATAGGAAGCCGCGCAGCGATTCGGACGGACAGCTCTCGCAGCTCCAGCGAGCCGCCGGATACGACCAGACCGGCAAGGAACATCGCATTGACGAGAATGGAGGCGATTTCGCTGCACCGCGAGAGGCGCTGGTAGCGGCTTGCTTTGTCCTCGTTCATCGACCTGAAGCCTAGAGCTTTCTCTGTGCCCTCTGCGTCCTCTGTGGTGAGAGAGGTTCACCACAGAGCGCACAGAGCACACAGAGTCCAGGCCAAGGTTTTCTCTGTGCCCTCTGCGTCCTCTGTGGTGAGAGCTCTTGATGGTGGATTCAGGTTCATTGATCGCCGCTCGCCCGGCGGGATGCCAGCCATCGGTCTTCGGACCGAGCCGTGCGGTCCGCGCCGTTCGGTGCCTCGCGCCGCCTCGGTGCGGCGGCCTCCCCTCAGTTCAGCGTCACGGAGATCAATTTCGACACGCCGGGCTCCTCCATCGTGACGCCGTACAGG
>JACPPN010000238.1 GCA_016190995.1 Acidobacteriota bacterium | reverse complement strand
TCATGGGGCCCGCCCGCAGCCAGCGCACCGGAGCCGAGATCTTCCCCGGACTAGAGCCCGGCACAGAGCTGGAGTGGGGCCGTCTGCTCGGCGGTCCGGAGGCGTACGGCATTGCCGTCGAGCTGTTCAAGTACGTGGTCTTCAATGACGCGAACTGGTCGTGGCGCACCTTTGACCTTGATCGAGACCTGGAGCGCGCCAACAAGGTGGTCGGCGACTCGCTGGGCCCCATTGACCCGAATCTGAGCGCGTTCTTCCAACGTGGGGGCAAACTGCTCATGTACCACGGGTGGAATGATGAGCGGATTGCGCCGCGCACCAGCGTCAATTTCTACAACAAGGTGGTGCAGACGGTGGGAGGACCTGAACACACGTCGAATGCGCTGAGGCTGTTCATGGTCCCGGGCATGTTCCACTGTAGCGGTGGCCCCGGGCCGAATACGTTCGACATGCTGGGAGCACTGGAGCAGTGGGTCGAGACAGGGCAGGCCCCCAAGCAGGTTATCGCGTCCCGCACCACCAACGGCAAGGTCGACCGCACGCGCCCTCTCTGCCCGTATCCCCAGGTTGCGCGCTATCAAGGGAGTGGCAGTATTGACGACGCAGCGAATTTTGCCTGCGTGCCGCCTTGAAACCTCTCCAATGATCAACTAATCAACGTTGATGTGACATCCGGCTCCAGGCTGCGGGCTACGGACTCCAGGCCTGGCTGTCCCTCCATCGCGTTGGGAGTTCCCCAAGGAGGCTAGCTGTGACCAAGGCGCGAAATGTGTCGACGGACCGCAGGGAGTTCTTGAAGTTCCTGGCCGCCAGCCCGCTGATGGCCATGGCGATGAGCACCGGGTGGAGCGCCGAGGATCTCCTCGGTGCAGAGTTGCAGGGCACGCAGGGTGCAGGCCTCATCACGTCGCCCGAGCAGGCGATCAATGTTTTTGACTTCGAGGACGTGGCGCGCGCGGTGATGAACCCGGCCCATTTCGGCCATATCGCGACCGGGAGTGACGACGACGCGACGGTGGCGGCGAATCGTGACGGATTCAGCAAGTACGTCATCCATCCACGGCGTCTGGTCAACGTCAGTAAGATCGATACCTCGATCGAGTTGTTCGGCAAGAGGCTGGGCACGCCCATCTTTCTGGCTCCAGCAGGCGGCCAGATGTTTTGTAACCCGGAGGGCGAGATTGCGACGGCGAAAGCCGCTGTCGCCCATGACAACACGATGATTCTTTCGACCGGCACGACGTCGTCTATCGAAGACGTCACGGCCGCACGCGGCGCACCGGTCTGGTTTCAGCTGTATCCCAATGGCAGCCTCAGTGTCTCGCGCAAGCTGATCCAGCGCGCCGAAGCGGCTGGCGCTCCAGTGATTGCCATGACGGTCGACCAACTTCCGGGGAGAAACACCGAGACCGACCAACGGATGAGGAGAACCATCCCCGGCTACACGGGGGTGCGCGAAAAGTCGCCGGCATGCTTGGGCTGTCACGCGGGGAACCGGAATGCGCGCAGGCCCATGACGTCCGCCGCCCTATCCGGCGATCGTCCCGGCGAGGACGCGAAGCTTGACTGGGATTTCGTCCGCCAGGTGCGGGACGTTGTCAAGGGCAAGTTCATGCTCAAAGGCGTCGTGACCCCCGAGGACGCGGAACTCTCTCTCAAGTACGGGCTGGACGGCGTCTACGTCTCCAATCACGGCGGCCGGTCAGCGGCAACCGGTTACGGCACCATTGAGGCTCTGCCCGCCATCGTGAAGGCAGTGGCAGGTCGGGTTCCGATCGTCATCGACGGTGGCATCCGTCGCGGCACGGATGTTTTCAAGGCGCTGGCCCTCGGCGCGTCGGCGGTCTCGGTCGGCCGGCCGTACCTCTGGGGTCTGGGGTCGTTCGGCCAACCTGGCGTCGCGAAGGTGTTGGACATCCTCCAACGGGAATTCGCGCTGGTCATGAAACAAGCCGGGGTCACGTCCATCCCCGCGATCGCGGCCGGCCGCTACGTAACGGCGCGTTGACTTCGCCATCGGTGGGGCCGGGACGCGATATCGGCTCGGGTGCCCCCGTCAGCGATCACCGTCGCGTCAGGGTGAAACGGGGGGGCCAAGACTCACGCCCACTCTACCAGGCTCTCTTGACACACGCGCTCGGCCACGATACTTTTGGAGCGAAACGGTATTCCGATAATCGGAACATCGTCCAGTTCTCCTTCTCCTTTTGACATTCCGCCCACCGCGATCTCGCGGGTCGCAGCACGGCTCGGCCCGGCCCGGCCCGCGTCCCGCCCGCGTTGCGCGGGCGCGGTCGCTGGATTCATCTCAAACGAGGTGCGTTATGAAAAAGCTCTGGTTCGCACTCGCCGGGACGGCCCTGGCCTGGATGTCCGCCGTCCAGCCCACACCGATGCAGGCCCGCGCCACCGCCGACGCCAACACCGTCGTCGATCCTTCCGCCTACCAGGCGATGCGCTACCGGTCGGTCGGCCCGACGCGCGGCGGGCGCGTCACCACCGTGACCGGCGTGCCCTCCGAGCACCACACGTTCTACATGGGGGCGGCCGGTGGCGGCGTGTGGAAGACCACCGATGCCGGCGAGACCTGGGCGAACATCTCCGACGGGTTCATCGAGGCCGGCTCGATTGGGGCCGTGGCGGTCGCCGACTCGGATCCCCACGTCATCTACGTCGGCACCGGATCGGCCTGCATGCGCGGCAACGTCTCGCCGGGCATCGGCGTCTACAAGTCGACCGACGGCGGCAAGACCTGGCGGCACATCGGGCTGCGGGAAAGCGGCCAGATCGCGCGCATCCGGATTCATCCGCGCGACGCCAATCTGCTCTACGTCGCCGCCAACGGTCACGGCTTCGGCCCCAACCCAGACCGCGGCATCTTTCGATCGCGGGACGGCGGCACGACCTGGGAGAAGGCGCTCTTCATCAACGACCAGACCGGCGCGGTCGACCTGGTGATGGATCCGAAGGATCCAAACATCCTCTACGCCGCGATGTCTCGCATGGAACGGAAGCCGTGGGTGATGTTCAGCGGCGGACCCGACGGCGGCATCTTCAAGACGACGGATGGCGGGACGAAATGGACCAAGCTCGTCGGCGGACTGCCGAAAGGCCTGCTCGGAAGAATCGGCATTGCCGTGTCGCCGGCCAACACGAACCGCCTCTGGGCGATGGTCGAGGCGGAAAACGATCCGGGATTCTACATGTCTGACGACGCGGGTCAGACGTGGCGGCTCGTGAATGCCGAGCACGAGCTGCAGCAGCGACCTTTCTACTATCACCATGTCTACGCCGATCCCAAGGACCCCAACGTCGTCTACGAGCTCAATACCCGTCTCTACAAGTCCACGGATGCCGGCCGCACGTTCAGGTCGCTCCGGCAGCCGCACGGCGACAATCATGATCTGTGGATCAACCCGAACGATCCGCAGGTCCTCATCAACGGCAATGACGGCGGCGCGGCCGTGACGTACAACGGCGGGCTGACGTGGTCCACCCAGCTCAATCAGCCGACGGCCGAGCTGTATCGCGTAGCCGTCGACAATCAGTTCCCGTATCGCCTTTATGGCGCGCAGCAGGACAACAGCACGATCAGCGTGCCGAGCCGCGTGACGTTCGGCATCACGCCCACGCAGCACTGGTACGCGGTCTCGGGCGGTGAAAGCGGCCATATCGCGCCGCACCCGACCAATCCGAACATCGTATATTCGGGTCACTACCGCGGCGAGTTGTACCGCTACGACCACACCACCGGTACGTCCCGCGCGATCCGGCCGTATCCCGAGGACATCTGGGGGCAGGCGCCGCGTGACATCAAGTACCGCTTCCAGTGGCACGCGCCGGTGCGCATCTCGCCGCACGATCCTGGCACGCTCTACTTCGTGTCGCAGTTCGTCCACAAGACGACGAACGAGGGGCAGAGCTGGCAGGTCATCAGCCCCGACCTGACCCGCAACGACAAGAGCAAGCAGGGCTACGGCGGCGCGCCGATCACCGCCGAAGGCACCGGCGTGGAGATCTACCCGACAATCTACGCCTTCGAAGAGTCGGCCATCGAGCGCGGCGTCCTCTGGGCGGGCAGCGACGACGGCCTGGTGCACGTCTCGCGGGACGCGGGTAAGACGTGGACAAACGTAACGCCCAAGAACCTTCCCGAATGGGGGACGGTCAACGCAATT
>JACPPN010000235.1 GCA_016190995.1 Acidobacteriota bacterium | reverse complement strand
TGTGCACTCTGTGGTGAGCCCTTTTTCCCTGGCTAGCTCAGGGGGGCGGTGTCGGGGGCTTTTCCGGCGGCTTGACGGGCGCGGGTTGGGGCTGCGGCAATTGAATCTCGGGAGGCGGACCGATCTCGAGCATCGGGGCGGACGTATCGCGTCCCACCCGGAACGGGCGAAGATCGGATTCCTCCAGGTCGAGCACCCTGATGATGTGCGGCGTCAGGGTGAGGATGATGTCGGTTTCCTGCGTTTCCTTCCGGTTGTGCCCGAAGATTCTTCCGACGACCGGGACATCACTCAGGCCGGGAACCCCTGACAGCACGCGGCGCTCGTCATCGCGGATCAGGCCCGCGAGCATGTTGGTCTCACCATCGCGGAGTCTGATCGTCGTGTTGATCAAACGGCTGCCGAAGGTCGGAAGCCCGGCGAAACCGGTGCCCGCGATGCTGCTCACCTCCACCTTCAGCGCCAGCGACACGTCATCGTTGTGGTGAGTGCGCGGCGTGATGTCGATGTTCACGCCGATGTTCTCGTATGTGAACGATGTGATGGGCTGCTGCGCGACGCCGCCGGCAGCGAGCGGTGAAAACGTCGTCACGGGCACGGGCACACGCTCACCGAACCGCGCCTGGGCGCCTAGCCCTTCCGACGTGCGCAGGTGCGGGTTCGCGAGGATGCGCGTGTTCGCATCTGTCTTGAGCAGACGATAGAACAGCCCCGGCACGTTCGTGACGAAGATGTCGGACTGTGTGATGTTGCGCAGATCCCGAACGGTGAGGCTCTCCTTGTTGACGTCCACGCCGACGTCCACGCCCGCCGATCCGGGCGACGCGATCTGCAGGCCGAACTCCCGCAGGCGGGTGCGGTCCACCTCGAGGAGCTCGACGTCGATGATCACTTCCGGACGGGCCTTGTCGATCGCGCGGATGACGCGGGCGGCGGCTTCGATGCGTTCCGGCGTGTCCTTGATCGTGATGGCGTTGGTCGCTGCCACCGGAGCGACGCGGCGTGCATCGACGACAATGCGGAGCAGATCGATGGTTTCCTTGAGATCGGCGTTGCTCAGGTAAAACGTGCGAACGACTTCCTCCTCGTACTCGCGGCGCTTGCCCGGTGAATCCGGAATGATCGTGATGGTGCGCGGTGCCGTCACGCGATAGAAGTTCCGGGTGCTCGTGGCGACCGACGTCAGGGCGTCCTCGAAGGACGAGTTGCGCAGGTCGATTGTGATAGCGGAATCGCGGAACGCGGGATCGAAGACGACGTTGATGTCGGCAAAGCGGGCGAACGCCGTGAAGACGTCGCGGCTGCTGGCGTTCCGGAAGACCAGCGATTCGGGCACCTTCAGGCCCTGCGGCAGATCGAGCCCCGGAGGTCGCAGCTCGCGCGCGCGCTCGATGAGCGTCTCCAGCTCCGTCTTGCCTTCCCGGCTGACCGTCAGCTTCGCGCGCAGCTTGTGCCGCGTGTCACGCAGTTCTTCCTCGATCTGGCCACTCGTCGGATTGAGCTCCGACGCGATCTGGTATTCGACCAGCGCCTCTTCGAAGCGTCCCAGACCGGCCAGTCGCCGGCCGCGCGCAAAGTGATCCTGCGCGGCGCGGAGCTTGACACGCTGCAGCGACACCCGCAGGTCTTTGTCGTTCGGCTTGAGCCGGAGCGCCTTCGTGAATTCCACGACGGCGCGGTCGTAGTCCCGCTGGCTCTCCGCCTGCCGCCCGGTTCGCATCGCGGTCGCGGCGGCGCACCCGCATGTCAGGACAAGGGCGAAGAGAAGAGCGGTGGGCTTTGCCTTTGACGGTCCGAACGCGCGACCCGCTGGGGAGCGATCAGTCGCCTGCTTGGCCATTGCTGATGACATCGACCCCACGTGGGATCTTGAAGGTAAACACCTTATCGGCCAGTCCCACGTTTTCCTTGAGATTCGAGAAGGTCAGGGTCGACCTGCCTCCCTGTGCGTCGCCCGTGACCAGCGACCGGATCTGGTAGGTGGTTCGATCGACTCCCACAATGAGCCAATCGTATTCCTGCTGCTTCTGGCGCGGGACGAGCTTCAAGTTATAGGTCGGACCGAGCCCGGACGCGCCGTTCGCGAAGCTGACGTCGAAGTCCCGCATCAGGCTGCCCTTTCCGGCCAGGAAGAGGACCGCCGTTGTTGCCCTGTCGTCGGCCGGCACCGAGCTGACGATGACCTGCTTGTCCGCCGGCACATAGGAGTAGATCTTCAGGCCGTCGGAGACGAAGAGCTTCGTCTCGGGCTGGATGTACTCCCAGCGCATCTTTCCGGGCTTCTTGATGAGCACGCTCCCGCTCTCGGTGGTCTTCTTGCGCAGAACGCCTCCCTCGTACGTGTGGACGAAGCTGGCGGAGAAGTCCCGAACGCCGTCGTACTTCTCCTGCAGCGCGCGCGCGATGTCAGCGGCCGAACCGCCGGGTGCCTGAGCGAGCATGACGCTCGTCACGGCCGCAACGCACCATGAGGTGAGGGCGAGTCTTCGACAAGCCATGATGAAATGTGGAGTGCTTGGTCTTCGGTAACACGTGAACGCCGGACGCCCCGGAGTTCGCTGCGGCGGGCGAGCTGAAGGACTTGGCGAAGGAACCTTGAGTCGCGCAGAAGAATCGGAAGCCGTATTCAGCCTTTGAGCGATCCTGGCGCCGGCGGCGCCGCCTGGGGTGCCGGCTTGTTTTCCACCGGGAACTTGGCGGTCATCCAGTCGGAGATGCCGCCTCGGAGCGCGCTCGCCTTGTATCCGTGGCGGATGAGAGTCGCGGCTACCCGCGAGCTCACGAGCTCATCCGGATCCGAGTCGTACGCGACGATCTCGCGGTCACGCGGGAGCGCGGTGATGTCGATCGCTTGCGGCATCATTCGAATGGCACCGGGCAGCCTGAACGAGCTGTGCTCGTAGGGATACTTCAGCCGTACATCGAGGATCACGGGACGCGCCGCCGGGTCGGCCGATTCGAGACGTCGCTTGAGATCTTCTTTCGAGACGCGGGGGACAGCCATGGCCGGCTATTTCACCAGCCGCTCGGCGAGGTGTCAAGCGCACGGCCCACGATCCGGCGCGTTGGCCGGCAAACGACCGACCGTCCGGCACGAAAGGCTCAGTCGCCGCGCTCAGACGCGCCGGCCGACCGCCATGCGGTAGGCCACCAGCAGGATGATCGCGCCGACTATCGAGATGAGGTATCCAGCCGGCTCGGCTGGCGCATACCACCCCAGCGCTCGACCGATGAATCCGCCCAGCAGCGCGCCTGCGATGCCCAGCGCGATAGTGACGATGAACCCGCCCGGATCGCGCCCGGGCATCACCAGCTTCGCGATCGCCCCGACGATCAGGCCGAAGAGGATCCAGCTCAGGATGTACATGGCGGTCTCTCCTTAGCGATGCGCCGAATGCAAGTTGTGGACCTGGAGGTCCTCACGGGTCGTACGCTGATATCAATCCATCGAGCATGCGCCTGGGCCGCGCGGGTCCCCGCAAGCGCCACAAGGCGCCGGCCCAGTCATCCGGGCTCCACTGCTCTTCGTGCTCACGGCGAACACTGAAAGCAGTCGTTCGAGCCTCTCACTCTGGCAGTTCGGACACGCGGCAGTGCCACCCGCGTGGACAAGTGCTTCGAACCGGTGTTCGCATTCTTTGCAGACGTACTCGTAGATAGGCATTGTGATGTCCCCGCAGTTGATTGATCTTGAGGCTATCAGAACAGCCAGGGGCGCTGCATCGAGCGGAGGATGACGAAGGCGGCGATGGCGCCGGTCAGCAAGCCGATCAGACCGAGATCCGCGTTGCCGATCGTGCTGAACAGCGCGGCTCCGATGACCCCGCCGATAGTGGCCGATGCCAGCAATATCGAGATCCACTTGAAAAACCTCGACGCGCGCCTGGCGCACACATGCGTCGCGGTGAGGTGCGAATGACAATACGGACAAGTTGCCACGGCGATTGCCAGCGCCTACCGACGCCGGACCCTGGAGCGCGGCCGGTTTCGTGATGGACGAGAAGAGAGGCCGGCACCGCCCACGAAGGCCGGCCCGACGGCCGATAGTGGCCCCAATGCGTGCGGCAAGTCAAGACCATTTACACTGCGACTCTCCATGCGGCAAGAGTGCACCTGGGCGCAGGATGGGGGCTGGATTCGCCGGGAGGCGTTTCGATGTCGGCGCTACGAGGCTATTCGGTCTCGAGCAGCGCGAGCGCCGGCTGGCGCGCGGTCGGGTCGCTCTGCGCGATCGCGGCCATTCCTATTGGATTTTCGAGGGATTAGGTTGGTGGACGGCAGGAGGCTCGAACTCCCGACCTCCGCGTTGCGAACGCGGCGCTCTCCCAGCTGAGCT
>JACPPN010000242.1 GCA_016190995.1 Acidobacteriota bacterium | reverse complement strand
GTACTATCTGGACTCCGTGTGCTCTGTGCGCTCTGTGGTGAGCCTTTTTCATCCTCCTGCTGGTCCCGAATCCCCAATCCCGAATCCCCAATCCCGAATCCCGAGCCCAGGTCCGCGCAGAGGTTACGGTGTCGGGCTCTTGAGCGATTGTTTTGTCTTCAGGCGCTCCACGCGGCGCGCGTTCGCATCCTCGGCGCGCCGGCGCTCTTCGTCGGTTTCAAGGAGCACCGGGGGGACCGACACGCGATTGCCCTGCGGATCGATGGCGACGAAGGTCAGGTAGGCGCGGCTCGTCAGCCGCCGCACGCCCGTCAGCGTCTCCTCCGAGAACACTTCCACTTCCACCTCGAGCGACGTTCGAAACGTGGCGGTCACGCACGACTTGAGGATGATCAGGTCGCCGACACGAATCGGATGGAGGAACT
The DNA here is from genome assembly GCA_016190995.1 of Acidobacteriota bacterium. GTDB lineage: Bacteria > Acidobacteriota > Vicinamibacteria > Vicinamibacterales > JACPPN01 > JACPPN01. The sequence continues at coordinate 4,021 of JACPPN010000242.1, read as the reverse complement.
GCAGATCGTCGACCGCCGCGGTGACGAGGAGGGTCCGGGTGTGCCGATGGCAGGCGATCGCGCCGGCGATGTCGATGAGATGCATGACCGCGCCGCCCAGGATGAATCCGAGCGGGTTCGCGTCATTGGGTAGCACGACCTGCACCATCTCGGTCGCAGACTCGGAAGGGCGCTTCGCGGGGAGGCTCATGTGAGGATTGAGATCAATGAATCGAGGGATCAATTCTCCGACTGCCTGGCGAGAAAGCTGTGGAGGGTGGTGCGCAGCTCCGGCGGGAGATCTTCTTCCCTCAACGACTTGAGCAGCGAGACGGTCGACCTGTAGGTCCGCACCTGCGACACACAGCTCGGGCACCTCGAGAGATGCTCGTCCAGCTCCGCCCGAACAGCCGGGAGCAGGCGTCCTTCGAGGTAGTCGAGCAGCAGGGTGACTACCCTGGAACAGGGACGCATGGGTCGAAGACCAATCGAATCGTCCCGGCGGGATCCTGGGCGCTAGAAGTCGTACCCGATCCAGACGTCGAATCGCGGCTTGCGGAACCGCGAGCTGCCGCCTTCGGTGGAAAACAGCACGTCCTCCCAGTCCCGGTTGAACAAGGTCCGCCACGACCAATCGAAATGAATCGGGAAGCCGAGCGCGAACGTCTCGAGACCGATCCCGTACGACGCGCGGCCGTCCTTGAGCCGGAAACCGGAGATGACGCGAGGCTGCCCGTTGATGACTTCGAAGTCTTCCGTCTGCGGATTGAACCGGTACCCGATGACAGGCGTCACCCGCTCGGTCTTCCTCTCGAACACCTTGAACGGCGCGTTGTTCAGGCCGGCCGCGCCGACGTTGAAGAAGAACACGCCGCGAATCCCGCCGAGCACGCCAATGGGCGTCGCCATCGCTTCGATCAGCGGGAACCTCAGCTCGGCGTTCGCGAAGAACGCGCGGTGACCGATGAACTCGAGATATCGGTACCCGCGCAGCTCCGAGTTGCCGCCGTAGAAGAGGAAGTCGGGGAATTCGCCCCAGCTCTTCAGGCCGCGGAAGCGGAGTGCCAGGACGCCCGAGGTCGCGAGGCGCAGGTAGTACCGGGCGTCGAGGTCGAAGGTCTGCCGGCTCAGGGTGTTGCCGACCTTCGGCGCCACTTCGTACCCGATGCGGAACGTGTTGCCGGCCAGGGGTCCGAATTCGCGGAAGATGGTCGTTTCCTGAACGACCGCGATGCCCAGCGGCACGAACGTGCCGTTGCGGAAGACCTGCGTGCCGAACTGTTGCTGCTGGTATTCGCCGGCCAGTTGCTCGAGCGCCGGGTCGTTGTACTGCTCGCGGTACTGTTGCACGCCGCCGTACACTTCCAGGCGCGCGTACCGGTTGAACGGAAAGATCCCGTACACGCTGCCGCCGCGGATCGTGCGGGTGGCGATCGCATCGTCACGGCTGAGAAACCCGAGCGCCGGATCGAACAGCAGACCCGGCTGCAGACCGTAGTAGAAGAGGGTTTGCGAGAACCCCTGTGCGGCGTACTGGAACCGCCGGGCGAGATTGATGTAGGAGAACGACAGCGTCCGGTACTGCGAAATCGAGGCCGCGAACACATTGAACTGCTGATCGCCCAGCACGTCGGTGAAGGTCAGCTGAGATCCGCCGAACACGTCGCCGCCACTCGTGACCCCGACGTTCACCGGCGGCCGGCCCTCGAGAAACAGCTTCTCGAACGTCCCCTTCTTCTTCTTGTTCGCCGTGATCAACGTGTGGGTGAGCGGCGCCTGGAAGTCGATGATCGGTCCGGGCGCGCCGAAGTCGCTGGTCGCGACGCTGTGGAGCGGCTCCTTGCGGGTCAGGGTATGGATGCCGTATTCCCCTTTGTAGTAGGTGACAAAGGCGATGCGATCCGTCTCGCCGCGCAGCACCACCGGCGAGACGTTGCCACCGAGCGCGTCGGTGTACTGCCGGAGCTCGCCGGTCTGCAGCCCGAGGGTCCACAGGTTGTAGATGTTCCCGTTACGCGCCGCCTCGGGGGACAACTCCGTCCGCGGATCGACCGCCGTCGAGGAAAACACCAGCGTGTCGTTGTCCACGAACTTCGCGGCCCCCTCGTCGTGGGTGCCGAAGGTGAGCTGCGTCTTGGTACCGCCTGCCAGATCCACTCGAAACAGCTTGTTGTTACCGCTCACCCTCGCGAGATAGACGATGGACTTGCCGTCAGGTGAATAGACCGGCGCGTAGTCTGCGAAATCATCCTTCGTGACGTTCTTGATCTCGAGCGTGTCGAGGTCGAGCACGAAAATATCGCCCACCGCCCCCTGCAGCCCCGCGAACGCCACCTGGCGGCCTCCCGGCGCGACGTTCGGCGACTCCGGCTCGTCGACGGCCTTGATCCCGACCCGCTGCTCGGTCTTCCGCGTCAGCACGTTCTGGATGATGAGCGTCTTCCGTTTCTCGGTCCGCGCGAAATACGCGATACGGTCCCCGACCGGCGACCAGGAGATCCACGGGACGTTGTTGAAGCGCCCGAGGCCGCTGGGCTGCGCGATGTACTCGAACCCGCGATCCTTGTCGAACCCGGGCGTCAGGTTGCGAATGACCTGGCCGTCCTTGGCGGACAACAGGACGATGTCGAGCTCGCCGTCCTTGCGGTTCACCGCGACCGCCGCGATGAGATCTCCCGAGGGTGACGGCTCGATCGAGACGACGGCCGGGAACTTGGTCTTCTCGGGATTGGGCGCGAGGTTCTTGCCGTAGTCCGCCGGCCGCTCCTTGTCGCGGAATGGCTTGAACCGGTCCTTCAGGTACTTGTCGAAGGCCTCATCGAATTCGTCCGGTTTGAGGTTGAGCGCTTCCTCGTAGGCGTTGTCCCCGCCGCCGATGACGCTCTTCCTCAGCGAAAAGAGGAACTGGCGAATGCCCTCCTTGCCCCAGCGCGACTCGATGAACTCGAAGACAGCGTGGCCGAGGTTGTAGATCAGCCGCGGATTCGCCGACATACCGTAGCCTTCGAGGTCGCTCATCTTCGGAATGATGTCCGCCACCGCGGCGTCGCGCACCATCATCAGGTCGAGCGGATCCCACGTGCCGCGCATGTAATCGGACAGCCCTTCATCGACCCACAGGGGAATGCCGCGCCGAATGAGCGATCGCGGGATGATGTCGAACTCGAAGATGTGATTCAGCTCGTGGACGATGAGGCCATAGAGCTGATCGGAAGGTTCGTCGATGGGGAGCACCATGCGGTCGCGCTGCGGCTCCGCAAACGCCGCCACGCCTTCAGGCACGTCTTCGGCCAGCACGTTCTGCTGCTCGAACTCGCTGTGCGTCTTGAAGAGGACCAGCGGAACCTTGAAGGCCAGATCGTGCTTGAGGTCCGCGCTGATCTGCTGGTAGGCGCTTTCCGCGTACCCCGCCACCCGCTCGAGGTGCCGTTCGAGCTCGGGGTAGTAGTAAATCTCGAAGTGATCCGTCGTGTAGATCTGCCAGTCGAACTTGTCGTACTTGATGCGATTCTTCTGGTAGTAGGGAACGAACGGCGTCTGGGCGCACACGTCCCAGGCGCCGGTGAGAAGCGTCGCGAAGACCGCGGCCCGGGCAAGGCCGGAACGGGTTAGGGCAGCACCCAGAAGGCGCGTGCGCATGTTGTCACCTCTGAAACTCTTAGGGTGGAGACCTCGCGTCGATCCGGCTGTCGCCACGTTATCGAACGCCCGATCTTACTGTAGCTAAGACGGATGCTTCAATGGATCGGATCCGGATGGCAGCTGACGGCAGCAAGACGTGTACCGCGACCCCATCCGCCGACCGCACGCGATTGACCGGGCGACGAGCGCAGCTCGGGGCCGGCATCTGCCCATCCAAGTGTCGCCAAAAGTGCTCTTGCCGCGCCATCTGGGGTGGACGCCTCGCGGAGTACTCGATCGTGATCCGGGCGATGTGCCGCACCTTCTCCAGCCTGCATCACTCGGGCTAGACATCTCCTAAGGCCGGAACGGTGACAGATGAAGCAAGTTTTCTGTCATGAGCCTTAGGGGCTGTCTTAGG
>JACPPN010000239.1 GCA_016190995.1 Acidobacteriota bacterium | reverse complement strand
TCGACGCGCGCAGTGTCACCGACGACATCCTCGCCCAGGAGGGGCACGAGCTGGCGGTTGGGCGACCGCAGACCTCCAAGAAAGAGGCGTCGTGGGGCTCCGCCGGCAGAGGAGAGTAGTCGGACCTTGCAACCCTTTTGACCTTCCGACGCGTAACATCATGACAACGCCAGTGGCGCGACCTGGAAAGAAAGTCAATCGCATCGGGCTCGAGATGCAGCAGTATCGCGGCGGCAAGACGACGCTCTGTGCCGGCTGCGGCCACAATGCCATTTCCGAGAGGATCATCGAGGCGTTCTGGGAGATGGGCGTCGATGCCCGGCGTGTGATCAAGCTGTCGGGGATCGGCTGCTCGAGCAAGAGTCCCGCCTATTTCCTGGGCACCGCGCACGGCTTCAACGCCGTGCACGGCCGGATGCCGTCGGTCGGGACCGGCGCGATGCTCGCGAACCACAAGCTGATTGCCATTGGCGTCAGCGGCGACGGCGATACGGGCGCGATCGGGATTGGCCAGTTCGTGCACCTGATGCGCCGCAATCTGCCCATCATCTACATCATCGAAGACAACGGCTGCTACGGCCTGACGAAGGGACAGTTCTCACCGACCGCGGATCTCGGTTCGAAGCTCAAGACCGGCGTCGTCAACGAGCTCCCCGCGATCGACACGTGCGCGCTGGCGATCGAGCTGGGCGCCACTTTCGTCGCGCGATCGTTCTCTGGGGACAAGAAGCAGCTGCTCGCGATTCTCAAAGCGGCGTTGAGCCATCGTGGCACGTCGATGATCGACGTGCTGTCGCCGTGCGTCACCTTCAACGACCACGAGGGATCCACGAAAAGCTACGCCTACGTCAAGGACCACGACGATCCGATCGACGAGGTCAGCTTCGTCCCGTTCTTCGAGGACCTCTCGATCGACTACGACCCCGGCACGACGACCGCGGTGACGATGCACGATGGATCGACGCTGTATTTGAAAAAGCTCGAGACCGACTACGCTCCGACTGACAAGCTGCAGGCCTTGCGTGTGCTGCACGAGACAGCCCGCCGGGGCGAATTCGCGACCGGCGTGATCTACGTCGAGCCCCATCGCGCAAGCTTCACCGACCTGCTGAATCTCGTCGACGAGCCACTCGCGACCTTGCCCATCGGGAAGGTGCGGCCGTCCAAAGAAGCGCTCGACGAAATCATGGAGAGCTTGCGATAAGATGTCGCACGCTCGGTCCAGGTCCGGCGACTGACGCGACCGCGCGATTGGATCCTGGACGCTGAAGACCCCTGATTCACGACCGAAGGAGACAGCGCAAAGTCTGGTACTATCCTGACTTCGTGTGCTGGGTAGAACAAACGCTGGAGAACGTGTTTTCCTCAGAGGAAAGCGTTTGTTCTACTGGATCGGCGGGCCCGACGCTAGCGCGGGTGCGCACTCGTTGGGTTGCGGGGCAGCCGCGCTGTGCGGTCTGTGGTAGCCTTTTGCGCGATCGAGCGTGTTTCCACCCTCTCGCAAAAGAACGGCATTTCCTAGGCTAGTCTGGTGGCGTGCGTGGAGAACCTGCGTCTTGGGGCCTCGTCAGGTTGGGCGATCGGTCTCACGCTTGCGGGCGCCTTGTGGGTGGCCGTTCCACCCGCCGCGGGCCAGGAACGAGCGGCGCCGCAACGGTTCCAAGCCGCTCGCGCCACCTCGCCCGTTTCAGTCGACGGCGTCCTCGACGAGGCGGCTTGGCGCGATGCTGTCGTCATTCCATTGCAGTACGAGTGGCAGCCCGGCGATAACACGCCGCCCGTCGAGCGCACCGAGGCGCTCGTCACGCACGACGGTGACAATCTGTATGTGGCCTTTCGCGCCTTTGACCGCGATCCGGCGGCCATCCGCGCGCATCTCGCCGATCGCGACAGCCCGTATCTCGATGACACCGTCGGCTTTCTTCTCGATACGTTCAACGACCAGCGACGGGCGTATCAATTCCGCGTCAACCCGCTCGGCGTGCAGATGGACGCCATCAACAGCGATGTCGATGGGTCCGAGGACTGGTCGTGGGACGCCATCTGGGAAGCGGCCGGCCACGTCACCCCGGAAGGGTACATCGTCGAGGTGGCGCTGCCGTTCTCATCGATCCGCTTCCCGCGGCACTCACAAGAACAAACGTGGGGCTTCGTCGCCATGCGCGACCTGCCGCGTTCGGTCCGGCGGCGCATGCGCTCCGCCTATACCGCGCGCGACCGCTCGTGCACGATCTGCCAGCTTGACAAGCTCACGGGAATCCAAGGTGTGAAGCCGGGGCTCAACCTCGAGCTCGATCCCACGTTTACTCTGGCGCGCACGGATCGTCGCGCTGCGTTTCCGTCGGGCCGCATGGAGTTCGGTCCGACCGACCCGCAAGCAGGGCTGACGGCGCGCTGGAGTGTCACGCCGAACGTCACGCTCGGCACGATGGTGAACCCCGACTTCTATCAGGTCGAGGCCGACGCCGCGCAACTTGAAATCAACACGCGGTTCCAGCTGTTCTACCCGGAGAAGCGGCCATTCTTCCTGGAGAGCGCTGACTTCTTCGCGACGCCGATTCGGGCGCTCTTCACGCGCACCGTCGTCGATCCCTCCTGGGGCGGCAAGGTGACAGGCAAGGAGTCGGGCAGCGCGTTCGGCGTGTTCCTGGCACGGGATGAAGTCACCAATATCGTCTTTCCGGCCTACGAGTCGTCGTCGTTCGGGTCTTTCGCGCAGGGGTATACCTCGACCGTCGTGCGGTACCGCGGCGACGTGGGCCGGACGTCGACGATCGGGGGTATTTACGTCGGCCGCGAGGGCCACGAGTACTTCAATCGTGCCGCCGGCGTCGACGGTCAACTGCGATTCACCAACGCCGATAGCATCCGTTTTCAGCTGCTGGGATCCTCCACAACCTACCCGGCGGCCGTTGCCGGCGCCTATGGCCAACCGCATGGCGCGTTCGCGGGTGGGGCGTACTTCCTCGCCTACAACCATTCGACGCGCAACTGGTCGTGGTGGGCGAGACAGGGGGGACTCTCGCCGGAGTTCCGCGTCGACGGCGGCTTTGAGCCGCGCGCCGGCGTCCGGACAGGGGCTGCGGGGATTCACCGGACGATCTGGAGCCGGCCGCAACAGTGGTTCAGCCGATTCGAGCTGTCACTGATTTCGAACTACATCACCGACTTCGCCAGCGAGCGGGAGGAGTGGGGCGCGGACGCCAACATCTCCTACTACGGCCCGATGCAATCGCGCCTGACCTTCATCGTCGCTCCCAACAGCGAGTACTACGACGGTCGGACCTACAACAACAACCGCCGCCGGGCGATCTGGTTCGAGCTGCGGCCGACGGGAAACTTCGCGGTACTCGCCGACGCGCGGGCCGGCAACGTCATCGATGTGGTCAACAGCCGCCAGGCGGAAATGCGGGAGGTCAGGCCGCGGATCGAGTTCGCGCTCGCACGCCGGATCAATGGAACGATTGCTCACCAGTACCACCGGCTCGACGTGAAAGGCGGCGGGCATCTGTTCACCGCCAACCTGACGCAGGCGAATCTGCTCTACCACTTCAACGTTCGCACCTTCGTCCGGGCGATCCTCCAGCACACACGAATCGACCGGAGTACCACTGCGTACCTGGTTCCCGTCGAATCGAAGACGCGGCGGCTGTTCTCGCAGTATCTGTTCAGTTACAAGCTGAACCCGCAGACGGTGCTGCTCGTGGGGTATTCCGACAACGCACTCGGCACCCGAAGCGTCGACCTGACCCAGACCGATCGAACCTTCTTCCTGAAGATTGGGTACGCCTGGCTGATGTAGCGTCCGCTGCCTGGTACACGGCGCCCCGCCGTTCCAACCCTCGGGCCCGTCACGCGGCGGTCTGGGGCGAAGCTTGCTATACGACCTCGACGAGGAGCTTGGACGCCGCGCGCATTCCGATCGTGACTCGGTGCGCATCCCTGCGGACGATCACCGCGTCTGCCGCGGCATCGCGGTGTTCGACCTCGATCGACCGGCCGGGCTTGAGCTCATTGTCTTCGATGAACCGTAGAAAATCTGGACCCTGATCGGTCACGCGGACGACGACGACCGGCGTCTTCAGGGGACAGGAAAGAAGATTCGCATACTCCCGTTGGGCGACCATGCCCTCGGGGCCGGGAATCGGGTCGCCATGCGGATCGACCTGCGGCCGGCCGAGCATGTCATCAATACGCTCGATGAGCCGCTCGGAGACCGCGTGCTCCAGTTGCTCGGCCTCATCGTGCACTTCCGCCCAGCTCATCCCCATCACCTGCACGAGGAACTGCTCGATCAGCCGGTGTCTTCGGAGCACGAGCGCCGCCAGCTTCTCACCAGGAGCGGTCAGCCGTACCCCCGCATAGGGTTCGTAGCGAACGAGGCCCGCTTCCGCCAATGCCTTCATCATGGTCGTCGCGGTCCCCGGCGCGACCCCGAGAGCGGCCGCGAGCTGTCCCATCGGGAGGAGTTGTTCCGGCGGCAGCGCGATTTCTGCCTGGAGTATGGCCTTTAGATAATTTTCGACGGTTCGGCTTGGAAACATGACTGGCGCTCTCGATTTGCAGCGAAGGACAGAGGCTTCAAAAGACGTCTACGAGCGTATCGCTTGACTTTGCCATGGGCAATCATTTATTTTGAATCATCAAAATTCATGAGACCTGAGACGGCCAGTCTGACTCGGCGGACTTGGATCCAGAGCGCCCTCGCGACGTTGGCGGGTGGCACCGCCGTCTTGCGCGGGCGCCGGGCGGACGATCCCGGCGCCCGGCGCGAGCATCTGGACCACGCAATTCATGCCATGGGCCCGGTTGGTCGTGTCGATACGTCGATTTTCGACCCTTCCGCATATCTGCGCGCCTGGAATTTCTCCAATCTTCCGCCGGCCGAGCGCTTGAAGTTCTATCGGGAGACGCGGCGCGCGGATGGCACGCTGCTCAGGGAATACGAGCTCTATGCCGTCGACCGTGAAATAGAGATCGTGCCGGGCGTCTACTTTCCCGCATGGACCTACAACGGCCAGGTTCCGGGTCCGACGATTCGTGCCACCGAAGGCGATCGTGTGCGGGTCCGGTTCGTGAACCAGGGGGTGCACCCGCACTCAGTTCACTTCCACGGGTGGCATCCGCCGGAGATGGACGGTTCGCTGCCCTCGCAGCAAGTGTTGCCGGGCGAGCAGTTCGTGTACGAGTTCGACGCCGCACCTCACGGACTGCACCTGTACCATTGCCACACCGCCCCGCTCAAGCGTCATATTCACAAGGGACTCTACGGTGTGTTCCTCGTCGATCCACGCGACGGGCGGCCGCCGGCCGATGAACTGATCATGGTGATGAACGCGTTCGATACGAACTTCGACCGCGACAACGAGGTGTACGCGGTCAACAGCATCGCGAACTTCTACATGAACGCGCCGATCGAGGTCGAACTGGAGCGGCCCCTTCGCATCTATCTGGTCAATGTCACCGAGTTCGATCCCGTCAACAGCTTCCATCTTCACGGCATGTTCTTTGACGTCTTCCGCACGGGCACTCGGGTCGAGACGATGGAGCATACCGATACGGTCATGCTCTGCCAGGGCGAGCGCGCCATCCTGGAAACGAGGTTTCGATATCCGGGCGATTTCATGTTCCACGCTCACCAGAGCGAGTTCGCGGAGCTGGGCTGGATGGGGTTGTTCCGGGCGCGGAGAAGTACGTATGAAACCTGACGCCGATCCGCGGATGGCTGCGCCAGGCGGGCGAGGGCGGGTCTGGATCGTCGCGATCGTGCCGCTGCTGCTTCTCGCGGCCCTCGTCGCCGTGATCCTGTGGTGGGGACCGGCCGACGCCCTTCGCGGCGACAACTATCCCCCCGTCGAACGCCTGACCTTCCAGCGCGTCGAGCTGCGGCCGGACGGGATTCTTGTGGCCCTGATGAACGATGGGCCGGACCCCGTGAAGATCGCGCAGGTGCAGGTCGACGAGGCGTACTGGTCGTTCTCGGCGGATCGAGGAGGCACCGAGCTCGATCACCTCGGACGGACCGAGCTGCGCATCCCGTATCCGTGGGTGCACGGTGAGGCGCACGTGCTGCGGATCGTGACCTCGACGGGGGTCACCTTCGACCATGAGATCGCGGTTGCGGTCCCGACGCCCCAGGCCGATCTTCGGTCGCTGGGGCTGTTCACGATGCTGGGGATTTACGTCGGCGTGCTACCGGTCGCCATTGGGCTGCTCTGGTTCCCGCTGGTGTCGCGGCTTGGCCCCCGTCCGCTCGATTTCGTGCTGGCGCTCACGATTGGGTTGCTCCTTTTTCTGCTCGTCGATGCCACTGATGAGGGCTTGGAAATCGCCAGAGAGGTTCCCGACTCGTTCCAGGGGACTGTGCTGTTCATTTTTGGTGCCCTGGGCGCTTACCTCGCGCTGGAGACGTTAGCCGCCTGGCTGAAGTCCCATCGCTGCCGCGTTTACGAACTGGGAGATTCGGGCTGGATGCTGGCGCTCCTGGTCGCGATCGGGATTGGCCTGCACAACTTTGGCGAGGGGCTGGCCATCGGGGCGGCCTTCACGCTCGGCGAGGCGGCGCTCGGGACGGTGTTGATCATCGGCTTCACGCTCCACAACACGACGGAGGGGCTGGCGATTGTCGCGCCGCTTTCCCGTAGTCGCGTTCGGACGGCCGACCTCGTGAAGTTGGGCCTGATCGGCGGCGTGCCGACCATCGCCGGCGCGTGGCTTGGCGGCGTCGTGTATTCGCCGCTCTGGTCCGTGCTGTTCCTGGCGGTTGGCGCTGGTGCCATCGCCCAGGTGGTCGTGCAGATCACTCGCCAGATGGCTGGCGATCGCCCGGTGACGCAGTTCTTTGCGGCCGGCCACGTGATGGCGGGCCTGCTTGCAGGCTTCGTCGTGATGTATGCGACCGGCATGATGGTGGGGTAAAGGGATGCGATTGGCATTCGATCCGGTAAGACTCTCGTCCAGGCCGGTACGGGTGACGACAGTGACCGCGCTGATGCTGGCGGTCGCTGGGATCATGGCCTTGATTCCGGTCGTCGCGGATCCTCGTTCCGGACGGCACGAGATCGTGCTCGTCGCGCGGGAGATGGCGTTCTATGTCGACGGGACCCGGATGCCCAATCCAACCCTCACCATCAGGGCCGGCGAGGAAGTCAGACTCGTTCTGCGCAACGAGCAGCCGGGCGTCACGCACGACTTCGTCGCTGAATCTCTGGGGGCGTCAATCGAGCCGCTGAAAGGGGTCGGGAGCGGCAGCGTGGTATTCCGCGCACCGAACCAGGCCGGCCGCCATGACTATGTCTGTACGCCGCACTCACGCATGATGAACGGCACGATCGTGGTGGGGCGGTAGGGCGCGCGCGCTCGGCGTTCTCCGGGGTTCAGGCTCTAGGAGCCCGTCCGAGTAATGCCTGAACGGGCTCCTAGAGCGTGTTCGGATTACTCAGACACGCTCCTAGATCGATGGCATCAATGAAGAACTCCGTTAGGAAGCTTCAACCCTTTCACACCTGCGCGTGTACGGCGCTTGGAGC